>JAAZNW010000014.1 GCA_012798065.1 Chloroflexota bacterium
ACCAGGCTGTCGATTTGGTGCAGAAAATCATGTCGACTTACCAGGCTGAAGGATTTACCGCGGCTAACCTGGTGAAAAATGGATACAAGGTCAATGTTGTCATTGAACCCGGCAGCGGCGACCCTGTATACTCCCCCAGCAATGGCACTGTCCATATCCCGCAAGACAGTATGGGAAAAGACAACCTGGCTTCTGAACTGGCGCACGAATTGGCTCACTGGGTTCAGGATGCTGCCTATAATATGGCCTCATCGTATTGGAGTAATAAGCTGGGTATTTCGAGCACTTCAAAATGGTGGCTTGAAACATCGGCTGAATACATGGTGATGCTTTACGAGCCAAAATATATCGATCAAAATTTGCTTAGTTATGGGACCACGAGCCTTGGGGCTGATAAGCGCACCCCTTTTCAATTCGCGCCCAATCAATGGAATGATGATCTTTACCTCCATGCACAATTATTGAAAGTATTTACCTGTGACAATCCATCAGCATGCCCTATTAGTCCGCAGAAATTCGTTAACGCCATCAATAATGGGGCGTTCCCAATAGATTCCTCAGCAGTGGAAAAGATCAGTGCTAACCTCGATGATTTCGCGCGGTACCTGTTGGGAAAATCCCCTCAAAAGGCGAATTCAATGATCTATCTCTTGAATTCTGTGAAAAATGGGACAGGGTACGGCGAATCAGTCACCCCTGTAGACAACAAAGGCGATTTGAATTTTAAGAAAACGGGTTATGAACCCCAGATGAAGCAAACCAGCGGCGGGACAGGAACTGAACTGGATATCCAGGCAGTCATAGAGAAAGGTGGGGTTTATCCGTTGATGCTTGAAACGCCGCGTAATGCCGAGCTTGCGGGATATCCGGTTGAAATTGAAGTCTCACCTGGATGTCCTTTTTACTATACAGAAGAGGGTGGAGAGATCCAATACAATGATGGAACAGCCAAAACGGTGATCGGACCGCTACACTCGAAAACAGGTTTATCCGGCATTCGCATCGTTGCAGTGGCTACCGATGGTGCGAAAACCTTTACCGCGAAAATTCGCCCTCTCGATATTAGTGGTGATTGGATATTTGTATTCGATAGCATCGTATCCAACAACATGGTTTGTGACTCAAGCGGTAATGAATCTAACGATAATAATGACCCCACAACACCGGAAGAAATGGCGCAACTGACCTCATACATCAATTCTTATATACCAGCCATCCCCGGAGAGTATGTAAAAGATGCTGGAGCAAACACATACACCTGGACGCTCAGCCCCGGCGGTGACCTAACATTTGGAGGTGACACCGCAGTTGTAGTAAACGGTATGGCATTGTTAGATTCAAAAGGGATCACTGTTCAAACCTTTGTTTCCATCCCACAACCCGAGAGCAGGTTACCAGGCAACAAAGCAATCCCTGTTGCCATGGCATCTACGTGCTTTTTCGTTTTCCCATTGCTATTTAGAAAAAACAAACGCGTATTCCTGATATCGATCATCTCTGCCATGCTTCTTATCAGTGGATGCTCCGCATTCTTCTTAATGTATGGCGATCTCACCACATCGACAGTGGTCGACAAGCTTCTGCCAGCCAGCCCTGAAAATACCGTTAAAGTCTTTGGCGAAAGTGCAAGTACTCAAGTAAATGAACTTACTCCCAAATATATCGCTTCAGGAATAACCACCGCAGACGTTAACTGGACAATTGGCGGGGGAACGGTAACGATTGAAGGTGAAAGTTCTTCCACTACAGTCTGCACTGGGAAAATTGTCTATAAAGTAAATGGGGTTCTGCTCAACGATGGTGTGATCACCGATTTTCCCGGCAGCGAATAGAGCGCGAAAGGATTAAAAGGGTATTCTTTCCACCCGCGCACTGGCGGGAAACGATAAAAGCCCAAACGCTTGAATATTTGGTCCTTTCCGACCCAGAGGGAATCAAAAAACACCTTTACCTGAGAGAATAATCCTTTACCAGCAGCATGGACTCAGTGCCGGCGCCCTGATAGGGATTTGCCCTCTAAGTATTGGCAGCATTTGCCCGGAGATTTGAATTACAATGGAAAACGTAATGGGTAAGCGCGCTGGGTAGACGCCACCGCTGTGGGTGATGTTCAAACGCTGCGCGTCTGTCTGCAGTGCAAAGAGGTCAGCCTTAATGGAAAGGAGCAACTATGGTGAAGATTAAACGAGTTTATGAAAGACCTCAGGAAAGTGACGGGGTTCGTTTTCTAGTGGAACGCCTGTGGCCGCGTGGGATGAAGAAAGAAGAGCTGAAAATTGATTCCTGGGTGAAAGACGTCGCCCCCAGTACCGATTTGCGGCGCTGGTTTGGGCATGACCCGCTGAAATGGGATGAGTTCCAGAAGCGCTACCTGGCTGAGTTGGCTGGAAACGCAAGCGCATGGATGCCCATCCTCGAGGCCGCTCAAAAGGGTGAGGTGACCCTGCTTTACAGCGCTCATGACACCGAACACAACAGCGCCATTGTGCTTAAATCTTTTTTAGATCAACGTTTAAGCAAGTGATTTTCATTTGAAGAGCGCACCCGAACCGCGGGCAAACGCGCTTTCTGCCGCGGCGTTAAGGGTGTCCCTTCATCGTCAAACAAGGCGCGTTCTTTTCTCCGGCAAAGGTCGCGATCGCGGGGTCACCAGCTCTCCGCAGTCCCGCCCCCAACGGTACAGTCAAGGCAGAAAGGAATGCGCGTGACCCATGCGCTACACGGGCAAGAGGGGCGCGGGGCTCCAAGCCTCCGTCTTTGTTTCTCTCATCTCCAAGCCCGTTTTTTGAAGGGATCGGATCAGGACCCTCCCCCGCGGTTAAGAGAAAAGAAGCGCGTGTAATATTTCACACTGGCTTGAATGAGCGCACCGCCGATCGTGGTGTACACCACCGCCAGGTAAACCTTGGGGATCGCAGAATTACGCAAGAAGATTCCAGTACTTACCATCACAAGTATCAGCAGATAGCTTTTCCATGCCTGAAATGAAAACAGGCAGGCCTTTTCATTCAGCGCCAGGATCCTCTCGATATTTTTCAGCGCGATTTTTGAAAACCCCCAGCGATTGACCATCACAGAGAGGATTATTCCAAGCACGCCCAGCAGAATGGCAGGAATTGAAAAAGAGAGGGTTAACCAGGTAACGGCGTAATTCAGTAACATGATTCCTACAGCGCTCCACATTGCGCCTGCCACGATGAGCAGCCACCTTTTCGGTAAAGTGGGTTTCAGGTATGACCACCAACTGTTTTTTGTTCTATCTTCTATCGAGCGTTGTTGTTCAAACACAAACGTTCTCCTTGTCTGAATGGACTGATTTATCGCTTATAAGCCAATATTCGATCAACATGCGCACAGCAAATAAAAAAAAGAGTTACCGTACTTTCAAGACCGCGCAACTGGCTCTCAATCACGTGAAACCTGCCCTCTGCCCTTTTGCTCCTTGTAAAAACAACTGCGTTAATTCAGCCGCCAACTCCGCTGTGCTGGTACCTGATTCTGCACCGCGGTTAATAAAGTTATTGATTATGCCCAAAAAGGCAAGCGTTAACACTTCAGGGTTACGGGCTTGCAAGTCTCCATTTTTCAGGCCGGTCTCCATTAACAATAACAAAGGGTTGAAGAGACCAGAGCGGAAAGCTTCTCGCACCGCCGCCTGGTTTTCTGGTTTTTTAATATGAGCCCGATCGCGCATCAATACGCTGTATTCAATCTGGAAGTTCTCCAAAATGGCCACCGCCAGGCGCTGCAGCTGCTGTTCAATATTGCCTGGCTGCGTCAATACACGATTGAATAAGGCAAGTTGGTGCTGCAAGACGGAGACAAACAGGCCTTCTTTATCTCGATAATAATAGTAGAGGGTCGGCTTGGTCAGCCCGCAGCCAGAGCAGATTTCATCGATGGTAACTCCTTTGAAACCCTTCTGTTGAAAGAGCCGCCAGGCCGTGGCGAGGATTCGGTTGGCATTCTCGTGTTCTGGTTTTGGTTTATTTGCCATTTTTCAACCCATTCTATACTGAACGGTATATATTATACTTTTCAGTATACAAAAGTCAAGTACGAGTTGTTCACGCCTCCAGAGCACGCGTGCAACTCTCCCCTTCTTGCGAGAACCGTAAATACTACCCCTTGCTTTCTGTTGCTCAAAGGAAGGTAAACCACCTAAAGAACTCCCATACTTGCTTCAACAATACTCACCTGTTCAGTCAGGTTGATTGCCCCGCAGAGCTCAACCTGGTCATGGCCTCACCTGCCGTTTATGCATCTTGAACAAATCTGTGAGAAACCCGCGCGCTGCTTCATTCATGAGGTTCTTTCATTGTATTCAAAAAAAAACCGAGGGTCAAATGCCCTCGGTCTGATGAATTGGCACCACCTGTACTGGAAATTATTCTGTCCCTGTTCCAGGTGCTGCCAGGTGAGTTCACTCGAAGTTAGTGGTTGGCATCAGCGGACTTCTTGTGCTTTACCACCTGCCAGAGGGTGAACAGAACAGCGATCGCCAGCGGAATGCACCCGGCTAACACAAAGATCAGGTCCGGTCCCATTCTGATCCACTCAATCGTTTTTACCAGCGGTTGACCCATGTACGCCTGGCTGCGGGCATGCCAGTAGCCGTTCTTAAGCACGTCCAGCAGTTGAAGCACCCCACCGGGGAACAACGAGAGAAGCGACATCAGTAACAAACCGATATTCAGGCCCCAAAATCCCACTCCGACGAACTTATCGACTTTCTTCCACTTTTGATCATCCAGCACCTGGCGCAAGCCAAAAACGATCAACGCCAGGCTCAACATGCCAAACACACCCATAAAAGAGGTGTGCCCGTGATTTGGCGTGAGCGTTGTGCCAACTTCATAGTAACTGACGATCGGTAAGTTGATGAGGAAGCCGAACACTCCCGCGCCCAGGAAGTTCCAGAAGCCAACAGCCATCAAGAAGTAGAAAGTCCACTTGTGGCGTTTGACAATTTCCCATTTCCCCTGGGAGATTTTGATAAAGTCCCAGGCGTCAAGGGTGAGAAGGGTGAGCGGAACCACTTCCAGCGCGGAGAAAACAGAAGACAGTGCGATAGGCAGGTTAGATTGTCCGGTCCAATACCAGTGGTGACCAGTGCCCACAATGCCGCCAGCCAGGTAAAGGATGGCGTCCAGGTAGATCACGCGGATAGAAGTCTTCTTTGAGGTGACTCCCAGAACAAAAAAGATGATCGCTACCATCACGGTTGCGAAGAGTTCGAAGAAGCCTTCCACCCACAGGTGGATGATCCAAAACCGCCAGGTTTCAACCACGGCGTAGTTGGTCATGCTATTGATGAACATGGCCGGCACATAAAAAATCGGGATGCCTATCGCCGTAATGATGAACAGGGAAGCCATCTGCTTGAAATCTGGGTTTTGGCTGGCGTTCTTAAGCGCGCGGACCAGCAAGAAAAGCCACAGCAGCAAACCAATGGCAAGTAGAATTTGCCAGATACGGCCCAGTTCCAGGTATTCCCAGCCTTGATGTCCCAACCAGAACCAGAGGTTTCCCATCTTGTTATTGATACCCAGCCATTCGCCGATCAAACTGCCAGCCACCACCAGCACAAGAGCACCGAATAGAATGTTGATGCCCGCGACCTGGTGTTTTGGATCTTTTTTGCTCAAAATCGGCGCTAAAAATAGAGCGCCAGCCACATACGAAGTGGCAATCCAGAAAACGGCGATCTGTAAATGCCAAGAACGGTCAAGGTTGCTGGGCAGGATCTTGGAAAGATCAAGGCCATAAAAAGTAGAAGGGTCTGCCCTGTAGTGCGCTACGAGAGCCCCCATAGCCACCTGTAACAGTAATAGAAGCACGACGACCGCAAAATACTTGATCGTGGCGCGCTGGGCAGGCGTGGCGATTTCTGAGGCAATCGGCTTCGGCTCTTCCAGTTCACCTTCTTGCTTTCCCCGCCAACCAAGGAAGTTCCAGCGCCCGACAACGAACAGCACCAGGCCCAATCCGCCAAGCAGGGCGATCAAACTCAACGCGCTCCAAAGGACCGTGTCAGCAGTGGCGGTATTGCCCACGCTGGGGTCATAAGGGAAGTTATTGGTATACGAGTAGGGTTTGTCAGGCCGTTGCGCCACCGACGCCCAGGCAGACCAGGCGAAGAAGGCGGTCAGTTGTTTTATTTCTTCCGGGTGGGAGATCAGGTTTTGCTTCAGTCCAGAGCTCGAGGTGGTTGAAGCAAAGTAATCAGTCCATACCTGTATCTGTCTTTGGAAAGAAGCCGCTTCCGCCGCGGTAAGAATTAATACGCCGCTTTCAGGGTCATAGCGGTTCTCTTTCAGCAGGTCGGTTACCTGTAACTGCACCGCCTGCTGCTCAGGCAGGGTCAACGCGTCATAGGGTTTTTGGAAGCTGGATTCAGCCAGGCTTTGCTGCGCATCGACGCTCAAATTATGCAGGTAAGAAGCTGAAAAATCAGGCCCCAGGTAGGCACCGTGCCCCCAGATTGTGCCGTTGTCCATCAAGCCATATTTCAAAAAGACTTCCTGCCCTGCTTGCACATCCTCTTTGGTAAAAACAACCTGGCCTTCTGCCAGTACAGCTTTTTCAGGAATGGGCGGAGCCGTATAGTAGGATTTCGCCGTCAAAAAGATCAACAGGGCGAACCCCAGTACGATCACCAGGATGGCTCCTCTCCTCCACCAGAGTGAAAGGCCGTCGCTATCTGTACCTGTTTTCATGTTATCCTCCAATTTTTTCTCATCCGGAGATTTTACCAGATGGCTTGGAAAAATGGTTCAATTGCCTGGCAAGAAGGCCAATAAAAGTGGTCTCTATGGAACAGGTCTTCGCTCCCAGATGAAGATAAATGCTAAAGAATACTTTGGAAATGGTGTTAATCATACGCCCTGGGCAAGAAATTGGACTTTTCCCGTTCCCGATGACCTCCGCTGAGAACGGATTACATGTGCGTTCCCCTCATTTTCATGGAAATCGCTGCTGATTGTCGTTTGTTCATTTCTCCGCGCGGCTGTTTTCAACATTCTCCTGGCAATTGTCGCAGATGCCAAAAAGAATTAAATGATTGGTGACGATTTGAAAATGATTCTTTTCCTGAATGGCATTAAAAAAAGATTGAACATCCTCGTGCCCTATCGTCATGACCCGCCGGCACTTCTGACACACCAGGTGGTGATGCCGTCCATCGGTAAGCAATTCATAAACCGCGGCGTGCGTGCCCATATCTGAAACTGAAACCACACCCTGCTCGACCAGCCGTTCTAAAGCACGGTACACAGTAGATTGATTTACCGCTGGCAGGCGCCCGCGGATTTCTTCAAATACCTGTAGAGAGGTCAGGTGAGAATGTTCTTTCGATAAAGTTTCCAGAATGGCTTGTTCTACTGAAGAGGCGCGCATTGTCCCTCCGACAGAAAACGTATAATGCAAATCTTTGCATATGCAAATTATTGATTTATAATTTTCCTGAAATTACCTTACGCTCCATTCTAACATTCTTTCACCGGAGGCTCACAATGTTGTTTTCACCGATAAACCCCATGCATATTCCAGATGGATTCCTCTCTGTCCTGCTTTCAATTGTCTTATGGGTCATTTCTGTGGTCTTGATTGGGATTGCCCTGCGCAAGACCGGCCAAACCATCGGCGAACGCCAGGTTCCGTTGATGGGCGTATTGGCTGCAGCGATTTTTGCCGGTCAGATGCTGAACTTCAGTGTCACTGGCGGTACTTCAGGCCATTTATTAGGCGCAGCTATCGCCGCCATTCTTTTAGGTCCCTGGCCTGCTGTTCTGGTAATGACTTCCGTTGTTGCCGTTCAAGCCTTGCTTTTTCAAGATGGCGGCATTTTGGCCCTGGGAGCCAACCTCTTTAACATGGCCATCATCGGTCCCTTCGTGGCATACGCGCTCTTCACCTTGCTGATGAAGCTCTTCAAAAAACAAACCTGGGGGCTGTTCGTTGCTGGTTTCGTAGCCGCGTGGTCGTCCATTTTTATCGCTTCGCTTGCCTGCGCGCTGCAACTGGCGCTATCGGGCACCTCTCCCGCGAATATCGCTGTTCCCGCGATGGGCGCCATCCACGCGCTCATCGGGATTGGTGAGGGATTGATCACCATTGGAGCGCTGGCGTTCATCTTCGCTGCCCGTAAAGATCTGCTTAAAGCCGACGCGAACAAGCCCGCTCGCAATATTGGTGTCGTGGTCGGGGGTTTGCTTATATCATTGGTGCTGGTTGTGCTTTCTCCGCTGGCGTCCAGCCACCCAGATGGCCTGGAATGGGTCGCGGAAAAACATGGTTTTATTGAAGCCGCCAGGGAAGCTTTTTATAATATCGTCCCCGATTACAGCATGCCTGGAATTTCAAACCCGGCGCTGGCAACCATTGTGGCTGGTATACTGGGGGCGGTGATCGTCTTTGGTGTTGCTTATGGCATCGCCCGCGCTGAAAAGCGCCCATCCGCTCAAGACGACGCCCAAAGGTAGACGGTTGCGAGAACTTTACACACCAAACCACAGTGCTGTACATCGAATCGATGCAAGGGTGAAGGTCATCTTCACCCTTGCGTTTATCGTTTTTTTAAATCTGACCCCTTCCGGCGCGTGGCCAGCGTATATCCTCTTTTTCACCTGGATGTTTTCTCTATCTCTGTCTTCCCGCCTGGGGATTGCCTTCGTGCTGAAAAGGTCTTTGCTCGCGTTACCTTTTGTGCTCGCGGCCTTACCGCTGGTCTTTACTGGTCCTGCCCCGCTGGGTCAAATTCCTGTACTGAACACCCCTTCCTTAACTTATAGCGTGGTAGGGTTTTACCGCTTCGCCAGTATTGCCATCAAAGCGTGGGTTTCGGTAATGGCCGCGGTACTGCTCGCCGCAACCACACGCTTTCCTGACCTACTTACAGCGTTCTCCCAGCTCAAGGTTCCCGCGCTTTTTTTGACCATCATCGGGTTGATGTGGCGCTATCTATTTGTCATCAGTGACGAGGTCACCCGCATGTTGATAGCGCGAACCAGCCGCAGCGCAACAGCACCAGGGTCGAACCGCTCAGGAGGGTCTCTGTTTTGGCGAGCGCGCGTGACCGGGGGTATGGCTGGGAGTTTGTTCTTGCGCTCGATTGAACGTAGTGACCGGGTATACGCAGCGATGTTATCCAGGGGGTATACTGGTCAACCTGCTGCTCAGAAAACAACGCGCTTACAAAAAAAAGACCTGCTTGCACTCGCGGCAGGTGTCATTCTTCTGGTCTTATTATGGTTGCTGGGTGTGATCACCGGAGGTTGAGGATTGGAACCAGTCATCGAAATCAGTAATCTCTCCTTTTCTTATCCTGATGGAAAACAGGCCCTCGAGGGGATCAATCTGCTGGTGCAGCCGGGTGAGAAGATCGCCCTTGTGGGAGCCAATGGGGCTGGAAAATCAACCCTCTTGTATCACCTAAATGGCATTTTTACGGGCAGCGGGATGATTCGCGTGAACCAACTTGAGTTGAATAAAAACAACCTGCCCAGGGTCAGGGCAATGGTTGGTCTGGTTTTTCAAAACCCGGATGACCAGCTTTTCTCTCCAACCGTTTACGAAGACGTCGCTTACGGACCAACCTACCAGGGCTTAGACCCGCACACCGTTCGGGAAAAAGTCGCTCTGGCGTTGAAAGCGGTTCATATGGAAGACTATGCGCAGCGCAACCCCTATCACCTGAGCAGCGGCGAGAAGAAGAAAATCGCAATCGCCACCGTTCTATCGATGCAGCCCCAGATCCTGGCGTTCGACGAACCCACCGCCGGGTTGGACCCGCGCGCCAGGCGCGAATTGATTGACTTGCTGTTGGAACTTCAGCAAACCATGATCATCGCCACACACGATATGAACATGGTCGAGCAGCTCACCCCCAGAACCATCCTCCTCAATCATGGAAAAATCGTCGCTGACGGGCCAAGCCTGGACATCCTCAGAAATGACCGGTTGCTGATGACCAATGGGTTGATATAATCATTTCAATCGGTCGAAGATCTACCATCCTATGCGAATATCTCAGGCAAGAAGAATGACCGGATAAGAGGTTGAATGGATCAAGAAACGCTGCACAAACTCCTGGAGGATCTGATCAAAGGAGAGCTCACCGTGTCCCAGGTAATTGATCAGTTGAAAACGCTTCCCTACGAAGGGCTGAACGATTATGCAAAACTGGACCATCACCGCCCCTTGCGAACGGGGTTACCTGAGGTGATCTTCGCCCAGGGTAAAACGCCGCAACAGGTGTTGGATATATTTACACGGTTACAAAAGAGTCACCACCAGGTGCTGGCGACACGAGTAAGCCCTGGTTTATATGCTGAAATTCAAGATCATCTGAGCGGTGTAACCTATGATTCAACGGCGCGCCTATTGTTCACCAGCCCTGATACCAGGCAGGTGAAGCGCCACGGCATTGTGGTGCTTACTGCCGGCACATCAGATATCCCCGTTGCCGAAGAAGCCGCCATCACCGCAGAGCTGATGGGAAATAAGGTCGAACGCATTTATGATGTCGGCGTGGCAGGGCTTCACCGTTTGATCAGTCATTTACCTGTCTTGCAGAAAGCCCGGGTGGTGATCACCGTCGCCGGGATGGAAGGCGCGCTTCCCAGCGTGGTCGCCGGGTTGGTTTCCGCTCCGCTGATCGCGGTTCCCACCAGCGTTGGTTATGGCGCAAGCTTTCAAGGATTAGCCGCGTTGCTGGCAATGTTGAACAGCTGTGCCAGCGGTGTGGCGGTGGTTAATATCGATAACGGTTTTGGCGCCGGCTGCATGGCTGCCAAAATCAACCGTTTATCCAGCAACGAGAGCGGAAATGAACCCTCTTGAACAAGCCAACCAGCGCCTGGAAAACGCCGGAATTACACACCCCCTCAAAGCCAAATGGCAGTCTCTGATAACTGAATTGAGCTCTTATCCGTCAGCGGTTATCGCTTATTCAGGCGGCGTGGATAGCAGTTTCCTGGCGTATGCAGCCGCCCAAGCCATGGGCGGTCCGATGATCGCGGTTACCGTTTTTTCACCGCTCGAACCCGCTGGTCTTCAACAAGATGTGTTCCGGTTTGTAGAACAGTATGGGATCAAACATGATTTCCTCACGCATGACCCACTGCAAAATGCAAAATTCCAAAACAACCCTCCTGAACGCTGTTACCTTTGTAAACTCGGCATCCTCAATATTTTGTGGGAGTACGCCCGGGATAACCATTACGCCGTGCTACTTGAAGGTCAAAACGCCGACGACCAGCATGAATACAGACCGGGACGCCAGGCCGTCAAAGAAACAGGCACGTTCAGCCCCCTGGCGCAGAACGCGCTCACCAAAGCGGAAATCCGCTGGCTTGCCAGGGCGTTAGGGCTACCCATATGGAACCAGCCAAGTTCTCCCTGCCTGGCTACCCGAATCCCCTACGGCATGACCATCACGGAGGAGAGGCTTGATCAAATTGCCAGCGCTGAAAATTACTTGCATCAACGCGGTTTTCCCGTTGTTCGGGTCCGCCATCTTCAGCATTACGCGAGTATTGAAGTAGAACCTGACCACCTGGCGAAGCTGTTGGAGATGCGAGAGGATGTGGTAAGCTATTTTAAAGAAATCGGTTTCCATCATGTTGCTTTAGATCTGCAGGGATACCGATCTGGCAGCATGGACGAAGGATTGTCTCTATGACCTGTTTATATTGCGATTGTTTTTCTGGAATCAGCGGGGATATGTTCCTGGGCGCGTTGCTCGACGCGGGTTTACCGGTTGAGACTCTATCTACGCAGTTGAAAAAGCTTAACCTCCCTGAGTTTCAAGAAGCGGGTAAAACGAAAGTGTTCAAGGGCTCTTTGCAGGCAACACTTTTACAAATGGATATCCATCAACCCGCTGAAGACGACCAGCACCACCCTCACACGCATCATCGGCATTATCGCGACATCTGTCAATTGATCGAATCCAGCGGGTTGTCAGAACAGGTGCAGCAAACCAGTAAAAAAATCTTTGGCAAGCTGGCTGAAGCCGAAGCCAGGGTTCATGGCTCGACCATCGAAGAGGTTCATTTCCATGAAGTCGGCGCGGTTGATTCCATTTTGGATATCGTCGGCGCGGCAATAGGGCTGGAATATTTCGGTGTTCAACAGGTTTTTTCTTCCGCACTACCGCTGGGAAGCGGGCAGGTCAATACCCAGCATGGGCTGCTCCCGCTGCCCGCGCCAGCCACAATGGAGTTGATTCGTATGGCTAACGCGCCGGTCACGGGTTCTAAAGCCACAAGCGAACTGGTCACTCCGACAGGCGCGGCTATCCTTTCGGCTCTGGCTGTTTTCCGTCAGCCTGAAATGAAAATTCAACGTGTGGGAATTGGCGCAGGGCAAAGAGATTTGGAGTGGCCAAACATCTTACGAGTTTTCATCGGCGAAGCAGGAGATGATTTCTGCACCCACCTGGAAATTGAAACGAATATCGACGACATGAACCCGCAGGTTTACGGGCACGTGATCACGAAACTGTTCCAGGCTGGGGCGCTGGACGTTTTTTTCACGCCCATCTTTATGAAAAAAAACCGCCCTGCGACAAAAATCTCAGTCATCGCGCGTAAAGAAGATGAGCAGAACATCAGCGACCTTATCCTCCGAGAAACCAGCACATTAGGCGTCAGGGTTAAGCCCATCTGGCGGCACGAGTCAGGACGCGAATTTCGCAATGTTGAAACCCATTACGGGATAGTGCCGGTGAAGCTCAAGGTTAGTGGGGATGATATCCTGCAGGCTGCTCCGGAGTTTGATAGATGTGTTCAACTGGCTGAACAAAACCAGGTGCCGGTCCTACAGGTGCTGAAAGAAGTAGAAGCACAGGTTACCGCTCACTTCAAAGGTCAATGTTGATGTTTTCTGTGTTTGCGCGATGGACTTATCCGCAATTTAGATTGAGTTTTTTTAAAAGGAGGAATTTCTTCTCATCCATTTCTTGAACCAGCCTGCAGAGGAAAAACAATGGGGTCACTAAGGCGATCGGCCGGGAACTAATTCCTTACCAAAATCGTCTTATTCACAACAAAACAACATAAGGAGTAGTTAGATGAAAAATAGAATCTTGTTTTCTTTACTGGTGCTTGCGTTGGTTTTATCCGCCTGCGGTGGAAATGGGAGCGCTGTCACGCCTTCTTTGACCGGTACTCACTGGGTTTTAGAACAGATCAACGGCAAGCCCGTGATTGAGAATGTAATCCCGACCCTGTCTTTTCGTGGTGACCAAGAAGTGGGCGGTAATGCCTCATGCAACAATTTCAACGGCACGTATACAGGTAAAGATGGAGCCCTGACCATTGGCCCGCTGGCCACTACCATGATGGCCTGCCTTGAGCCCGCCGGGTTGATGGAGCAGGAAGCCGCTTACCTCAAAGCCCTGGAATCCGCCGTGGAATACCGGATTGAGAAAGGCAAATTACTGATCATGGATAGCGCGAAAGCGGTTGTGCTGACCTTTGCTGCGCAAGACATGAGCCTGGAAGGGAAGACCTGGAACCTGACCTCTTTCAACGACGGACAGAGCCTGGTGAGTTTGGTGCCAGATACACAAATAACAGCCGAGTTCAAAGATGGTGCGCTCTCAGGTTCAAGCGGCTGCAATAGTTACCATGGGTTGTTCCATCAGCAGGAGCAGAAACTGTCCTTCGACACGTTTGCGGTAACAATGATGGCTTGTCCTGAGGAAGGTGTGATGGAACAAGAAGCTGCGTACCTGAGCAGCCTGGCCAAAGTGACGCATTTCAGCGTCGAAGGCAACCGCTTGTTCCTGTTCGATGCCAATGACCTGATCATGGCTCAATTCAGCCAGTAGGGTCGTGCCTGGAATCACAAAAACCTGCCCCTCGCGGCAGGTTTTTTTATTTCCATCGTTTGATGGTTGTGCTATTTCCCGGTTTCTCTTATACTCATCTCCAGATATAACACCTCAATTGATCAACTCTATATCAACGCATGGAGGTTCACAATGTCTGAGCACTGGAACGCGGATGTGGTAATTGTGGGGGGAGGACCTACAGGGTCTTACCTGGGGTGGAAACTGGCGCAGGCAGGAAGCGATGTTCTCATTCTAGAAACGCTGCCTCTCGAAAAGGTTGGCGCGCATATCGAGGTCATTCATCTCGACCAGGTGCGTTTCGATGAGTTCGAAATCCCTCACCCGCTGCCTCCTGAAAGAATGCACCTGGTACCAGCCAACAAAGTTTGGTCGGTGGATAAGAGCGGGTATTTTGAAGTGCGCTACCCGTTCTACGTGGTCAATATGCCTGCTTTTGTGCAGCGGCTGCATGGCTACGCGCGCGAATCTGGCGGACGGGTCGTAGGCGGAGCCCAGGTAAAAGAGGTGATCATGGAAGACGGGTATTGCCGCGGTGTGCGGGGGACTTTTAATCAACAGCCATTTGAAGCCCGCGCCAGAATCGTTGTTGATGCTTCAGGTCTCATCAGCGCCGTGCGCACCAAGCTCCCAAATGATTTCGGGGTGGAGAATTGCCCGGTGCCCGCGGAGCAGACTTTTTATTGCACATTGGAACTGCGTGACGAAATACCCGCCGGTTACCCTGTAGACAATAATTCCTACCTTGGCTCCCCAGGTTACTGGAACAAGTCATATGGTGAAGGCGCGGTGTTGGGAATTATCGCTCCGGCCAGCGTGAACAACGCGTGGACGGCCTTAACCCAATGGCGGCAGGCGACTTTTGGCGAACCAGGTAAGCTGGTAGCCAAACGCGCTGGCTGCTCTCCGTACCGCCGCTCTCCCAATTCTTATGTAGGGAATGGCTTCATCGGCGTCGGCGACTGTGTTTACCAGAACAAGGCGTTCTCCGGAGAGGGTATCACCAGCGGGTTCACCGCGTGTAAAATCGCCAGCGAAGTGATGGTGAAAGCGTTAAAAAATGGTGACGTTAGCCGTGAAGGGCTTTGGGAATACAATGTTCGCTACTTCCACGGTCAGGGCGCAAAATTCGCCGGCGTGATGATGTTCCTGTTCCCGGTGAACGGGCTGCCCAATCACGAAGTCGATTATCTTAATCGACATAACATCATTTTCTGCCAGGATGACTACGAGTACATGAATTTCAATTATGAACTGAACCTCCCGGCAGAAAGATGGGCCGCTATTTGTGAGCAATTATCAACAGGCATCAAGGAAGGGATGTTTTCAGAAAACAGTCTGCAGTTAATGAACGCCCTGTATCAGAAAGCCTGCCAGGTAAGCGCGCATTACCGGGCATACCCCGTAAACCCCTCCGGTATTGAAGCCTGGAGCAAAGTGACGCGCGAATACTGGGGATACTGACCGCTGCCATGACCGAGACAATCAAGATTTTCGTTTTAGATGTTAGCCACATGAGCTACGCCGAGCAGGTGACTACCGCCTGCCTGCAAGGATTAGCCAACCGTGACCAGCCGCGCCTGTTCCTTGATTATGGTATCTACGATGACCCCGAATCCAGAAAGACCAACCAGGATGCACTGGGCGAAGACCTGTGGGTAAGCAAATTTCGGGATGCGATGGGCAGGCAGGATGAGCACAACCTGAACGCTTACCAGAAACTTTACCCCATTCATGTTACGAAACTGAATGATCTCTCCAGCGCCGTTCATCAGTTCCAGGACCTCTGCCGTGGGTTTGTTGTTTGGGACCCCCAGCAGGAGGATACTGTGAACCTGGCGGTGATGTTCTGCAGTGTGGAGAACTGGCTCCCCATCGCTCCTGACCTTGTGGAATGGTCGAAGCAGTTTGGGCTCAAAATTGAAAAAGACCTGCGCGGCTGTTGGCAAGACCACGTCGCGCTCCACGCCTGGGCGCTTGAGCAGCTCTTTGCCCGCTGCCGACCCGATCGGGTGGCCAACATTGAACCACACTGGCACCGCCCGGAGCTATTGGATTATGTGGTGAAAGAGAAAATCTTCACCTGTAACCTATCCAGCAAAGGCAGTGGCCGAGCTTTCAACTTCGGCTGGAAGCTGCTCACCCTTTGCCTGGGAGGTCCAACCTGGCTGCGGAACGCGTTGTATAACGTTGGCCTTTTTCGCTGGGTGAAGAATTTCGCCTTACAGAAAATGTCTTCCGACCCCGAAACGGGTCTGCTGATCTCGCTATTACGAAAAGTTGCCCGGCACCCGGAGGGCATCATTTTTGGCTGGCACACCAATCGTGATGACGAATTCGCTTTTCTGGCGTTGCTGAGCGCCATCGGTCTGCGGCTCGTTCCCTCGCACCTGGCGGCGAATTTCTCTTTCCATAGCGCGTTGCCCGACCCGGGGCCATTAAAGCAATTCCATGTTTCTGAAGCCGATGTGGCGCTCGAGCCTGAGAAAGATTACCTGACCTTCACCTACTCGGATGGTGACCAATTGTTATTAATGAGCACCGCCCAACTGGGCGGGTGGCGCAGAAAGGAGCGCGGTCTCGTTCCTTTCAATTGGGAAATGCAGCCTCTCCTGGCGGAGCTGGCCCCGGCTTTGTTGGGGCTGTTTTACAGCACACTGACACCCAACGATTGCCTGATTGCCGGTCCGTCTGGAGCAGGGTACATCATCCCTCCCCTGCATGACAACCTGCCGGAGTATTTACGCCGCTCAGCCGAAGTTTGCGCGAAGGCGGATATCAATGTCATCACGTCATATTATCCTGACCCGCCTAGCAAAGTCATTCAGCAGCACCTGCAAGCGCCAGACAACCTGATAGGGTATCTCTCAGGGTATTTTTATCTCAAGCATCGGCCGGTGAAGTTCGGTCATAACAAGGTCTTTCTCTGCAACCTTTGGCCGCATCTATCGCAGATCAAGGATTCAAGCGATGAGGTGATGGCAGGCGTTAAGAAAATCCTGGATACGCCATCCAGTACTCCGAGATTCATCGGGGTGCACCTTTTTGCCTACTGCACCACAGTAAGCGATGTTTACGATTTTGTGCGAACCCTGGACCCAAGCAAAGTTAAAGTCGTCCGGGCTGACGAGTTCTTACTGGCAGCGAAAAAATATTCCCTTCAATCGAAATAAACCATCTTAATTACAAATGAACCAAAAGGAAGCCAACATGACAGAAAAAGTTACTACGC
Organism: Chloroflexota bacterium; assembly: GCA_012798065.1. Classification (GTDB taxonomy): domain Bacteria; phylum Chloroflexota; class Anaerolineae; order Anaerolineales; family Anaerolineaceae; genus UBA6107. The sequence continues at coordinate 17,091 of JAAZNW010000014.1, forward strand.
ACACCAAGCTTTTATACGGTATCGCGGATTCAGGTATCGCGATGCTGACGTCGATCGTTCAATTCTTTCTCCTTTTTTATTACACGGATGTCGCCCTGCTGGACCCGGCCATGGTAGGGACAGCGCTGATGGTGGGTAAACTCACCTGGGACGCGATCAATGATGTCCTCTTTGGCTATATTTCCGATCGCACCAGGTCTCGTTGGGGGCGGCGCAGACCCTACCTTCTCTTACTGGCGATTCCCCTGGCGCTATCCACCTGGCTGATGTTCTCAATTCCAGCCGGACTCACCGGAATACCGGCTTTTCTAATCGTATTGTTCACCTTCTTATTGTTCGATTCAGTTCATACCTTTATCGCGGTGGCGTACACCGCCATCACCCCCGAGTTGACCTCTGATTATGATGAACGCACATCCGTCACCACGGTCCGCGAAGTTTTCACCGTTGTCGGGTATATCCTTGGCGCGGCTCTGACCACGGTGGTGGCAGGCCTGTACCAAAAGAACCTGGGGTTTTCTCTTCAGGGCAGTTATAGCGCAATGGGGTTGACCTTTGGCATTTACGCTGCTGTGGTGGTTCTAATTACTGCTTTCGGCGTCAAAGGAAAACCAGCGTCAGAAATACAGCCCGCGAAAATGCCTGCCGTAAAAGCCTTCCTGGTCACATTTAAAAATAAACCTTTTGTGCACCTGGTGACCGCCTTTTTGATTGCCAATGTGAGTTTCACACTCTTGACCACCCTGCTGCCATACTACCTGAAATACCAGGTTCAAATGGAAGATCAAATGCCTTTCGTGATGATTTCACTCCTGGTTACCATCGGGGTGTTCCTCTACCCGATGAAAATGGTCGTGGACCGGATTGGAAAGGGCAAAGGGTATGCCTTGGGGCTGGGTATCGCTTCCCTGGCAATTCTCAGTATCTTCTTTTTCCCGAAAGGTCCAACCCCCCTGGTGTATGTTGCGTCGATCGTCGCGGGAATGGGGCTCTCCGCGCAGTGGGTCTGCCCGTGGAGCATGGTGCCTGATGTGATCGAGATTGACGAGATCGCCACCGGCGAGCGAAGAGAAGGAATTTACTACGGGATGTGGAACTTCATCACCAAGTTAGCCAACGCGTTCGCCATCGCCGCGGCTGGTTGGATGCTGGCGTCGTTCAAATATATTCCTGATGCCCCTCAATCCGATTTCACCCTGCTGGGTATCCGCATCCTGTTCAGCCTGGTGCCCGTTCTCATGTTCGCCATCACCATCCCCCTGTTAATCAAGTACCCCATCACGCGCGAAAGTCACGCCCGGCTGGTCGCGGAGCTGCGGGGCAAGATCAGCGCGGGGAAAGAAACCACCACCTGAAACACCGTTCTCATGCGGCGGCGGCAAGCCAAAGCCGGCCGGGTTATCCAACCTCAAGCCGACGGTTTACAAGCAGGTTCCAAACAGCCAGTGGACGTGACTGGTTGTTTTCCTGTCTAATCTTTTAATAAGAGCAGTGTTCGGATTGTTAAATACCTTAAAATAACCTTTCTTTTCTTGGGTAACATCCCTACATAGAATAAAACTACTTCTTTTGGCTGAATATACCAATCAACAGGAGCGCTTTTTTTACTACCGGGTAATCCCAGGCTTGATCATTGACCGTTCAGGCAGAACACATTCCCGAATTTTCGGATGGGTGAAATCGAACGTTCGTATGCATGAAAGGTTTCCCAAAATCCATATCTTTTTTGTTTCATTTTTGTTATATTATTTACACGAAATCCGCTGATTTTCAATAAGGAGGATAAGATGCATCTTTCTCAAGTGGTGTGGTGGATCTATACTGCACTGATCGCGTTGGCCGCTTTGTTTTTTCTTATCTTTGCCCACCTGGTGAAGGAGAAAGGCAAATAAAATGGAAAAGGCCGAAAAAAGATGGTTGTACGTTTTGATCATTGTGTTTGTTATCGTCAATGTCGTCACCCTTTCTTCTCTTATCCCGTGGCAGTCGTGGCAGCTCTGGCAAAACCCTGAACCCGCGCAGGTGGTGAAGGTTGCCTATAACGACTACACCATCACCATGGATACACCGGTACAGATCAAGGCTGGCGAGTTCGTGCAATTCTCCGCGACCTCAGCGGATGTGACCTACGGCTTCGGCGTGTTCCGCGAAGACAACAGTATTGTCTTTCAAATGCAGGTGCTGCCCGGCAGGGAGAACCAGATCATTTGGAAGTTCGATGAAACGGGCACCTTTGACGTCCGTTCCACAGAATACTCCGGGCCCAAACATTCCGATATGGTCGTGCGCGACGCGATTGTGGTGAAATAAGGAGCAAGAAAAATGACCACTCTTGGCAACATGGAAAAATGGACGCTGCGTTTCGCAGTGGTGGCTCTCCTCTTCCTGGCGCTTTCAGGTTTCGAGGGCATGCTGATGCGTTCTCAGCAATACAATATTGATTCGCTGCACGGTATGGAGGCGCTGCTCAACAACCTCAGACCCGGTGATGTCGAACCTACCACCGCCGAACTGTATTACGCCATGCTCTCCGCTCATCCGATCGTGGGTATTTATGGCTTCGTGTATATGGCAGTCTTCGGGGCGTTTTATTTTCTCGTTCCGTATCTCATCCAAAAGCCGGTCAAACATCCTAAGCTGGTGGTTGCCAATTTCTGGCTGCAGATCATCGGTGTGATGACCTGCTGGGCGGCGGGATTCTTCGGTTTGTTTAACGCCATGTACACACTTTACTGGCCGCTGCCAGTGGCATTTGACCGCGTACCGATCGTCGGCAGCATCTTCTTCATGTTGGGCGCGGCAGCCATCATGGTGAACATCCTGCTCTTCTCATATAACATATTCAAGACGGTGCTGAGCAAGAACGGTGAGGGCTCTTACACCATCGGTCAGTTCCTGCGCGCCGCTTTCGGTATACCGCGTTTGCTGAAACTGTTCGGCAAAGAGGATAAAACCGCCGTCAACCTGGATTACAACGGGCTGCCCCCCTTTATCGTGGCGGTGGCGCGTGGCTCCATTGATACGGTCATCAACGCCATCGTGCTGCTATCAGCCGGGGTGCTCATCCTGGTTTATGGCCTGTTCGCGCTCTTCGGTCATCCCCTTAACCCGCTGGCAGTGGACGCGCTCATTTACAAGAACATCTATTGGTGGGGGTTGGATATGGTCGCCGACGGCAACGCGCTCATCTACACCGCCGGGGTGTGGTACCTGCTAGTGCCGCTGCTCACCGGGCGCAAACTCTTTGGCGCCGGTGTGGTCAAAACGGTCATCATGGCAGACCTGCTGGTCTCAATGGGGGTATGGAGCCACCATTTGCTGGGAGATACATCGCAGCCGATGTGGATGAAAATCCTCTCCGGTCAATTCATCACCTGGGGCGAGTACTTCACCATGGGACTGACCATCTTCGTGTCGCTCATGACCATCTGGAAAGCGCGCCCGGTGAAGATGAGCCCAGCGATGAAATTCACCCTGGGTTCCATGTTCGGTTTTGTGATGGGCGGAATCGCCGGGCTGATACAGGCGAACGTCGGTTTGAACATGGTCTTTCATAACACGCAGTGGGTGGTGGCGCTGCACGCGCACACCTTCCTGTTGACTGGCGTGGGAACGATGCTGTTCTCAGTGATCTACACGCTGGTGCCCCTGCTCACCAAGCTGGAATTTAAACACCCCAAACTGGTTGACTGGCACCTGTGGTTGTGGCTCATCGGCTCGGTTTCAATGGCCTACGCCATGGGCATGGCAGGGTCAAACGGTATGATCCGCCGCACCCTCTATACCGGAGGAGAGTTCAGCGCCAATACGCTGGCGGCGTTCATTGGCGGTTCGGTGGTCAGCATCGGGTTTGTGCTCTTCTTGATCAACCTGGTGAGCACCATCGGTCTGAAGAATGTGCTTTCCCTGGTCCTGCCGGATAGAAAAACCAGGCAGCCTGACCCGCTTCAGGCACCGGCTCAGTAATTTGCACCCAATTAAAGGATAAGAAACCGACTGCCGCGCAAACCTGCGGCGGTCGGTCCATATGGGTGAGTTATCGCGCCAGGGATCAGGGCAGCCAATCACGACTGAAGCGTGAGCCGCAGCCAACGAACGGGTATAATTCCCTCTGGCTTAGCATCGCTGCAAGGGGTGATATCTCAACTGCCATTTCCTCGCTGCAGCAATCATTCATTAAGGAGTATGGGCGCTCCGCCTGATGCAGTAGCGCCTGGCAACCATCATGGACGAAAAAACACTGAACGGGCGTATCAACCATCTGCGCGAAACTTTTAAAAGCGGGATAACCCAGCCGCTCGCGTGGCGCCGCCGGCAATTGTGCATGCTCAACAAAATGCTCAAAGAACGCAGCCAGGAATTTGAAACCGCGCTTTCCACAGACCTCCGTAAAAGCCCTTATGAAACTTACCTCACAGAAATCGGGCTGCTGCAAATGGAAATTGATGAAGCGCTGCGCGAACTGAGCAACTGGTCCAAGCCAAAAAGCGTCCCCACGCCGGTGTTCCTCCATCCAGCGCGCAGCTACACCACCTTTGAACCGCTGGGAGTGATGTTGATCATAGGAGCGTGGAATTACCCCCTGCTGCTGACCATTGGCCCGTTGGTCTACGCGATCGCCGCCGGTAACGCCGCGGTCATTAAACCTCCTCGTACCGCCAGCGCCGCCTTCATGGCCATGGCCAATCTCCTGCCACTCTACCTGGACACCGACGCTTTTTTTGTGATTGGTGACGACACCCCCAATGAGCTGATTCTGGAACAGCGGTTTGACAAGATCTTTTTCACCGGCAGCTCAGCCACTGCCAGGATTGTGATGACAGCGGCGGCGAAGCATCTCACCCCGGTCACCCTGGAACTCGGCGGTAAAAGCCCCGCCCTGGTTGACCGCACAGCCGATCTCAAAGTCGCCGCGCGGCGTATCGCCCAGGGAAAATTCTTCAACGCTGGCCAAACCTGCGTGGCGCCTGACTATGTTCTTGCCGATGAAGGAATCCTGGACGCGTTCGTGGCTGAGTTGCGCAGCGCCCTGTATGACTTTTTCGGACCTTCGCCCCGCGAGAGCGCCGATTTTTCCCGCATTATCAATCAGAAACAATTCGACCAGCTGCTTCAATACCTGAGCGATGGCGAAGTGGTTGTGGGTGGTGAATGGGACCGAGAAGCGCGCTATATCGCTCCCACTATTTTGAAGAACGTTCAGCTTGATGCCCCGGTGATGCAGGCGGAGATTTTTGGTCCAATTCTGCCTGTGCTACCAGTGAAGGATATGGACGCGGCGATTCACTTCGCGCAAGAACGTGATAAACCCCTGGCGTTATATATCTTCTCAAAAGACCAGGCAACCATTGACCATGTCCTGTCGCGCACCACCTCAGGCGGCGCCTGTGTGAATGAAGCGGTCAATCACGTAGTGGTCACCGGTTTGCCATTTGGTGGGGTTGGCAACAGCGGTATGGGGAAATACCACGGTGAATGGGGTTTCAGAGAATTATCCAACGCGCGTGCAGTGCTCGATCATGGAACCGGCTTTGACCCTTTGCTGCGCTATCCGCCGTACAACACAGCAAAAATGGCCAAGTTGAAAACCCTGATGGAAATGAGAACGCCCGCCTTTCTGGATGGGGCGATGCGTTTGCTGATCGGGAAGTTTGGCAACCTCATTTTGCGACTGGTACGGCCAAAGGCGGTAGAACACTCGCCGCTTTCTTCGGCTTCCGCAAAGAAACCTCAACCTGCTGTACAGCCTGATTGTGTTGAAACGTAATTCTCTCACCCGTTCTCATTGGTCTACCAGTCAGGCTGCATCCAGAACGAGCGGGCCAACAGGGCTGCCGGTCTGGTGACCTTCAACCGCTTCTTCCTGACCTTGTACTGCTGGGTTTTTTTTGCATTTGAGATTTTATTCACATTCACATGTCACTTTTTCGCGTCTTCCGCATCTGAAGGATGGATGCAAATAACAACACTTTTTAATTGTGGAACTATTTATGGTAAATGAAGGTCAACAATACGAAGTAATCATCATCGGCGGCGGGCCCGCCGGGGCAACCGCGGCAATTTACACAGCCCGCGCCGGGTTAAAGACGCTGGTGCTGGATAAAGGTTTGACCGCCGGTGCGTTGGGGATCACCAGCAAAATCGCTAATTACCCGGGATTGAACGCGGAGGTGAGCGGAGCGCAGTTGCTTGAAAACATGCGCGCCCAGGCGCGCTCGTTCGGTGCAGAGTTCATCACAGATAAAGTGATCGGCGTCAACCTGCTCGCAGAGCAGAAAAGTGTTTACGGCAACAACGGCACCTACACCGGTAAAGCAGTGATCATCGCCACCGGCTCAATGGGACGCGGCAACCGCATCAAAGGCGAAGATGAACTGCTGGGGCGCGGTGTTTCTTACTGCGCCACCTGTGACGCGGCCTTCTTCCGTGGTCAGGATGTGATAGTGGCGGGCAACAGCGATGAAGCCATCGAAGAGGCGCTTTTCCTCACCCGGTTTGTCAACCGCGTGCACTTCCTTTGCCCCACGCCAGAGCTTAAGGCGCCGCAACCCCTCATCGATGAAATCTCCGCCAACCCGAAGGTTCAGCTATACAAGGGGGCAGCCCTAAAAGAAGTGATTGGTACGGGTAAAGTGCAGGCTGTGAGATTCACCCAAAGAGGGCTGCCTGAACAAGAACTCGCCGTGAGCGGCGCCTTCATTTACCTGCAAGGCGGAAAACCGATCACCGATTTCCTGGTTGGGCAGTTAAAGCTCAACGACGGGGGGTGCCTGCTGGTAGATGAGGAATATCAAACCAGTATTCCTGGTGTGTTCGCTGTGGGAGACATCCTGTGCAATCACATCAAACAGGCGGTGGTCGCGGCTGCTGATGGGGCGATCGCCGGGATGGCGGCAGAGAAAACCCTGCGCGGACGCAAACAGATGACTGTCGATTGGTCAAAATAGATTAAAATTACCTATCCTGGAGGAGAAAAAAAATGAACGAACCTGTACATGTTACCGATGCTGCATTTGAGAAAGCCGTTTTACAATCTACTCTGCCGGTACTGGTGGATTTCTGGGCGCCCTGGTGTGGTCCCTGCCGCATGGTCGCCCCCATCCTGGACAAAATTGCCAAGGATTACGAAGGCAAGGTCGTGGTCGCCAAGGTTAACACAGATGAGAACAACCAGTGGGCGATGAAATACGGCGTGCAGGGTATCCCTACCATGCTTTTTGTCGCCAATGGTAAAGTGGTGCATCAGCAGGTCGGCGCTTTGCCCGAAGAGATGCTACGGGGCACGCTGGACCAGTTCCTTGAAGTCGTCGCCGAGGATAAAAAAGCCGGGTAAGCAGGCAATCCATCACCCCGCAATGCACTTTAAAAAGGCCACCTTTCGGTGGTTTTTTTATTGTTTGTTTCTTCGCTGGTGAGGGCACAGGGGCGAATACCGCATGTCCTTAAGGGTTGATGGTAAAATATTCAGACAAATATTATGTGATTTGACATATATAAGCGTGCGTTGTGGATTTTGTAGATCGACCCTGAGGAGGAGAGAAAAATGCAGAGCAGTGATTCAAAAGTCATCGTGGTTGGTTCGGGCTCAGCCGGGTTTACGGCAGCGCTGGCTGCCAAAGAAGCCGGTCTTGATCCCATCATCATCGAGAGCACCGGCAAACTGGGAGGTTCATCCGCCATGTCTGGCGGAGGGGCGTGGATCCCCAACAACCCGCTGATGCGCAGAGCCGGAGTCTTTGACTCGTACGAAGAGGCCCGCAAATATATGGACCTGACCATCGGCGATGTAGGGCCAGCCAGCTCGCCTGAAAGGCGTGAGGCGTATCTGCGCGAAGGACCGCAAATGGTGGAGTGGCTCCAGAGCCTGGGTATGCGCCTGCACTACGGCAAGGGCTACGCAGATTACTACCCCGAGCTGCCCGGCGGTTCGCCCCTTGGTCGGCTGGTGGAACCAGAACCTTTTGACCTGAAGAAACTGGGCCAGTGGAAAGACAAGCTCAATATCTCCATATCGATCCCAGTTTACACGCTGGATGGCGTCAAGATCGCGCTTTCCATGCGTTCGCTCTCCACTTTTTTGCACACCGCTTATGTGATTGGCATCCGCACCATGGGCAGCATGCTTCTGGGCAAGAAGCTCGCGGGTATCGGCGGCGCGTTGATTGGGCAGCTCACATTCCTGGCCCTGCAGCGCAACATTCCCATCTGGTTGAATACCCCCCTGGTCGAACTCATCAGTGAAGGCGGCGAGATCAAAGGCGTGATTGTCGAAAAAGAGGGCAAGCGCACTGAATTGCGCGCCAGAGCGGTCATCCTGGCGGCAGGTGGATTCCCACACAATAACGAAATGCGCCAGAAGTACCACCCACACCCCATCACCACTGACTGGACAGTCGCGCACAAAGGCAATATCGGTACCGCCATCCAGGCTGGCATGGCCGTGGGCGCAGCGACCGCGTTGATGGATGATGCCTGGTGGGGACCCTGCTTTATCGACAGCAAGGGCGTATCGCAGTTCATGATCTGGGAGCGTTCCTTCCCCTATTCCATCATTGTAGATAAATCCGGCAAGCGCTTTATGAACGAGTCTGCTTCTTATGTCGATTGTGGTCACTGGCAGTACGAGCGCAATAAGGAAGTTCCTGCCATCCCCGCGTACCTCATCTTCGACCAGCATCATCACCGCTACTACCCGCTGGGGGTGGGGCTGCCAGGCGCGGAACCCAAAGAGTACTTTGAGTCTGGGATGCTGACCAAAGCAAACACGCTGGCCGAGCTGGCGCAGAAGATTGGCGTCGACCCGCAGGGGCTTGAAGAAACGGTGACTCGCTTCAATCAGTTCGCGCTGAATGGAAAGGATGAGGATTTCAAACGCGGGGACAGCGCTTACGATCGTATTTACAGCGATCCCAAGGTCAAACCCAACCCCAACCTGGCGCCGCTGACGCAACCACCATTCTATTCAGTCAAAGTGTGGCCCGGAGACCTGGGCACCAAGGGCGGCCTGCTTACCAATGAACACGCGCAGGTACTGAGAGAGGATGGCAGCATCATCAAGGGCCTGTACGCGGCAGGCAACACTTCCGCTTCGGTCATGGGGCACACCTATCCAGGACCCGGTTCCACCATCGGCCCGGCCATGGTTTTCGGCATGCTCGCCGGCAGGCACGCCGCCACATTAGAATAAACGCCAGCGCCAATAAGGGTGATGTGCGCACATTGGAGCATGCGTGGCATGCTCCTTCTTTTCTTCTTGACGTGACTGGAAACCCCAATATAATCAGGAGAACGGTAAAGGAAATCCACTATGCCCATTTTGACCCCTGGACGCCGTTGGCAGCCGATTTTTTACCCGTTTAAAAAAGATAAACTGGGCAACCGGCTGCTCATCCGCCTGGAGATGCTGTACAAAGGCCCCTTATGGGGCTGCCGGCAGTGCGGTAATTGCGTGCTGCAGGAAACAGCCTTCATATGCCCGATGGAATGCCCGAAGGGGCTGCGTAATGGCCCATGCGGCGGTTCCACACCCGAGTACTGCTACGTGGATGAAACCCGCCCATGCATCTGGTATAAAATCTACGAACGCGCTTTCCAAAGCGGTCGTGAAGAGCTGCTGATGGAGGTGCTGCCGCCGCTGGATTGGGACCTGGTGGGCGGAGAACAGTTGGGGCGCCTTGCCGGCCAGGTAAAAAAGAACGGAGTGCTGCGGGTGTTCACCGGCCTGGTTTCACTCGATAAAGCCAAACGGCAGCGCACCTGGGATGGTATTTTCCGTCCGGTGCGTCAGCCCGTCTGGTGGCGCGGCGATTCTGTGTACCATGCGCCAAAATACGAGGGGGATGCTTCAGAGCTGGAACGCCGGTTGAAAGCAGGCGAATTTGTGATCACCGCCGAGGTTCAGCCGCCGCAAACGGCTTCTACCAACCGGCTTAAACAGAACATCGAAATGGTCAGCAAACACGCCAGCGCGGTGAATTTCACCGATGGCGCCTCAGCCACGCCGCGCATGTCATCGTGGGCATGCTCAGCCATCGCGTCGCAGATGGGCGTGGAAGCGGTGTTGCAAATTGCGGCGCGCGATATAACCCGTGTGAGCCTGCAGGGCACAGCACTGGGGGCAGCGGCCCTGGGCATTAAGAACATCCTTTGTGTCACCGGAGATAGCAACCGCCTGTCACCCTCTCCGCGCGGCAGAATGGATATATACGCCCTGGACGCGATCCAGATGTTGTGGATATTGCGCGAAATGCGGGACGAAGGCAGGTACCTGGATGAACGCAATATCAAGTATCCGCCGAAATATTTCCTCGGTGCTGTGGCTTCACCCTCGGCATCTGAGGTCAAATTTCAAGCGCTGCGGGAACATAAGAAGGTCAACGCTGGCGCGCAGTTCTTTCAGACCAATATTCTATTTGACCTGGGTCGTTTTGAAGAATGGTTAAACGCCTTGGCAGCGCGAAATATTCTTGACAAGGTGTATATCCTGGCGGGAATTTCTCCCTTACGCTCGCTGCGCAGCGCCCAATTCTTGAACAAAGAAGTCCCTGGTGTGCGTGTGCCTGAACATATCCTCCGGCGCATGGAAAAAGCAGACGCGGCTGGCAACGCCCAGGAAGAGGGCATTCAGGTTGCGCTTGAATTGATTGAAAAGCTCCGTCAGTACAAAGAGGTGAACGGCTTGCACCTCATGACCGTGGGCTGGGAGGAAATCATACCCAGGCTGGTTCATGACGCGGGCCTCTCACAATCGTAACGATCGGAGAGATCATCTCAGGCGTGCTTGAAGACAGAAGGATATCGTGGCCAGATCAGAGCAGCGCTGTTCGCCCGCACATTCTTAAAAGAATCTAACACTTCGCGGTCGACCGCAACCGGGAATCAAGCATCCCGCGAGTCAATCGCGGGATCTTCATTATTTGCCCTGGAATTCAGGAAATACCCAGTATGCGCGAGCCGTAATAGGTTTGCGGGAGTTTGCGCGTGGTGTACAGCTCCGCGTTATAGGCTATACGCAGCAACAGGTGCTCTTCCCAGTGCCGACCCATCGCCTGCATGCTCACCGGCATCCCGTTGGCATCATAACCCACCGGGAAAGTGATCGCCGGCAAACCAGTGAGGTTGCCAGGGTAAACAAAGCGCATCATTTCAGTGTCCGTGCCCAGATCCGACCAGCCCGCGCTGAGCGCCTGAGGAGGAACGATTGGCGCGGTCATCGCTGTGCCAGGAGTGAGGATGACATCCACCTCACGGTATATCTCGGCGAAGATGTTCAAGGCGCGGGTGCGCATACGCTGCGCCTGGATATAATCGTAAGCGGTCAACTCCTGCCCCAACACCAGATTCAGCTTCGTACTGGCGGCGAAATCTTTCCAGTGCTGCGGGTAAGGCCGCATGCAGGCGGCCATCTCACTTAATATGGTAATGGCGTGAGCTACACGCATCGCGTCAAGCTCCGCGATGGTCACTTCTATCAACTGCGCGCCGGCTTTCTCAAACGCTGATACCACGGCGTAATTCAACGCCACAACCTCCTGGGTGGCGTGGTTGAACCAGTCAGCGTATATGCCGATGCGCACGCCTTTCAGGTCGGGTGTATGCCAGCCGCGCAGGGTGGGCGGAGGTTGTTGCAGCGTGTTGGGCTCCGCCGGGTCTGGGCCAGCGATGACCTGGTAGATTAGGGCCACATCCTCCACAGACGCGCCCAGCGGGCCGATATGTGCGACGCTCCAGCATAGCGGCGCGGCGCCACTCTCGCTCACCCTGCCAAAAGTGGGTTTCAGTCCCACCACACCGTTAAGGCTGGCCGGCACACGTATCGAACCGCCGCCGTCAGCGCCCAGCGCGGCTGGCAAAATTCCCGCTGCAACCGCCGCGCCCGAACCGCTGGAGGAACCTCCCGGATCATGCTGCAGGTCATACGGGTTGGCGATGCGCCCGTGGTGCACGTTTTCTCCGTTTGTGGCAATGCCAATTTCATGCATATTGGTTTTACCCACCAATACAGCACCGGCCGCGCGCAGCCGCGCGGTCACAGTTGCGTCTTTCGCGGCAGGCCGTGCGCCGAGGAATCGGGTGCCCACAGTGGTGGGATAAGGCACCTGGTCCAGTTCGTCTTTGATCGCCAGCGGCACGCCCTCCAGCAGGCTGCGCGCCTGACCGTTCTTAAGCCTTTCGGTTGAATCCCGCGCCTGCTGGCGTATATCTTCAGCTGAACTGGCAATGAAAGCATTCAGCGGCGGGGTGGTCTGCTGGCTGGCAGCAATAGACGCAATCACCTCCTCCGCCACCTGCGCAGGGGTTACCACGCCCTCCAGGTAGGCCGCTGTGAAATCGCGAATCATATTGAACGGCAACCGTTCACGAGAGGGGCGGCTCAGCGAGGGGATGTGCTGAGGCAGTTCCAAGGGTTCCCGAGCGCGCTCCGAGGAGATAACCAGCGGGAAATTGGTTGGCTCTTCGATGAATTTCATCTCGCGCAATTTGGGGATTCCACCATTCTCCAGCAGGCTGCCAACCAACAGCGAGCGGGTCAATTTGTTGCTGGTGACGGCGGAAAAAAACTTCAACACGCCGCCATATAGTTTGGGCAGGTTCAGTGACTTAAGGTCGTACATGGTCATTTTTCTCCCTTTTTGGCTTCTTTTTTAAGAAACAGGCAACTGCGCGTTGGATACACCGTTTAGGATAAATCAATGAATCCTCCCCGCAGCAAGCTGCGGGGTATCGTCTTTAGATTTTTTCCTTGCTAAAACAATTTAAGCTGTTCGTCATAATGCAAATGCTTGTAGTCCTTTTCAATTCCTTGCTCTTGTACATACTTTCTGATCGTTTC
>JAAZNW010000015.1 GCA_012798065.1 Chloroflexota bacterium
ATCAGCACTCGCATCAGCTCCGGGATTGCTTCAAGCCCTTTTTCTGCTATTTCGTCTGCAAAGGTATAATCATTTTGGTGAGTCATTTTGTTCTCCTTGTATGGTTTAGTCACCTTAAGGATACTTCTGACTCACCGCTTTTGTTAAGGTTCAACAATTTACAGAAAATATGTTACATCAACAGATTAGGACATAATACCGTTTTTTTTTCAGGAAAAGTTTTTGCATGGATTTCTAGTTAAGGATATTTTGTTGAGAGTTACAACAAGACACATCTTTTCTTACACGAAAAATTTAGACATTGTATCTCTACCAAAAATATCCGATTCACTATTTAGTGAAATCCGGCGAATGCCGAAAAACCAAATAAGCATCGAAAGTAGGTAATAAGTGGTTATTTTGGCTATAAATTCAAGTAATTTTGATTCAAAAAGCTTGTCTTTTTACCAATAGTTGGGATTCTATCCAAATTCTGTAATTTGACTGATTTGACTACGTGGAATCCCGGTAAGCCTTCTTTTTCTACACACAGGCTTTACTGCCAGCAGTTACCTTCAGCCCTTTTTTCGTGCAGTGTACTTCCATGTATAACCGTTTATCGGGTGTTTTTAGGCTCGATCTGCCCGGAACTTTTACCTTCCCACCACCAGTACAAATTCGCCCTTCTTTCCGCCCACCTGTTTGGCGACGCTTTCTGCTTCGCCGCGGAAGACCATCTCCCCAGGCAGGGTGAGGTCGAATGCCACCATCACCCATTGACCTTTGCCAAACACCTTTATCACATCTTCCAGCAATGCGGTCAGCCGGTAAGGAGTATCCATAATGACCACAGGCATACCAAACCCACGGTATCGTGTCAGTTCCTGTTTCCTTTTATGCGGGTCGCGTGAGAGGAACCCAGCGAAAACGAAGCGCTCAATCCTGGTATCCAGCAACGAAAGCGCTGCCATCAAGGATGACGCCCCCGGCAGCGGCGAAACAACCACTCGCGCGCTTGAAGCCAGCTGGATAAGGTATGCCCCCGGGTCAGAAAATACCGGCGTGCCGCAATCAGAAATCAAAGCCAGCGATTCACCGTTCAACAGCCGCGTCAGCAGTTGCGCGGCGACCTCGGCTTCATTGTGCTCATTCAAGAGAACCAGTTCTTTGCCGGTCAGTTGCAGTTTTTTTATCAGCGTGCTGCCCGGTTTATGCTCTTCGCATATCACCGTGTTCACCTGTTTCAAGGTTTCGATCGCGCGTAGAGTGATGTCGCCCAGGTTCCCAATAGGTGTGGCGACAATGTACAAGGTGCCCTTCTTTTTGGTCAAATCATCCTCTCCCTTTCGGATTTATGGCAGCCAAAACCATTGTAACCGATTCTTCACCGCCGGTTTTTCCTCCCATGCCGCTTACTCTCTCCTGGCAAAATCGTCTCTGATTTCATTTTTTATGTTACCATTTCATCTCTGGTGCAGATATGAAATTCTCCCGCCTGACCAAAATTTCGTTGCTTCTGGCTGCTTTTTTCTTCCTTGACAAGGTGCTAGCGTTTGCGCGTCAGGTCCTTATCGCTCGACAGTTCGGTCTTTCTGCCGAGCTGGATGCCTTCAATGTGGCTAATAACATCCCTGACCTGCTTTTCGCGCTCATCTCAGGCGGTGCGCTGGCCATTGCCTTTATCCCTGTGCTTTCTGAAGTGCTGACCCGGTCAGGGCAAAAACCCGCCTGGCTGCTCTTTAGCCGCATCGCCAACCTGGCTTTCCTTGTCACCGTCGCATTGGCCACCCTGGTGGCGGTCTTCGCCGCGCCAATGGTCCAGGCTGAACTGGGTATCGCTCCCGGTTTCACCGTTGCGCAACAGCACCTGGTAATCCACCTGATGCGCCTGAACCTCGTCGCGACCATCATCTTTTCCATCAGCGGCTTGGTGATGGCCGGCCTGCAGGCGAACCAGCATTTTCTGCTGCCAGCAATGGCGCCGCTTTTTTACAACATCGGTCAAATCTTGGGGGTCGGCATCCTTTCGCCTGAGCAGGGTTACAGGCTTGGCCCGCTCACCCTGCCTGCCTACGGGTTGGGCGTACAGGGGCTGGTTTATGGGGTGATCATCGGCGCGGTATTGCACCTGGCCATCCAGGTTCCCGGGCTGGTAAAATACCATTTCAAGTGGAGCATCAGCCTGAACCTGCGTGACGAAGCGGTTCGCAAGGTGCTGCGTCTGATGGGTCCACGCCTGCTGACGATGTTCTTTATCCAGCTCATCTTCCTCGTCCGCGATAACCTGGCATCACGCCTGGCAGAGGGGGCGGTTACCTCGTTGACTTATGGCTGGATGATCCAGCAGGTGCCTGAAACGCTCATTGGCACCGCCATCGGCACGGCTCTTTTACCCACGCTTTCAGAACACTTCAGCCGCGATGAAAAGCAGGCGTTCAGCGAAAGAATAGACAAAGCCTTTAAGGCGCTGCTGGCGCTCACGCTGCCCGTCACAGCTGTTCTGGCAACAGGGCTCAGGCCTTTGCTCGGCTTGGCTTTCGATTTTGGCGCTGCGGGTACCCGTATGCTCGCCTGGGTCACCGCTGCGTTTATGCTGGGCTTGTTCGGTCATTCTCTCAAGGAGGTCAGCGCGCGCGCCTTCTATGCCAGTCAAAACGCCTGGGTGCCGCTGGCAACCGCAGGGGGTAATGTGCTCGTTTACACGCTTTGCGGAGCGCTGTTTTACCGTCCTCTGGGCGCGCCAGGCATCGCCCTCACCGATTCGTTGATTTTTTCACTGGAAGCGCTGGTGTTATTGGCGCTGCTCATACGCAGTGGCAGGGTGTCGATTGTTCCCAGCTCCACTGCCTGTCGCGCGCTGCTGGGATGCGTAAGCGCCGGCGCTGTAACGTGGTTGGGGGTGACCCTGCTCGAAGCGCATGCGCACCCGTTGATATCTGGTTCAGTTCCCATGTTTGCCGGCATCCTGGTCAGCCTCCCCTGGATCTGGCGCGAAATAAAACTGCTCACCCAATTATGAAAAACGCAGCAATTTGACCCTCCACTGGCTTACGGTATAATTACGCTCATGTCGAAAACAAACCAGGATAACACCCAACCAATTCAACCCTCCTCCACAGAGGATACCCAACCAAACCATGCTGATGGACCGTGGTTGAAACCAGTCATGGATGAAGGCGCTACCATCCCTGTAAAGACTGCGGTAAAACGAAAACCCCGTTCAGCCGCATCCTCACTCGTCCTTGATGCTGACGCGACCATCCCGGTAGTCCCCCCTCCAGCGCGAAAACCTCGTAGCGTGACCTCTCAAGCGCCCACCGCAGAAGGGGCGACCGCTCCCATCAAAAAACGCAATCAGCCCACGCCCAAACCAGCAACTGCGCAAACTGCACCTGCTCTACGAAACCCAAAAAAATCGGCTGTTTTATCCCAGCCCGTTTTCAAAGACTCTGCGCAAACACAACCTTTCGCAGGCAGCGGCGAAGAACCCCCTGTTGAAACCGAACCTCCCGCGGGCAAGATGAAACACGGAAAATGGATATGGTTGGGATTGTTGGGCATGCTCATCCTGATATTGTTCGGGGCAGGCGTGGGCTACGCATCTGCCATTCGCGCCAGGATCATCGAGCAGACCAACCAGCGTCTTATCGCAGCCACCACGCAATTTGAGCTCGGATTGGTCGATCAACGTGAAGGCCGGCTCGAGACCGCCAAAAAGCGTTATGAATACGTGTTGGGCATCTATCCCGAATTCCCAGGCATCACCGATAAACTGGTGGAAGTTGGCCTGGCGCTCGCCGAAAGCCAGGGAAGTGCGGAAGCGGTTCCCACACAGGACCCCGGTCAGCCCGAAATTGTCATCACCCCTGTAGCCACAAAAGATACCACCTCGGTCAGCATCCTCTTTAACCAGGCGCAAAACCAGTTGAAGGCTAAAGATTGGCCAGGGCTTTACACCACATTGGAGAAGATGCGCTATATTGACCCTGAATATGAAGCGGTGAAAGTAGACGGCATGCTCTACCTGGCGCTGCGTAACCACGGCATCGCTCAAATCCAGGCCGGGCATCTCGAACCCGGGCTTTACAGTTTCGCGCTGGCGTCAAAGATCGCGCCTATAGATACGGATGCCGCGGGATATTTTGATTGGGCCAGCCGGTATCTCAAAGCGGCTTCTTATGGAGACGTAGACGAGGATAACCCCGTGCTGCACACTTACGCGGTTTCTCAATTTTCAGAACTGCACAGCCTGGTGCCCAATCTGCGCGACGCCTCGGGTATCACCGTCTCTCAACGCTACGCGCAAGCCCTGGTCTACCTGGGTGATTTTTATCAGCGCAAGGGAGATTACTGCAGCGCCGTACCAAATTACCAGCAGGCTGCAACCATTTTCTCCCTGCCAGCGCTCGCGGAGAAGATCCCCCAGGCTGAAGAATTCTGTCAAAATCCGCCTGAAACGCCAACCCCCACACCGGATCCATCAGCGCCCACAGCCACGCCTGAACAGGGCTGATCCTGTTGTTTTTTACCTGGGACGGTAGAGATGACCGCTAAGGTCATGCGTTAACGCGCCGGTGATCGTCACCGGGGTCATCTCCCCTACCGGCACCTCTTCATCAATGAGCACCAGCCCATCAATTTCAGGCGCGTCACGGTAACTGCGCCCTACTGAAATTCCGTCGCCATGCCCCTCCACCAGAATATCCAGCGTCGAACCGATAAAACGCTGGTTTTTCCGCAGGGAGAGCTGTTCTTGCAGGCGCATGATCTCTTCCACCCGTTGCAGTTTGACCTCCGCGGGTACAGGGTCGCCCAGCCGCGCCGAAACGGTGCCCGGCTCAAAGGAGAAGGGGAAAACACCCAGGTGGTCAAAAGTCATTTCGCGGATAAATTCCAACAGCTCTTGGTGATGTGCGTCAGTTTCACCAGGGTACCCTGAGATGAAAGTAGTGCGCAGCGCCAGGTCAGGGATGCGCGCGCGCATTTTTTCGATGGTCCGGCGCACCCAGTCCATATTGCTGGGGCGTTTCATCGCCCTCAATACTGGCACTGAAGCGTGCTGCAGCGGCATATCCAGGTAAGGCAGTATCTGGTGCGCGCTGCTCATCAGGTCAATCAGCCCATCCGTCACATACCCGGGATAGGCGTAAAGAATGCGCACCCAGGGGATTGCGGGGATACGCGGCAGAAGTTGTTCGAGCAGCCGAACCAATCCATCTTTCATCCCCAGGTCAGAGCCATAATCAGTGGTATCCTGCGCGATGAGGATCAGCTCTTTGATGCCATGAGATTGAAGAAGTTCCGCTTCATGCAGGATGGTTTCCAGCGGTCGGCTCACCTGTAGTCCTTTGATCAGAGGGATGGAGCAAAAAGCGCAGGGTCGGCGGCAGCCATCCGCAATTTTAAGGTAGGCGCTGGCGCCTTGCAGTGAAACCCTGGGTACTCCCTGTTCATCTGTTCCAATCGTGGGATTTTCGGGAAGATGGTAGCGCGGTTCTCCAGGATGGGCGCGCAGCTCATGCAGGTATGTAGCGATATCCATCCAACGGCGCGTGCCAATCAATCCATCGATGCCAGGCACCATCTCCACCAGTCTCTCGCGGTATAACTGGCTGAAACAGCCGGCAGCGATGAGCAACTGGCCAGTCTTTTTGCTCCGCGCCAGGTCAGCCAGCACTTCCATCGATTCCTGGCGCGCCTGTTCAATAAATCCGCAGGTGTTCACAATCAACACCTCCGCCTGGGCAGGTTTTTCAACCGCTTTATATCCATCCCGGTCAAGCAAGACGGCCATGGATTGCGAATCCACCGAGTTCTTGGCACAGCCCAGTGAAACCAGGTAATAAGAATTTCTCTTCATCCAGTTTTCCTCAGGGTTTTATGGTGAGCGCCGGGGTGATGGTAGGCGTGGGTACGGTAGCGGTAGGCATGGGGGTATTGGTCGGTAAGGCGGTCAGGGTGGGAAGCGGCGTTAAAGAGGGCGTTGGTGAAAAGCGCGGCGTGGGCGTCATCATTTCCTGGCGGGTAAATTCAATTTCGGCCACCTGTCCCAACGGGCCCAGCACGCCGAGGTCCTGTTGGTTGTAATACACCTGCAAGGCAGCTGCGTTCCCGGTGATAAGCGAAATCTTGTAGGTACCCGTGTAAGCGTAAACGTTCCCCGGAATGACACGACCGCTGAACTTTTCATTGCCATCCACGGTGATTTTCATATAAGCCCGCTGATACGCCACCACGACCACCTGGATTGGCCCTGGTTCGACCGCGGCGATGGTCGCCTGCATATCTGTCTGCGGAACATTGATCCACTGGGTTGCTTCAGGTGTGTCTTCAGTCAACTGGGTGGTGGGCTCATCAGTCAGCGCGGTGATGTCTTCCGTCTCGCCCACTAGAATCTCCGAAATTGAACTGATGGTTGGCTCTGTACGCGGGATGCTGGTGTTGATCATCTTGACCGCACCCCAAACGACCAGCGAAAACAGAACGAAGAAGACCATACCGCCAACCAGCAGGTCAGGTGTTAAAAATCTGCGCCAGCCGGTAAGCGGTTCCTTGCCCATCACCGCCACCCCTTCTTTTTTTTCTACTCTTTCTTGCTCCAGCTTTTCAAGGCGGCGTTGCTGCAAAGCTTCGGCGTAACGCATTTGCAATGCATCAGCGTTCAGGCTAAGAAAAGACGCGTAATTGTTCAGCATTCCCCTGCCTTGCACGCTGGAAGGCAGGTCATCCACCCGCCCGTTCTCCAACGCGAATACATAGAATTCGCGAATTTTTGTCAACCGTTCTACATCGTCCAGAGATAAGCCCAGTGCTTCGCGTTGCCGCCGAAGTTCCACACCAATTTCATTGAAAATGCGCTGAGAAACAGGGGGAGCCGTCACAGGTGACAAGGCTTCTTCATTTCTTTCCCGGGAGGTGGCGCTTAACGATGACCGCTTTTTGCCTGGTTTCTGGCCAAAAGGTTGTGGTCTTTCGACCAAAATGGCAGCGGGCTGCTTAAGCGCGGGTTCGGTTTCAGGCGCCCCCCCGAGTTCATGCCGGGCCATCTGTTCAACCTCGTCAAACACATCCCGAGAACTCAATCCCAGGTAAGCCGCGTACAAACGGGCAAATCCCCTTCCCTGGGCTTGAGATGGTAATTGTTCCCAGTTATCAGCTTCTATGGCTTCGAGATAGTAGACGCGGATATTTGTCCCACTGGAAACTTGCTCCAGCGAGATTTGCTTTTCTTCTCTTATACGGCGCAGGTATTCACCAACTGTCATGTCTTAATCTTAACCGATTTTAAGAAAGACCGGCCTCAGCCCCTGGCTGATTTGGCCGGTCATTTGGGCAATCCAGGTAAAACGCCTTATTCAGCTTTTTCTTCTGTTTCTTCGGTTGCCATTGTTTCTTCGGCTGCGGAAGTGATTGTTTCTTCCACAACCGCGGCGGCTTCAATGATGGGTTCCTCAACCTTCTGTTTCCTGGCAGAAACCTTGGCAGCTTCTCCCTCGCGGTTGACCAGCACTTTGATCTTCGGGTTCAGGTCAACGGTCAAACGTACTGTCGCCAGGTGTTCACCCAATGTGCGGATGGGGGCAACTTCAATTTGGTGTCTGTCCAATGAGATGGCAAGTTTATTGTGGATCTCATCCACGATCATCTGGCTGGTAATGGAACCGTAAAGCTTGCCAGTCTCACCCGCTTTGCTGAAGAATTGCAATTCCAGGTCCTGAAGGAGCTCAGCCACTCCGCTCATCTCCTGGTTCAGTTTGGCGCGCTCAACAGCTGCCCTTTCACGGATTTTCTCAACGGTCTTGAGCGCTCCGGCGGTGGCAAGCACCGCGAGACCCTGTGGGAGAAGGAAGTTGCGGCCGTATCCATCCGCTACCTTCTTGACATCCCCAGCATGTCCCAATTTGTATACATCTTTTAAAAGCAGTACTTTCATGTTCAAGCCCTTTCAAAGCAGAATTCATGCGAAGGGTACAACGCATGTGAACAGGGATTTTACCGCAACGCGCCAGGTTGGTCAACCAAGATAGACACCAAGATAGACGCCATGTTGGCTGCTGATTCATCGATCATCGTTGGTCGGCAGCCGGATTCGTCCCATCTTTCCAATCCATGATCAAATCTACCTGCGACTGGCTTTCGGGGCTGCGGTGCCACCAGGTTGGTGTATCCTTGCGCAGCTCATTAATTCGCTGCAGCGCCTCAGACCCGGTTAAACCCCTGCGAACCAAATAACAGCCCACCACCGTTCCTGTCCTGCCGATTCCAGCGAAGCAATGCACGTACACCGTCTTTCCTGAAGCGATTTGCGCATCTATCTCATCCAGAATCTGCCGCATTAACTTTGGCGGCGGAGCGGTAAAATCGTCGATGGGAAAATTATGCCAGGTGACCTCCAATCCAAAATCCTCTGCTTCTGCCTTCAATACTTGAAGGTAAGGAAAGAAAGAATCTGCGGGTCTGGTCAGGTCAATAAACGCGTTCAGCCCGCAGCGCAGCAGGGAAACAACCCGCTGCCTGGTGCGTTCGCTGTCATATTTACCTGGGTACTCACCAGCCATCAGCTTACCGGGTACAACCCAGTAGGATTCAGGATAGGGAAGGTTACCGGGCTCCATTATTCATTCTCCATTCTTTGAAGGCGCTTGCGGTATCGAATGAGCAATATTAAGAGGATAAATTGAAATGCTGCCACAATCAAGGTGGAAAACTGTTCAAAGTAGAACACCAACGGGTTGACAATAGTGAGCGTCACCAAGAGATCAACAATTCCCAGCATTACGCCCCTTTTCTCAAATTTAAACAAGACCATAATGGCGCTCAGTATGGCCAGTACACCCACCCCTCCTTCGATGAGCACCCTGGCTTCAAACCAGTTTAATCCACTGGCGTTGCGCACCAGCCGGTTAGAAATAAGCTGGTCTACAAACGCTGATAATTGCGCGGCGTCTCTGGTGATCAGCAGATAGCCGATAGGCGACACTAATGCCCAAACTCCCCAAATTAAAAGGCCAAGCACCACCACTTTTTTAAAACGTTTTGGCACAAGCCAGTTCTTTTCGAATCGCTGCAGCGCAGCGCGTATGCGCTCGATAAATATCGGGTCATCAGGCACTACCCTGGAGCGGTTTGTCTTGAGGTAATCTCTCATACTCTCTGCCAGCTCCACCAATGACCTGGGCTCAGCGGCTGCAATCACATTATCTAAACGTTGCAGCAAGCCGCGATATTCTTCTGTAGAAAGATCATGGTCCAGCACTTCATTGAACCGCTCCAGAATTTCGTACATATCTGCCCTGCTGGAAGATTTGCGCCGGTTGCGAATGAATGCGAACAACAAAACGGTGAGCAAAAAAAAGACATACACGATGGGGGCGGCCACAGGGTGAAAATAATCATTGGTCTGGGTGATGAATTTTCCCACTTCATCAATAAAGAGCCCGATTCCCAACCCGGTCAACAACGCTGAAAGGCGTAGCCCCCACTCGTTGGCCAATATCAACGGCAGCAGCGCGCCAATGAATAGCAGCAACCCTCCCCATAATACATGAGCAATGTGAATCTCACCGCTTTCAAGCCTTGGAAATCCCGTCACCTCCAGAAAGAGCCTGGTGCCGCTGATTGAAGCAGCAAAACTCAACAGGGTGATCATCAGGTACTGGGCGGCGTTCCAGCGCTGAACGGGCGTCCGGTCTTTGAACGGGTTATACCGCTCCAGTTTTTTCAGTCTTTTACGCATGATGGAACCTGTCAATGCCTGTTTCTGTTACCGCCGATGAACACGAAGAATGCCGAATCGAGCGGAACTGAGCGTTCTCCATACTGGAGAAGATTGTCAACAGCAGGCTGACAATGCCCCCCGACCGTATATAGGCGTTTGCTCTTCGTGAAGTCTCTCGATACTCCCAGTCTATTGTGTTGAAATCCTGTTTGCGGCTCGCAGGGTTGGCAACCAACTCACAAGGCTTAGGAGGCTTCACGACCAAACCCCCATCATTGAAAAGCGAACCGAGTGGACGTACTACGCTCTTATGCGTATCCTGTCGACGCCCGAGTGCCTGGCACAAATCGAACGCCTCATACGCCATGCCGCGAAGCGTGCACCACACCCAGGTAATGACATTACGCTCAGGGGTGAAGGGGGCCTCCTCGCATGTATACTCGATAGCGTATTGAATTCGAAACATCCTCCCTCCAGAAAACAGCGGCATCGTAATTATACAAAATTACGCCGCTGAAAATTCAGCGGCTTTCATGTTCATTTGGCAAGCCTTATTTCTTACGGAGCAATAATTGAAGGGGGCGAGTAAGGAACAACTTCGCCATCACGGGCGAGAAAGATCTGCTCCCCTACATGGTACGCTCCTTCAAAACAACTGCCGCTCTGGATCGCTGCGGAAATTAAACCCTGGATCACCGCCTGGTCGTCCGCCTGGTTCTGCGCCAGCGGGCCAAGCCGGCAAGACTGCGCATCGGGCAAATCAGGCGCCTGTTGCAATAACCATTGCGTCATAATTTCAGATGCGGTTAACCGCGCCAGGTTATAACGATTAAAATCATTTGAAAAGGCTGATGGTGTGAGTTCTTTATCGGCATACAGATAGGCTTCAAATATCGCTTCAACAGGCTTGCCTTCCTGGTTTTGATACTTTTTGATGATCTCAATGCCGCTGTAGGTGGCTGGCCACTCCCCAAAGGGAAGGGCAATCATATTTCCCAATCGTGGGATCAGATCGCCTCTGCCCGCGAGTTCCAGGTAGTAACGGGTAAGCCTGTCGTTCTCCTCAATTTGCCATTGAATATCTTTATCGGCTGTCTTGCTCAGCATTGGGTGTTGGAGCAGGTGGTTATATGGTTCAACGCCATTCTCGATCGCCCAGGCGATGGTTTGCCCAAGTTTTAACCACATGGCGTCTTGATTATCTCCATAAAAGAACTTGTCTCCAATTTGCCGGTCACCATAATACTTATCCCCCATATTTGAAAAACCGGCTGCGCTAAACCCAAAATCAGGATGTTCTTGCGCGAACCGCCATAGTACGCCTATTCCCGAGTATGGGGAAGGCGTGCCATCTTCGCTGATATAGATTTGGTCTGCAAACCAGAAGTCATCTATTGTGATGACCAGGGGTTTTTTGCCGGGCGGCACGAGATAAGTGCCGTCTATCCAGCTCTTAAGGGAAACCAGCGAAAATCCGCTGTCATAAAGCTTTTGCAGGTCGTTCTTAAACTCGGAAAGTCGCGTGAAGGTAATGGCTTCCTTGGCCTCCCAATCTGGGATAAAGCGATGATAGAGCAATATCGGCGCCTGTTGATTCAGCGGCATCACCGCGGCATCAAGGTAGAAAGGCACTTCGGTCGGCGTGGGAGTGGGCAGTGGCGTGGCAGTAGGCAACGGCGTGGCTGTACTGGTAGGTGTTTCAGTGGGCATAAAGGATTGCGCTACTGAGCAGCCTGAAAGCAGCTGGGCAGCCAAAAACACCCATAAGGTTATCCCTGTGAACTTCATCAAAACATTACGAGGTATCTTTTTCATATCCGACCAAGTATATCCGGTTTCAGAGCCTTGGCAAGAGAATGCTGGATTGTTTTTGGTACTTTCCCTTGCGGTCTGCGTAAGAAATATCGCAAACCTCGTCTCCCTCAAAGAATAACACCTGGGCGATCCCCTCGTTGGCGTAGATCTTGGCAGGCAGCGGCGTGGTATTGGAGATCTCCAGCGTCACATAGCCCTCCCACTCAGGTTCAAAGGGCGTCACGTTGACGATGATTCCGCAGCGCGCGTAAGTGCTTTTTCCCACACAGATGGTGAGAACCGAGCGCGGGATGCGGAAATATTCAATCGTACGTGCCAGCGCGAAAGAATTGGGCGGGATCACGCATACCTCGCCCTGAAAATCCACCATAGAGCGCGTATCGAAGTTCTTGGGATCTACAATGGCAGAGTTCACGTTGGTAAATATTTTAAATTCATCGGCAACGCGGATATCATACCCGTATGAAGATAACCCGTACGAAATGACTCCTTCGCGCACCTGGCTTTCCACGAAAGGGTCAATCATCTTCTTTTCCAACGCCATCTTTTTAATCCATTTGTCAGCCTTGATGCCCATATGAAAACTCCTGTGTTTCTAACCTAAAACTGCGCCCGTTGCTGTAAAAGCCGAGCGATGTGCTGCTCGATCTCATTCATCTCCTGTGCATACGCGGCAAGATCAGCCATTAATCCATCGGCTGCGGACGGGTTTTTCAGGGCGCTGCGGTTGATCTTCACGTTCATGCCGGCGCTTTTAATCGCCGCGGCAGCCAGGTAGGAGGCAGAAGCCCCATCCGAAATAGCGTTGAGGTTGCCCAACTCCACCGCTTCGCGAGAAAGGCGCAGCACTTCCAGCGCCCAACCAGCCACACGGTGAGGCACCATTGCAGCCTGCAGTGTGGCTTCCTCCATCGCGTTTTCACGCCGCATTTTTTCTTCATCGTTCGCCTTCGGCAAACGCAGCGCCTGCATCAAGCTGTTAAAAGCGGCGGCGTCCTCTTCAACCGCGCTGGTCAGGTTTGCCCGCAAATCATCCGCTTTTTCGATCATCTCGCGCATTTGTGCTTCCACCGCGGCGTAAGATTTTTTGCCGATGGTCACTCGCCCAACCATCGCCACCAACCCGGCCGCTTCAGCAGCGCTGAACGCGGCGGCTGAACCGCCACCCGGGGTAGGGTTGCCACTCGCCAGGTCTTCAATAAAAGCATACGGGTTATTCGGCGCGGGCGTGAGGTCCTCTTGCGAGGAATACAGGCGGCTTTCAAGAATCTGCTCTGGGTCGAACTGATCTAACTGGGTATACCACACCGCTGTATCGATGAGCGCGGACTGTGGAATGAGACCAACCAGTTCGCTGTGATGGATTTGCGTGCCGTAACGCTGTGCTTCACGTCGCACCATTTCAACCACCCTGAAGATGGGCGTTTTATGAAAATTCGTAAGGTTCATCGAAACCTGCGCCAGCCCTTCCACCAGCACGCCCATACCTTTCACGTAACGCAGCCCCCCTGATGAGTGCCGCACCGCTTTCGCAATCTTTTGCGCGATCTCAGTATCAGAGGTAGTGAGGTAAATATTAAAAGCGATCAAAGGCGCCCTGGCGCCAATCACCGTTGCGCCTGCGCTGCCCAGCCTGGCAGGACCATAATCCGGTTTCCGCTCCGCCAGTGTGCTAATTTCGGCTTTCAATCCTTCATATTGCCCCTTACGGATGTTTTCAAGGTTTTGCCGGTCAGGTGTGGTTGCGGCTTCTTCATATAAGTAAACAGGTATTGATAGCTCATCTCCCACCCGTTTACCCAGGCGTTTTGCCAGTTCTACACAATCGCTCATGCTTACCCCAGAGATGGGGACAAATGGCACGACATCTGCCGCCCCAATGCGCGGGTGTGCTCCTTGATGCTGCTCAAGGTCGATGCGTTCCGCGGCTGTTTTTATCGACTGAAAGGCTGCTTCTTCAATCGAAGATGGACTGCCGACCATGGTGATGACCGTGCGGTTATGGTCCAGGTCAGAGTGCTGGTCTAAAACCCGCACACCGTCAACAGACTGGATGGCCTCGATGATGGCGCCAATCACTTCAGGCCGGCGGGCTTCTGAAAAGTTAGGGATGCATTCGATCAAAGGTTTTGTCATCATTGCCCTCGTTTTATGTTTGTCAAATTATAACCCAGGCATTTTCTGCCATATTTCCTGCTCAGGGCTCATCCAGCTTCTTGGACTCTTCCCAATACGTATCCATCTCTTCCAGGGTCATGTTTTGCAACTCGCGACCAGTCATCTGTGCCGCTGATTCGATGTATGCAAAGCGCCGGCGGAATTTCTGGTTGGTGCAACGCAAGGCAGATTCCGCGTCCACACCATACCAGCGCACCAGATTCACCACAGCGAAGAGCAAATCCCCCAGTTCCTGCGCGCGTTCCCGCTCATTCTGCACTTCGCTGACCTCGCGCATTTCTTCGAGCACCTTGGCAAGCACCGGCTCAATGTCCGGCCAGTCAAAGCCCACCCGGGCAGCGCGTTCCTGAATGGATTGCGCCTGCGCCAGCGCGGGCAGGATCTGCGGGATGCCATCCAGAAGGCTGGAATGCTGCTCTTTGCCTTTAGCAGAACGCTCAAGTTCCTTGAGCTTTTCCCAGTTCTGTACCACATCCCGGTCATTTTTTACGCTCACTGAACCAAATACATGCGGGTGCCTTGAAACGATTTTTCGGTTGATTTGTTGCAATACTTGCGTGATATTGAAAGTATTTGCTTCTGCTGCGATTTGGGCATGTAGCGCAATTTGCAGCAGCAGGTCGCCCAGTTCTTCCTTCAACCCCTCCATGTTGTTTTTATCAAGCTGTTCCAACGCTTCGTAAGTTTCTTCCAACAGGTATGGGCGCAAACTCGCATGGGTCTGTTTTCTGTCCCAAGGGCAGCCATCCGGTGCGCGCAGCCGGGCGATCAATTGCATAAAGTTTTCCAGCGAGGTATCCGGCGCGCAGGGCGCGATGAAAACAGCGTCAACCCGCTCGGGTAAACCCTGCAGTCCTGCGAGCGTTGTTTCTTGCCAGGGAACAGCGCTCCCGGGTTTCTCCAGACAAAGAAAAAGCGGGTGTTCTGCCGGGTAAACCTGTGCCAGCATGCTGCTGAGATGGGCCACTTGAGAGGCGAACCCCGCGCAATGAATCAGCACAGGTAAAGCGGGTGAAAAAACCGGGTAATCTGTATTTATAAGGGCCAAAATATCGATGGATTGTAAAGAACCGCCCAGCAGTCCAGCTGCCTGCGTTGGCAAGTTGTGTGGCAACGCAGCGCCGTCCAGCCATTCCACTGTCCTGGAGATGCCTGCCAGTTCTCCGGCCAGGCGGTCAAGCAAAGCGGGCTGGATGGATGTTGCATAAAAAACGGAGAACTGCGTATCTCCGGAGGGAATCCTGGCGAAAAGCCGCTCGCGCCATTGGCTGGCATTGAAATTCAATGAGGGCTTTTCTCCAACCTGCTCTACCGTCGTAACGCCCTGTGCTGCCAGCCATGCAGCAGCGCTTTCGCCGCGCGCCAGGCAAAAATGCGCTTTGCCGGCCATTTGAATGACGGCGCTTTGCTCCACCCCTGTAGTCAGCACTGACAAATTGTGTATTCGTTTTTCTTCCATAAGCTCTCGAAAAAGCAAGACGCGGTCATCCTGCGGGCCTTTGACCGGATCAATGATGATCGCTGGTGTCCAGGCGCACCTGATGACCGCATCTCATCCATATCAGGATGAAATCCAGACAGGGACTATCGTTTGGTGTACGTAGGAGCCTTACGCGCCCGCTTGAGACCTGGTTTCTTGCGTTCTTTTACACGCGGGTCCCTGGTAAGGAACCCTCCTTTACGCAGTAGAGCGGTGTTTTCGGGGTTAAGTTTTACTAGCGCGCGTGCCAACCCCAATTGAACTGAATCGGTCTGGCCGCTAACACCACCGCCGCGAACACTCACTGTGATATCGTAGGTCGCTCGGTCCTGTTCAGTGGCTGACAACGGGCCCAAGATGGCTTCCATATCGCCCGTGCGCGGAAAATATTCTTCTACTGGACGGTCATTTACGGTAAATTTTCCGTTGCCACTCATCAGGCGAACCCGGGCGGTACTTTCTTTGCGGCGTCCAACACCTTCATAATACTGACTCGACATATCTTTCCAGCTCCTTTAAGCAACCGGTTTCGGGTTTTGAGCCGCGTGCGGATGCTCTCCGCCAGCGTAAACTTTGAGACGCTTCAATAAAGCGCGCCCCATTCGGTTATGTGGCAGCATGCCCCATACGGCCGCGGTAATCACACGATCCGGGTGGTTCTTCATCTGGTCTCTCATTACCACTGTTTTTAACCCACCCGGGTAATTTGAGTGCCTGTAATATTTCTTTTCGTCAAGCCTCTTCTGGGTGATGTCTAATTTTGACGCGTTGATCACCACCACTGCGTCACCCATATCCACCCCGGGGGTGAAAGTCGGTTTGTGTTTACCGAGCAGGTAAGCTGCAATCTGGGTCGCCAGGCGCCCCACACCCTGACCGGTCGCATCGATCAGCAACCATTCAGGTTCCTGTTTTCCTTTGAGGACGTAAGTTTTGTCCACTTTCTCATCTCCATTGGCGGGGTATATCCCTCGCCATTGATTAATTTTTTTCATCCTCGCAACGCTCACGCGTAAGACCTGCATAACTCACATTTACCAGAAAGAGCCCCTGGGCTGGTGCCAGGCCCGGTTTTAACGGGCGGCCTTCTCGTAATGCTGTTTCAATCTCACTTTCATCAGCCCCGCTGGCGGCTTGCACCTGTATAAAGACCATCCGGCGGACCATGTGATAAAGAAACGCGTTCGCTTCGACTTCGTACCGCCAACCTTCTGGGGTTTTCATCCATTGGCTGGTATACACTTCGCGTGTCGTGCTGCCCCCTTTCTTCATGGCTCTGCCAAAAGCGCAAAAATCATGCCTGCCAATGAACCTGCTTGCTGCCCGGTCGAGCCTTTCCGGGTCCAATTCAGGCCAGATGCGCCAGGCGTAACGCTCCAAAAGGGGCTGCCTCACGGGTAACTGGTAAAGGTGATAATGGTACGTGCGGCTTGAAGCGTCATAACGGGGATGGAATTCCGCTTGAGCCACATTGGCTTCGATCACCGAAACATCATCGGGTAAGCGGGCGTTCAACGCATTTACCAGATCAGCAGATGAGTGTTGCCAATCCAGTGAGATTGTCGCCACCTGTCCACAGGCGTGCACACCTGCATCGGTGCGGCCTGCGAAAAGCATGGCGGGTTGCTGCCAGCCCAGCTCCCTAAGAACAGTTTCAACCACCAACTGGACAGTTCGTGTTTTTCCCTGGCGTTGAAAACCTGAGAAATCAGTACCGTCGTAGGCGAGGATAAGTTTGTAAAGTGCCATGCCAATCCATCCGGAAACCCGGAAGGATTATTCTTCTACCAGCTCGATCTGGACCATCATGGCGGAATCGCCAAGGCGGGGTCCAAGTTTGTAGATTCGGGTATAACCGCCTTTACGGTTTTCGTACCGCGGGGCGATTTCATCAAACAACTTTCTGACCATGGCTGCGGAACCCAATCGGGCGGCGGCCAGCCTGCGCGCGTGAACTTTTTCAGCATCCGTACCGCTGTTGCTGCGGCGCGCGAGCGTGATTAATTGTTCTGCTTCTCCACGTATAAATAAAGCCTTGGTGTGGGTGGTTTGAATCCGTTCGTGTTCGAACAGTTGTTTCACCATCGTGCGGCGCAAACCAGCGCGATGGTCTTTTTGACGTCCTAATTTTGAACCTGCAATCTGATGGCGCATCTTTACCTACTCCAACTCTTTTTCATCAGGCAAATAGCCTTTTTCTTTCATCTTTTCACGGAGCTCATCCAGGCTTTTCTCGCCAAAGTTCCGGATTGACATAACAGCCTCTTCGCCCTTTTCCAATAATTCCAGCACATCGCCCACCGATCTCACGCCAGTCCTCTTGAGCGAATTGAACACTCGCACGGTGAGATCCAGGTTTTCAATCGGAGTCTCAGCAGCCTCGCTTGTGAGATGGCTGCCTGTCATTTCTTTTTCAGCTCCGAGCAGAATGCTCTCTTCGCTCACGCCGGAAATCAACCTTAAATGATCAATGATGACCTTTGACGAAGAAGCCAGCGCTTTTTCAGGTGAAATTGTGCCGTCCGTCCAAATTTCAAGATTAAGACGGTCATAATTCGTGCTCTGACCAACGCGAGCGGAGCCCACCGTGAAGTTGACGCGTTTAACCGGGCTGTAGATGGCGTCTGCCGGCAATTCGCCAATGGGCAGTTTCCCACTGCGATCGGTCGCGGGAGAATAACCGCGTCCCCGCTCCACAGTGAAGTCAAAATCCAGCTTCGTCTTGGCATCGTCCACCGTAAAGAGATACAACTCGGGGTTAACGATTTCAACTTCAGCCGGCACCTGTAAATCAGCAGCCGTTACCACTCCCTCGCCCCGCACATCCAGGTGCAAATGGGAGGTATCGCCCTCGTGGAGGATCATACGAATCTGTTTGATCTGCAAGATCACCTGGATAACATCCTCCCGAACACCGGGGATATCAACAAATTCGTGCGTCACATCAGAAATACGCATAGAGGTAATCGCCGCGCCATCCAGTGATGAAAGCAGCACACGCCGTAATGAGTTACCCAGCGTATCGCCAAAACCCCTCTCCAAAGGAGCGATGACGAATTTCCCGTAATTGCGGGCTTCTGCCTCGCGTTCAATCTTGGGTGTGACCATATTGATTAAAGCGCACATAATACACCCTTTCCGATACTCACTTGTATCCTTTCATCCTTTTAGCCCGCTTTAACGTGAGTAGTACTCAACAATCAACTGTTCGTTCAGGCTGCCCTCGATCTCAGAGCGTTCTGGTAGCCTGAGCACTCGACCGGAAAGTTTTTTCACATCCCTGTCCAACCAGACGGGGCATAATCGTTTTTCAGCCAAATCAGCAAGTGCTTTGAAGTGTTCGAGCTTTAATGAGGTCTCTTTTACGGTAACGGTATCACCTGGTTTTACCAGCATCGAGGGGATATCTGCGCGCCGCCCATTGATCTCAAAATGACCGTGGTTTACGAGCTGCCGGGCCTGAGCGCGATTCTCCGCGTACCCCAGTCGGTATACCACGTTATCCAGGCGTGTTTCGAGCGTGCGCAGCAGGTTTAAACCCGGGAGACCGCGCGTGCGCAGTGCGACCTGGTAGTAACGCCTGAAAGGGCGTTCCATCATACCGTATACACGGCGGGCGCGTTGTTTGGCGCGCAATTGGCGGGCGTAATCCGACTCACGCTCAGAGCGACCCTGTCGGGTGCGTCCGTGCTGGCCGGGAATAAAACCCCGTTTTTCGAAAGAACACTTGGGCGAGAAACAACGGCTGCCCTTCAAGAATAATTTTTCACCTTCACGCCGGCAAAGTTTACAAGCCGGACCAGTATATTTGGCCATATCTTAACCTTCTCCTTTTAATTACACGCGGCGTTTTTTCGGAGGCCGGCAGCCATTATGCGGTACCGGTGTGATATCCGTAATCGAGCGCACTTTTAAACCCAGGGATTGAACAGCGCGAATGGCGGATTCCCTGCCGGGTCCCGGCCCTTTGATGATCATGTCCACTTCCTGGACACCCATATTTTGCGCAGCCTTAATCGCCTGTTCAGCCGCAAGACGGGCGGCGAAGGGTGTGCTCTTGCGTGAGCCTTTGAATCCGGCTGAACCTGCGCTTCCCCAGCAGAGCGAGTTGCCCTGTTGATCAGTCACCGTCACAATCGTGTTGTTGAAAGACGCGAAAATGTGCACCTGGGCTGATGACAGGGTTCGTTTCACTTTGCGGGTCGTGCTTGTGCGACGCGTTGAACGAACATTTTGAGCCATATTACCTCGTTTACCTTTTTCTAAATCACGTTAGTTTCTACTAAAGAGCCTGACCGGGCTGCCGCGGGGGGAGAAGGCACCCCACCCGGACTGGTTCTAAAGCAGATTACTTCTTCGCTGCTCCACGGCGGCGTCCGCGACCGGCAACAGTCTTCTTAGGACCCTTAGCGGTACGGGCGTTGGTGCGTGTGCGTTGCCCATGAGCCGGCAGGTTACGGCGGTGCCGCAAACCGCGGTAACAACCAATTTCAATAAGCCGCTTGATGTTCATCTGCACTTCGCGCCGCAGGTCACCTTCGACTTTATAGTTCTTCGAAATAAACTCTCGAAGAGCCGCAACTTCATTTTCAGTCAGGTCTTTAACCCGGGTATCAGGGTTAACCTGAGTAGAACGCAATATTTCACGTGCTCTGGTAGGACCAATGCCAAAAATGCTGGTCAGACCAACTTCGATCCGCTTGTTTCGCGGTAGATCAATGCCTTCAATTCTCGCCATAAGTTCCTCTACCCTTGTCGCTGCTTGTGCTTAGGATTTTCGCAAATAACAAACAGAACGCCGCTGCGTTTCACGATTTTACATTTCGCACAACGTTTGCGAATGGATGTTGTTACCTTCATAATATCTGTTCCTCGCTCTCGTTCTTAATCCGAATTTTCAATTTTACTACTACTTCCATTTTCCGTCCAGAATCGACCCGTCTCCCTGCGTAGTGAGGATCAAAGGTCCATTCTCCGTTACCGCAATTGTATGTTCGAAGTGCGCGGTCAGCGAACCATCTGCTGAAGATACCGTCCACTGGTCAGGCAGTACCTTGGTGTAAGGTGTGCCAACCAGCAACATGGGTTCCAGCGCGATGGTCATGCCGGCGCGCAGTACCATCCCTCTGCCCGGGGTGCCATAATTGGGCGCTTGAGGGCCTTCGTGCATCGCTCTTCCCACGCCGTGCCCGGTATATTCACGGGTAACGTGGAATCCGCGCTCTTCGGCGTATGCCTGTATGGCTGCCGAGACATCCCCCAGGTGATTTCCTGCCACCATTTGGGCAATGCCGGCGAACAGCGCTCCTTCGGTGGCAGCCACCAGGCGGCGTGCTTCATCGCTCACCTCGCCAACCATCTCAGTGAACGCCGCGTCTCCAACATACCCTTCATAGACAGTGCCGCAATCCACCGAAACGATATCCCCTTCTTTCAACCTGCGTTTGCCTGGAATACCGTGCACCAATTCATGGTTGACGCTCACATTGGTGCTCGCGGGGTAAGGATAAGGACCAGGGTAACCTTTAAAAGGGCTGTAACAGCCGTATTTACGCAGCACTTCTTCAGCTGCAGCGTTGAGGTCAGCGGTGGTCACCCCAGGACGCACCAACGCGCGCGCAGCAGCCAGCGCTTCAGCATTGATTCTGCCTGCTTCCCGCATCAGGGCGATTTCCTGCGGCGTTTTAATGGTTACCTGTCGGTCCCAAGACATTTACGCGGCTTTCTCGATCGCTTGTAAAAGAGCATTCGTTACCTGGTCGATGGGCTTGGTGCCATCCACCTCGACCAGCAGTCCATTTTCACGGTAATATTGAATCAGCGGGGCGGTCTGTTCCTGGTAAACCTTGATGCGGTTTTTGACAGTGGCTGGCAAGTCGTCATCCCGCTGGTAAAGCTCAGAACCATCATAGTCGCACACGCCGACCGCTGTTGGTGGATTATATTTTTCATGGAATACATGCCCGTTCTTACGGCAGGTCCACCGACCGCTTAATCGTTCCACCAGTACCTCTTCGGGAACAGCGATATACGGAACTACACTGACGGCTGCGTTGAACTCCTGCAGCATTTGCGCCAGCGCCTGAGCCTGTGTCGGAGTGCGTGGAAAACCGTCTAAGAGCGCGCCTTTTTGACAATCTGGGCGGCCGAGCCGTTCGCGTACCATGGCAATCGTGACGTCATCAGGAACCAATTCACCACGCTGCATGAACGTCTGGGCGAGTTTTCCCAGCTCTGTTTCGTTCTTCAAATTCTCCCTGAAGAGATCGCCAGAAGAAACATGCATCAACCCATATTTTTGCGCGATGAGTTGGGCTTGCGTTCCTTTTCCAGCGCCTGGTGGTCCAAGAAGAACAATGTACACAGCCATATTAACCTTTGATAATACTTTCGTCGTAACCATGAACTTTGAGTTCGGTTTCGATGATGGTGAAGGTATCACGCACAACGCCGACTACAATCAACAGGCCTGCGGCTGAAATTACAAAGGCGCTCGCCCTGGTAATTGGCAGGATCGTGCCGATGATATAGGGTAAAACAGCCACAAACCCGAGGAAGAATGCGCCCGGGAAAGTTATGCGGCGCTGCACCCTGGTGAGGTATTTTTGCGTTGGTCCACCACGAACCACCCCCGGAATTTGCGCACCCTGCTTTTTGAGCGTATCACCGTAATTCTGTTGGGTGAACAACACATCTGTGTAGAAGAAGGTGAACGCCACGACCAGGACAAAGAAAATGATCGGGTAGAACCAGCCACTACCGCTGAACAGGGAGTAAACGCCGTACCAAAAACCGGAAGTTTTACCGGCGATGAAGTAACTGGCGATCAGCGCCGGGAACGACAGGAAGGTTTGCGCGAAGATAAGCGGGATCATACCTGCCATGTTGACCATGAGCGGTAAATTGCTTCTCACGGGCATCGACATGCGATTGCCAATGCGCCTTCCAGGGAACAGCACGGGTACATTGCGTCTGCCCTGCTGCACGTAAACGATGGCGAAAATTGTGAGCGCCAGCAGGACCAGGATGATGATCAGCACCCACCAGCCATTTTCTTTATCTGCCAGGATACCCAACAGGTTGGAAGGAATTTTTGAAATGATACCGGCGAAGATGATCAACGATAAACCCTGGTTGGGAATACCAAATTCAGAAATGAGTTGACCCAGCCAGATACCAAACATCGTGCCCGCCACCATGCTCAATAGCAGCGTAATCGTCGGTAACAATGAAGCGCCGACAAACCCAAAAGGCGTGGTCAGCACGCTGCCGGTTTTTGCCATCGAATTGAAGATGTTGACCTGCCCAATGGCTGAAAGAAACGCCATGGGAATGGTCAGCATGGTCGTCCATTTTTCCATCAAAGACCGGCCTTCGCGCGGGTTGTCTTTCAGCCTGCGGTCAAGGGCAGGGATGATGGGCACCAGCAACTGGATAATAATTTGCGAGGTGATGTACGGGTATACACCCATCGCAAGGATGGAAAAGTTCGAAATAGTTCCGCCTGACAGCAGGTCGAGCAGGTTAAAAAGCGATGCTCCCGGTCCACCCATCTCTGAAATTGAGCGGATGACCTCGCGGTTGATACCGGGAACAGGGATATTCGCTGCCAGCCGGTAGATCACCAGCAAGAGCACAGTAATCAACAGCTTCTTGCGGATGTCTTCAGATGTCCAAAGGTAACGCCAGGCAGATCGCTTCATTCAACACTCCTTAGGATGGCGTTCAGGCGACAATCTCTACTTTGCCGCCAGCGGCTTCGATCTTCTCACGAGCTGATTTTGAAACTCGTTGCACCTGCACGGTTAGCGCAACCTTAACCTCGCCGCGGCCAAGCAGGGCCACAGGGTTGCTGGCTTTGTGGAGCAACCCGTTTTCCTGCAGGGTTTCGCGAGAGACGATGCTGCCCGCCTGGAAGCGCTCTAATTGATCAAGATTGACCTCGTTGAATTCAACCCGGTTGGG
>JAAZNW010000118.1 GCA_012798065.1 Chloroflexota bacterium
CCCTTTGTAGTATCTATTTCTCGAATCTCTAAGCTGTTCGATTATATGCGGCAACTACATTCAGAATACTACATTTCTCTGGAATTTCCACAGACCCAAAGATCGAGCGCCGTTCAGTATTTCGGGTATATCACCACGTCGCTTTTGAGAAAGTCCCAGGCTGGATTGTTTCTTGAACGCTGAAGCTGCCTCGATATCTTCCCAATGGACTATCCTTTTCTAAAATCTAGTTTTCGCATATACTCTTTGTCAACCATCATGAGCATCTCCTTA
This sequence comes from Chloroflexota bacterium, assembly GCA_012798065.1. Taxonomy (GTDB): domain Bacteria; phylum Chloroflexota; class Anaerolineae; order Anaerolineales; family Anaerolineaceae; genus UBA6107. The sequence goes on from JAAZNW010000118.1 coordinate 274, forward strand.
TCCCCGCTTTCTTTTTGTGTGTGCTTAAAGAATAGCAGGGTAAGTGGTACTCGGGGTGGTCCATTTTTTCGATTATCGTTCTTCTATGTAGTCCACTTTCAGTTTACCGTTACACACCCAAATGCCTCATAATTTCAACTTACAATACCTAGTATTACAGCGTCAGATATAGCTAGATATAACTAGACGATTTTAGCTAAGTTAGATTGGCTTTCATAGATAATAATCGAGTGAGAATAGATTTTCATAATTCTTATCGATCATATATAATCATGAATATACTAAAAATATAATCATTTATGACTTTATATGACTAGGAAAGATTTCTATGCTCACAGATGAAAGAAAACTGAAGATAGTTGATTTCTTAAAGAGGCACCAGGCAGCAACTACCGAAGAACTTGTAAATCACTTCGCCGTATCTGGTAGCACCATCAGGCGAGATCTAGATTCACTTGCGAAGATGAAGCTTATAGTTCGAACTCACAACGGTGCAATGATACTGGCTCCGAACGTTGATAGAAGTTTCGCAGTTTCGTACAACATAATGAAAGACGAGAAACGACAGATAGCAAAAGCTGCAGCGAAACTTATAAATGAGAAAGATTTTGTGGCAATCAGTGGCGGTTCAACTGCTTACTATCTTGCTGAACAGCTAATAAGCTCGCCCATTGGAGACCTAACAATACTCACAAACTCTATTAATATTATGACGTTGATATTAGAGAGTAACAAATCATTCGATTTGATCGTGGCGGGTGGAGTGCCTATGAAGGGCTCTTATGAATGCGTCGGGGAGATAACTCTGAGCACAATCAGGCGTTTTAACATAGATAAGTTCTTTATGGGCGTCAACGGAATATCAATCGAAGGGGGAATTTCCTTTAACAATCAAGAAGAAGCGGCTGTTGCTAGAGAAATCTGTAACCGGTCAAGTAAGGTTATAGTGATTGCCGATAGCACGAAATTTGGGATCACAAAGAGAATAAAGGTAATGGACATTGAAGATGTGGACATTTTCGTTACCGACAAGCTTGATAAGAAGCGAAAGGAGGAATTTGAAAAGGTAATCCGCACATTAATAACTAATTAAGCTCCAAATCCTTTAGAGGAGGTTTAGTATGAAGAGAACGATTCTGGTTATGATGATTATGGTTCTGGTATCTGTTTTTGCGTTTGCAGTATCTCTTGAAAACAAGCTGATCATCTACACCTGCCATGGTGAAGAAATGCCCGGGGCCTTCAAGCAGTACTTTGAAGAGGCTTATCCCGGTGTAACCGTTGAGTTTTTGGCGATGGGTGCTCAAGACATGTATGACCGCGTCAAAGCCGAACGCAGCAATCCCCAGGCGGATATTCTATGGGGTGGACCGACAAATATCTTCCTGCTTGAAAAGCAAGATGGACTACTCGAGAAGTATGTTCCATCTTTTGACAGATCTGTTCCTAAAGAGTATAAAGACGTCGATGGGTTTTTCTACGGTCAATTTCTTACACCTCCAGCGATAGTCTATAACACTGAAACTCTTGCCGAAAAGGATGTGCCTCAAGACTGGGACGACTTACTAGATCCAAAGTACAAGGGTCAAATAACGATACGCTACCCTCTAGCTTCGGGAACGATGAGAACGGTTTACTCTGCGATGATATGGAGGTACTACAAAGTCGATGGCAATCCCCAGAGAGGTTACGAATGGCTTAAAAAGCTCGATGCAAACACCAAAGATTACACTTCACACTCTTCGGTAATGTTCACGAACCTTGTCAGGGGACTTGCCAAGATAAGCATATGGAACTTCTCGGATGCAATGCTACAGAAAACTCTGAATGGATATCCATTCGGTGTTGTACTCCCCAAAAGTGGAACTCCTGTAATAGTAGACAATATAGCTATTGTAAAGAACGCCAAGCACCCTGAAGCTGCAAAGGCTTTTGTCGAATTCGTCGGGACGAAACAGTCATCAGTGATGATGGCACACCAGTATTTCAGAATACCTGTAAGAACCGATGTCGATAAGGCGGTTCTTCCTTCATGGATGAAGGTCGAGATAGTGCCCATGGACATTGATTGGGTGGCTTTTGCTGAACTCTCCCCAATGTGGATGGAGTACTGGGACGAGAACATAAAGGGAAGAGGCAACTGATGTATTTTGGCCGGGTACCTTGAGTACCCGGCATATTTATAATCAATGTTGGAGGGAGAGCAATGGCCAAAGTCACTTTTAAAAACGTCTCGAAGAGATTTGAAAAAGTTATCGCCGTCGATAATGTGAACTTCCACATAAACGACGGTGAGTTTTTCACTCTTCTGGGCCCTTCCGGTTGCGGTAAGACGACTACTCTTAGAATGGTTGCAGGTTTCTACTACCCAAGTGATGGGAAAGTCTTCTTCAACGATAGGGATGTTACTTATCTTGTTCCCGAAGCTAGGAATACGGGAATGGTTTTTCAGAACTACGCTTTGTTTCCTCATATGACAGTGTACGAGAACATAGCGTACGGGCTTCAAGTAAGAAAAATTAAAGGGAAGATTATGAAAGATAAGATATATGATGTTCTGAATCTAGTTCAGATGAACGGTTACGAAAACAGGAAGATCGCTCAGCTCTCGGGTGGACAACAGCAGCGCGTTGCACTTGCAAGAGCTTTGGTGATAAGACCCGATATTCTTCTGCTGGATGAACCTCTCTCCAATTTGGACACAAAACTGAGGAAAACCACTTCTGAAGAGCTCAGAAAGCTTCAGAAACAACTCGGTATAACTGCAATATACGTAACTCATGATCAGGAAGAAGCCTTCTCCGTTTCAGATAGAGTCGCTGTCTTGAACCTTGGCAAAATTCATCAGATTGATTCTCCAACGAGGATATTCAATTACCCCGAGGATAGATTCGTAGCAGAATTTCTCGGCAATGTCAACCTATTCGAGGCCACAGTATCAACTATAGACAGCGAAAATATAACTCTGTCTGTTCCATTCTCTGAAAGAGCCATCGTTGCTAGCAGAGCGAGACAGCGACAGGATTGGACTTTCGCCATTTCGGAGAAAGTTGACGTGATGATCCACACAAACCAGTTGCAGCTGGTGAAGAAATCCGAAGGGACTAATCACATTACCGGACGACTGCTTATGAAAATGTTCAATGGGTTGATCTGGAATTTTGACGTTGAAACGGTTAATGTGCAATGGCGAGTCTCTCAATTCAACTATGCAACCGTGAACTACTCTGATTTCGTAACCGGTCGAGAGGCTTCTCTATACCTTCCTCCAAGGGAGATTTATCTAATCAAGCGGAGGGAAGGGGTATGAAGCTTCTTTCAAGAGAGAGATTTCGCTACTGGACCGCACTGCCGCTTTTCGCAGTGCTTGTAGGTTATATTCTTTATCCGCTGATCCGTGTTTTTATTGAAAGTCTTACAGACAGATCGGGAAATCTGTCGCTTGCCAACTACATAGCCTTCTTCGACCCACAGCGTCCATCAAACATGGAAGCTCTACTTACAAGTCTTGGGCTTGCCTTTGCTTCTGTTCTGGTAGCGGCTCTGGTAGGAGTTCCTCTTGCTTTCCTTCTAACTAAGTATCGCTTCCCTGGAAGCAGGATATTGTCAAGTCTCGTGATTATTCCGATGGTCTTTCCTCCTCTTATTAGCGTTTTGGCCTATATATTCCTTTACGGCGAAGCTGGTTTTATACCTCGCGGCCTGCAGAATCTGTTTGGCTTGAGCAGCCCACCATTCTACATAAAGGGAATCGGAGGCATTCTAGTCATACATGCATATACAATGTTCATCTACTTTTATATGCTAACCTCTTCAGCTTTGAAAAAGATCGATTCATCAATAGATGAAGCTGCCAGAAATCTCGGAGGTAAGTTCTGGTTCAGATTCCGAAAGATAACCTTTCCCCTCATCACACCGGGTCTGGTAGGAGCTTCCTTGCTAGTCTTCATGATAGCAATGGCCTCATTCAGTGCGCCGTTTCTACTTGGCGGCAGAAATAGATTTCTCAGTCTGCAAATATACATTTCTAAACTCAACGGGAACATGGAAATGGCCGCAACGCAATCAACGATACTGGCCTTAATATGTTTTATCTTCCTTTTATTTATTAGATATGTTTCTCAAAAAAGAGACTATAAGATGGTTTCAAAAGGTGTAAGCAATGCCACTTCAGATATTAAGAGCAGGTTAGGAAAGTGGGGAGCAATGACAATATCTATCTTGATTCTAATTATGTTGAGTCTTCCCCAGGTGACTCTCCTTATAATTTCGCTTGTACCAATTGGCACATGGACGCACCAGACTTTTCCTCCGAAATACTCTTTTATCAACTACATTGAGATCTTCAGTAATCCGAGATTCTTCAATTCTATAAAGAATAGCCTTATAATGTCTTCGATAGCCACTCTTGTTGCAGTAATTATCGGCAGTCTCGTAGCATATTTCCTTTCGAAGAAAGATTTTAAGTCTCGCTGGGCAATGGAAATTCTTGCCATGCTTCCCTGGGCCCTTCCGGGAACCATCATCGCAATCAACCTCATAATAACATTTAACAGACCCACCTTCCTTACCGGTGGTCAAATCCTTGTAGGCACATATTTCATCTTGCCTATTGCATATATGATAAGGAACATACCTCTTCTGGTAAGGTCGACGTTTGCAGTTTTTGAACAGCTCGACGAATCTCTCGAAGAGGCCGGAAGAAATCTTGGAGGGAACTGGTTCTATGTGTTTAGAAGGGTGATTTTCCCAAACATTCTACCCGGAATAATCTCCGGGGCGTTGCTAACTCTTGTGGCAAATATTGGAGAATTCACCTCTTCGGTAATGCTCTATACTTACCATAACAAACCGATGTCGATGGAAATTCTCGACCAGATGCAGAGATTCAACTTTGGTGCTGCAGCAGCACTCGGAATTCTTCAAGTAGTACTGATGGCAGCTGTAATGCTTATTACAAACAGGTACCTCGGAAACAAGCGAGGTGCGGTGGTCTACTTCTAGGGAGGCTATGGATGCCCTATAACGGTTTTAGAATACTCGATTTTCACGCTCACTTTCCTACAAACTCTGGAGAGAGGCTTAATGCTTCGCTCGAGGATGAGTATCTCGATAGATTCGACAGCGAAAAACTGAAACACCTTTCAGCGCTTGGTTATGCTACTGAAAAAAAGAGGTGGGCGGCCTGGAACATGCAACCTCCTTTCAAGGAGAGGCTTGAGGATACCGAGATTATGAAATTGTGGGATGAGGACAGAAAAAATAAGAACATTGATGAAATAGTCTTTGTTACTGGGGGTGGAAATGAGAACCTCTCGGCACTTGTAAGCGCATACGAGAATTTCTCCGGTTTTGCCCATCATAGTCCTGAAGAAAAGGATGCTCCACTCAAGCTCGAAAAAGCAATAAAGGATTTTGGTCTGAAGGGATACAAGATTCTCGCTCCCACAGTTGGGATACCTCTTAACGATAGACGCTTCTTCTCTTTGTGGCAGAAGGCCGAAGAACTAAAGATTCCAGTTCTTATTCACTTTGGCATCTTCGGAGGCGGGGCTGGCTACGCAGGAAGGCTGAACTGCAATCCTCTAATTCTAGAGGATGTTGCGAAAGGTTTTCCTTATTTGAATTTCGTTATTCCTCACTTTGGAGCTGGATATATGAGGGAACTTCTTTTGCTTGGATGGAGCTGCCCTAACATCTATACGGATACATCAGGCTCCAATCAGTGGATCAAATGGTTACCCTACGAAATGGACAAAAAAACTGTTCTCCGTAGGTTTATAGAAACTTTCGGTACGAGAAGGGTAATATTCGGCACTGACTCCTCATTCCTTCCGAGAGGTTTCATAATCGATTATCTCAAAGAATGGATGATTATCGCGAATGAATTAAATTTGAAAGATGGCGATATTGCAGATATATTCTACAACAACGGCCATCGTCTCATATATGGTGGTGAGTAGGCTTGAAGATATCTATAATCGGTGCCGGAAGTATAATATTCACCAGAAAACTCATCAAAGACTTGCTTTCTTACCCTGATCTGCGTAATGTAAAGATCTCTCTAATGGATATAGACAGCGAAAGGCTTGATATCACCGGAAAGATCGTTGAAGAGCTAATTATAGAAGCTGGAAGTAACACTAGGATTGTCAAGACAAACGATCTGGAAAGCGCTGTCGAGAAATCGGATTTTGTAATCAACACTGTACAGATTGGTGGTCAGGCCGCCACAGAGATTGACTTCGACATCCCCGAAAAGTACGGCCTCAAACAGACTATAGCCGATACACACGGTGTCGGTGGTATCTTTAGATTCTTGAGAACAGTTCCTTTCTTGAGAAAACTGGTAAGCGTAGTAGAGAGAAAGGCACCGGGAGCTCTATTGATAAACTTCACGAACCCTATGTCTATGTGTATGTGGTATATAAAGTCTATCAGCGACCAGCCGGCAATTGGATTGTGTCATTCAGTGCCACATACAGTGCGGCAGATAGCTGGATACATTGGCCTTGATAGCCGCGATATCAACTTCTCAATTGCAGGTATTAATCACATGGCCTGGGTTTTAGAACTCTCAGACGGAGGAAGAGACCTGTATCCATTATTAAGAGAAGCAATGGAGAATCCGGCAATCTCCGCTATGGATCCAGTCCGTTTCGATATAATGAAGAGATTCTCATACTTCGTTACGGAATCATCCGAGCACATGTCCGAATATGTGCCGTTCTACATAAAGAATCCTGCGGAAATCGACAGGTTGAATATTCCCATTCGCGAATACTTGAAACGCCTTGAGAGACATGCAAAAGCCTACGAAATCTACAAAGATGTGTATATAAAGGGATTGACTTATAGAAAAAGTGAGGGGGAAATCCTTTACCCGCAATACTTCGGCGCAGAGAGTAGCGCCGAAGAGGCGACAAAGGAATATGCTATTGAGATAATCGACTCGCTTGTGAATTCCCACACACGCGAAGTTTACGCAATTGTAGAGAACAGAGGAGCTATCGAGAATCTTCCCTTTACTGCACAGGTCGAAGTTCCATGTATCGTCAACGGGAATGGGATAAGACCCGTCTGCATTGGAGCGCTTCCCACTCAGCTAGCAGCCCTGAATATGTCACAGATTCAGGTACAGCAACTTGCTGTTAAGGGCGCGCTGGAAGGATCGAAAGATTGCATAAAGTATGCGCTGATGCTTGACCCCCTGGCATCTTCCATACTGACAACAAAAGAGATTTCCGATATGACAGAAGAGCTGTTCCAGGCGCATGCTGTCTATCTTGACGAAATTTTTAATTTAAGGGCAATGAAAGGGGATTATAGCATTGATAACAAAAAAGGAAATTCTTGAACAACCGCAGAAACATAAAATTGTTGCAGCGAGATACAGTGATCTCGCCAGGCCTTTAATAGATCTAATAAATCATACTAACCCTAAATCTATCGACTTTGTCGGATGTGGGACTTCTTATTTTCTCGCCATGGGCTGCTCAATGCAACTTGAAAGGCTCTCACGGGGGAAAATTAGATCGTCTTTCTATAGTGGTTCGGAGATAATGCTAGGTCTGAAACGTCCGGCGAAAAATAGTCTGCTGGTTGGGCTATCCAGATCAGGTTCATCTTCGGAGACTATATTGGCTCTACAAAAAGGTCGTTCAATAGGAAACACAACCGCTTCGATAACATGCGAACCGGGAAGCGAGATGCGAGGAGTATCAGATATCTCCGTTGAACTTGATTTTATCAATGAAGAGGCCATAGTGATGACGAAGTCCTTCACGTCTATGGCCTTTTTCGTGAGTGCTCTTGCTCGGGAGTTATTCGTTCCAGAACATCTGGATGATTATCTTCTGGCAATTCCAGAGTCTTCAAGTATCACTCTTGAAAACTCCCGGAAACTCATTAATGGTTACTACATCTTCGATATAAACCATTTTGTTTTTCTGGGTTACGAAGAGTATTTTGCGGCTTCAATGGAAGGACTGATAAAAGTGACAGAATCATCTCTTATAGAGGCCGACTGCTACCAAACACTCGAATATAGACATGGTCCGAAATCGAAGGTAAGACGCGAAACACTGGCGGTAATCTCCGTGAACCCTCTGGCGACCAACGAAGAATTGTCTGTGGCAAAAGAGATAGATCTTCTTGGCGGAAAATCAATCATAATCTCCGGCGAACATATGCCTGAATTTGATCAGATAAACACGTTCTACCATGGAAAGGATTTTGGTGATTGGTTTCTCAGAGTAATACCCCTCCAGTTGTTAGGCATAGAGAAGGCCCTGGCTAAAAAGCTTGATCCAGATAACCCAAAAAATCTGACAAAGGTTGTAAGACTATAATGGAATATTTTCTAGGTGTAGATGGCGGGGGTACCCACACAAGGTCGCTAGTTGTTTCGGAAGACCTATCGGTAATCGGCAGTGGTCTTGCTGGTCCGGCAGATATCCTAAGTATGGGCAAGGATAGTGTCCGTAATAACCTAGTGCATGCGATTGAAGCTTCTCTTGCTAGTGTAAACATAAGCATCGAACAGATAGTGAGCTCATGTTTCGGTATGCCAACTTACTTGGACGGTGTTGGTACGGACGAAGCTATTAACTCTCTTATAAAAAAGGTATTCCCTGGACTTACTGTAATTGTGAACGATGTTCAACTCGCACTTGAAGCCTCATTCCCGATGAAAAGTGGTGCGATAATGCTCAGCGGCACAGGTGCCATGCTCATGTTTAGGAACGCATCCAATGAGATTCATAGAATAGATGGTTGGGGAGAACTAGCTGGTGATATGGGAAGCGGTTACTATATAGGCCTCAAAGCACTGCAAACAGCATTCAAACAATTTGATGGAAGGATCAAAAACAAGAAACTTTTAGAAGCAATCATGAGAGAAATTGGTGTTTTTGATATAAGAGAGGTAATAAATCATAGCTTTAACGGTTCAAGAAAACTCGTGGCAAGCCTTTCAAAAATTGTGTGTTCTGTTGCCAATGAAGAAGATGCTATCTCAAAGGCGCTTCTGGAAGATGCTACCAACGAACTTCTGATTACTATTTTTGCAGTTAAGGATCTCACAGATTCTCTGCCAATTGAAATTGCCCTCTCTGGTGGCGTCTTTAAGTGTTCTTATCTAAGAGAAAGAGTTGAGAAAACAATTCTGGCAGATAAAGATCTGAAACTTGTGAATTCGGAGTTTGACAACATATGGGGAGCAATCTTCCTCGCAATAAGCAATGTAAAAGATCGGAGATTTTTGCAAGATTTCATCGATAAACTCAGGAGTTTATCAGCACATCATAAATAGAGTTGAACTCGAATACCCAAGAAAATACATTTGAATTCAGTGGGAGAAAAGCCTTACGAAAAGGTAGAAAAAAACAACTGGGAATAATGCTCATTCTTCCGCTTATGTATAACCTGATAATTATGAATCTTAGTTCACGTAATATCTGACGATGAAAGACGTGTAAATCATAAAAATACCACGCTTGATCTATTACACCATATCTAGTAAACAAATCAGCACAATTGAGGTAATCCAGAATAGAATCGTTGAGCACGAACTTCGAGAAGGCAAGAATAACAACCGTTAGAAATAGTGCCGTTATTCTGGGCAAGAGATCATCTCTGCCACCTTTTCTGGGAGTTTCCACTCTGAACACCTCTTTCATTTTCTGAAAGATCCTCTCTATCTTCCATCGCTTTGAATATGTCTGTTAGTGATTCTCTCCCAACATCTGAATATCCCTTTTTGCCTGAGAATATTCAAATGTTAGTCCACAATTTCTCCCAATGCTTTTTTCACATTTTCTACCGGTGTTTTTCTTATTTTACTGTTGATGTCGACACCTCGTTTTGAAGTGCCCTTTGTAGTATCTATTTCTCGAATCTCTAAGCTGTTCGATTATATGCGGCAACTACATTCAGAATACTACATTTCTCTGGAATTTCCACAGACCCAAAGATCGAGCGCCGTTCAGTATTTCG
>JAAZNW010000016.1 GCA_012798065.1 Chloroflexota bacterium
ATTCCCAATGAATACCCGCTGGATCGGTTGCAGGTGCTGCGCGGGGTGCTGCAGGGCATTTTAATAAGCGGAGGAGGAGATATTGACCCGATGCTTTACCAGGCGAGGCCCGACCCTTACGCGAACAGCATTGTAAAAGAACGAGACGCGTTGGAAAAAGCGCTGGTCGAACTGGCAGTAAAGACGGATTGGCCATTGCTGGGAATTTGCCGCGGGCTGCAAATGTTGAATACCGCGCTTGGCGGAACATTATTCACGGATATTCCCAGACAGTATGACACATCCATCACGCATAACCAGCCCAATGACGTGCCGCCCAACAAACTCATTCACCCGGTAACCATTGAGCCTGCTTCACAGCTGGGCCGGGCGACTGCTTGCAGTGAGCTCAGGGTGAACAGCCGGCATCACCAGGCGGTGAGGGAAACTGGCATAGGGCTGCAGGTGACAGCGCAGGCAAGTGATGGTTTAATAGAAGCAATCGAGCACCCAGGGCAGCGTTTCTGCCTGGGGGTTCAATGGCATCCTGAATCGCTGCAGGCGATGGAAGAACACCGCGCAATTTTCAGGGCATTCCTTCACGCGGCTTCACAATAAAAAGGACTTTCGCTGATTGAATAAATCGCAGCATCTGGTAGGGGTTTTTGATTCGGGAGTGGGCGGGCTAAGCGTTCTGCGTGAGATTCTCACCGCGCTGCCGGCTCAGCCTGTGATCTATTTCGCGGACCAGGCACATGTGCCCTACGGCGGCCGCCAGCTCACAGAAGTGCAGGCGTTTGCCCGCGGCATCACGCAATACCTGCTCAGGCAGGGCGTGGAGCTTATTGTGGTCGCCTGTAATACCGCTTCTGTCGCCGCGCTGCACGCGCTGCGGCAGGAGTTCCCCGCCATTCCATTTGTGGGCATGGAACCTGCTGTCAAACCAGCTGTAGAACAATCTCGCAGCGGCAAGGTCGGCGTGCTGGCTACAGAAGCCACATTTCACACTTCCATGTATGCCTCGGTGGTTGAACGCTTCGGTCAGGGAATCACTCTCTTTGAAGACCCTTGCCCGGGGCTGGTAGCCCAGGTGGAAAAAGGGGGCCTCAATGGTCCGGCTACGCGCCGCATTCTGGAGAGCGCTCTAATCCCAATGATGGAAAAAGGAGTGGATACGATTGTGATGGGCTGCACCCACTATCCTTTTGTGATCCCCCTTATTCAACAAATCGTTGGGGAGGAGGTTCGCGTGATCGATCCAGCGCCAGCCATCGCCAGGCAGCTGCGCCGAATGCTGGAAGCGCATAACCTGCTGGTAGAAGGTCAAGAAGTGAGCGTTCCACGCTTTATCACCTCAGGAAACCCCATCCAGTTTCAAGACGCCCTGTATCTTCTGCTTCAGCAAAAACACCCTGTCGGCAGGGTCTTCTGGCGAGATGGCGAAGTATGCGAGCGCGCATGAAGACCCGGCGAATGCACAGGAGCCGCGAATGGAAGTGATCCGGGTGGCGCTTGTGGGGTTTGGTCACGTCGGCCAGGCGCTGATGGCATTGCTGGAAAGCAAACAAGAGCGCTTGCGGGCTGAATTTGGTTTTTCGACCCGGGTGACAGGTATCGCCACCGGGCACCATGGGGTGGCCATTGACCCCGAAGGGATTGACACCCCGCAGGCGCTGCGCTGCGCGCAAAAAGGGCAAGCTATCAGCGCGCTATCTGCAGTTCCAGCCCCCGCATCGGTGCCAGATTTCATCGCCAGCGTCCCGGCGGATGTGCTGTTTGAAAACTCGCCGGTCAACCACCAAAGCGGTCAGCCTGCCGTCGGCTACCTGCGCGCCGCCCTGGAGCGCGGCATGCACGCCGTCACCGCCAACAAAGGCCCGGTCGTGCACGCTTACACAGAGCTGACCCGCCTGGCAGCGCAAAAACAACGCCGCTTCCTGTTTGAATCCGCCGTCATGGATGGCGCGCCTATCTTTTCACTCTTCCGTGGAGCGCTGCCCGCGGTCGAACTGCAAGGTTTTCAAGGTATTCTCAACTCCTGCACAAACCTGCTGCTGGAAATGATGGAAAGCGGGCGGACATTTGAGGAAGCGGTCGCGTACGGGCGGTCCATTGGTATAACCGAGACCGATCCAAGCGCGGATATTGACGGCTGGGATGCCGCCATCAAGATTGCCGCCCTTGCCACGGTGCTGATGGGCAGACCTCTCAAACCAGCTGAGGTACAGCGCGAAGGCATCAGGGGCATCACTCCAGAGATGATCCAAGAAGCGCTGGCGGCGGGAGAACGCTGGAAACTGGTGTGTACCGCCCGCGTTCAAAATGGCGCGCTTGAAGCTCGTGTCGCCCCGCAGCGCGTCAGTCCATCGAGCCCTCTGTACAGTATCAACGGCACCAGTTCGTTCGTGCAGTTCCAAATGGATACGCTGCCCGGGCTGGGCATTCTGGAAAGCAACCCCGGACCGGAAACCACCGCGTATGGGCTGCTGGCAGACCTGATTAACGCGCTGCGCGGCGGCTGAAAGGAACACAGGCGCGCAATGGCAAAAAAAGAGACCGTCTATATCGCGCTAGGCTCAAATTTAGGCGACCGCGCAGAGTTTTTATACCGCGCCCGCCAGTTACTATCCGAATTTATCACCGAAATGCACTGCTCCCGCCTGTACCAGACACCTCCCTGGGGTGTGCTCGAACAGCCACTTTTCTTGAATCAGGTACTGCGCGGAGACACCACCCTCCCGCCATTGAAACTGCTCGACAGCCTGAAGAACATCGAAAAACACCTGGGCAGAAAAACCACCCTGCGCTTTGGGCCGCGCGTGATCGATCTGGATATTTTGCTCTATGGAGAACGGGTGATCCGCTCTGCCCGCCTGCAGGTGCCGCATCCGCGTATGTTTGAACGGGCGTTCGTGATGCTCCCACTGGCAGAGCTCTCTCCTGACCTGATCATTCCCGGCAGCGGTAAATCCGTCAACCAGGTGCTGTCCAGCCTGGATACAACTGGCATCTCGCTTTTTCCATCTTCGTGACGCCAGCACCCGAGAACGAGGGAAAAATGCGCCAACAAACCCTTCCAGAATTCGGTAAGAAAACGTATATCATGGGCATTCTCAACGTCACCCCCGATAGTTTTTCAGGTGACGGTTTGCTCTCACAGCCCGACACCGTACGCGCCGCGTTAGAGCAGGCGCAGCGCTTCATTGAAGCCGGCGCGGATATTCTGGACATCGGCGGCGAAAGCACGCGCCCCGGCGCGGAGGCTGTGAATGAGGCAGAAGAGCTGGCTCGTGTCATCCCGGTGATCGAGGCTATCAGGAGTTCAGGCGTTGAAGTGCTGCTCTCCATTGATACCTATAAAGCGCCTGTGGCAGCGGCAGCATTGGAAAAAGGCGCAGATTGGATCAACGATGTATGGGGGCTGCGCGCTGACCCGCTGATGGCTGCAACCGCTGCCCGTTATCAGGCTCCCATCATTCTCATGCACAACCGCAGCAAGCCAGCCAACGCCCAGTTGCAACAGCGGCTTGGCGGACGCTATATCGGCATCGAATATGCCAATCTTCTGCAAGATATCTGCGCCGAACTGCTGGAGAGCGTGACGCTGGCGCGCGCGGCAGGAGTCGATGACCGGCGAATCATCCTCGACCCCGGGATCGGATTTGGGAAAACCGTGGAGCAAAACCTGGAGCTGGTGAACCGCCTGGGTGAGATCAAAGCCCTGGGCTATCCGCTGCTGCTGGGGGCTTCTCGTAAATCTTTCATCGGTTACACGCTGGACCTGTCACCTGTGGAAAGGGTGGAGGGCACGGCCGCGGTATGCGCCATTGGCATTGCCCGCGGGGCGGATATTATCCGCGTGCACGATGTTGAAGTGATGGCGCGAGTGGCGCGCATGACTGATGCGCTGGTTCGCCCGCGTGGATCGCCATCCTGACAGCGCAATGCACCTGGGCAGCGGGGCGGGAAGTCGATCTGCGTAATTGGGGTAAAATAATCTCATCTGCCAGGAAGGGATAAGGAAAAGTCATGCGCATCTCGATCATCATTCCAGTCTATAACGAAGAAAAAACCATCTCGCAGGTGTTGGACCTGGTGCTGGAAAAAGTGCGCAACCTTGGAGAAGTGATCATCATTGATGATGGCTCGAAAGACAACACCGGTCAGATCAGCCGCGATTACGAAGCCCGGAATCCCCTGGTGCATTATTACCAGCAGCCCCGCAACATGGGAAAGACAGAAGCACTGAAAGAAGGGTTCAAACGATCCAACGGTGAAATCGTCATCGTGCAAGACGCTGATCTGGAATACGACCCGGCAGAAATTAATGATGTGGTCGCCCCCATCCAAGAAGACAAGGCGGATGTTGTGCTGGGCTCGCGTTTCCTGGTGCGCCGCGCCTCGCGCTCGTTGTACTTCCGTCACTACATGGCCAACAGGCTCATCACATTCCTTTCTAATCTATTTACCGACCTTAACCTCACGGATGTAGAAACCTGCTATAAAGCCTTCCGCGGAGACATCATCCGCAATATGGTCATCACTTCGACCGGTTTCGGTTTCGAAGTGGAAGTGGTGGCGAAGGTAGCCAAGTTGAAGTGCCGTGTGTATGAAGTGCCCATCTCTTATTACGGTCGGACTTACGAAGAGGGTAAAAAGATCAACGCCACAGACGGCTTGATGGCGTTGTGGTACATCATCAAGTACAACGTCTTCACCAGTAAAAAGTCCTCTTTCAGAAAATCATAGGACTGTTGTCCTTTTTTCACACCCTGCTTGTACACCAGCCGTATCCTATAACCCGGGAAGGTGGCTGACCGGGTTTTCTTCCTGGGTCAGGGGGCTGCGGGAAAAAGTATAATCAACTCATCAACCAACGAGGAGTGTCACCATGGAAGAGTATGACGTTATTGTGATTGGCGCCGGTCCCGGGGGGTACACCGCCGCCATACGGTCTGCGCAATTGGGTAAAAAGACCGCCATCATTGACAGGCGCTGGCTGGGCGGTGTGTGCCTGAACGTGGGCTGCATTCCATCGAAATCCTTGCTCAAGAACGCGGATGTAGCGCTAACTTTGCGCGAACGCGGGCGAGAATTTGGCTTTTCAATGGATAACCTGCAGCTGGATTTTACCTCCGCCGTTAAACGCAGCCGCCAGGTTTCAGACAGGCTCACACGCGGCGTGGCTTATTTAATGAAGAAGAACAATATCACCGTGTACATGGGAGAAGCCAGGTTTAGCTCTCGTGAAAGCGTCACCCTTACCGGGAAGGACGGCACCGCGCAGGAATTGAAAGCCAGGGATTTTATCATTGCCACGGGCAGCACACCTTTTTCTCTCCCAGGCGTGAACATTGACGGTGTTAAGGTACTGACCTATCAAGAAGCCATCTTGCAGGAGAAACTGCCGCAATCCGTGGTGATCATCGGAGCAGGCGCTATCGGCCTGGAATTCGCCACCATCTGGAACGCCTACGGCAGCAAGGTCACGTTGGTGGAGATGCTGCCGCGGATTGCGCCGCTGGAAGACGAAGAGATCAGCGCGGAACTGGCTAAAACCTTTTCAAAACGCGGTATCACCTGCCTGACCGAAACCCGGGTATTGGCTGTTGAAACAACTCCCGGTGGCGTGCGGGTGAGCACCAGCGGTCAAAATGGCGAAAGCGTCATCGAAGCCGAGCAAGCACTGGTGGCGATCGGGTTTAAACCCAACAGCCAGAACCTTGGGTTAGAAGAAATAGGTGTGGAATTGACAGAGCGCAAGCACATCAGGGTAAATGATCAACTCACCACCAGCGTGCCCAATATCTGGGCGGTGGGCGATGTCACCGGTAAACTGCTGCTGGCCCACGTGGCTTCTGCCCAGGGCATCCGCTGTGCTGAAGCGCTGGCCGGGTTGGCGGTTACACCCCTGGATTACACCATGATCCCGCGGGCAACCTATTCTCACCCGCAGGTGGCATCTTTTGGCTATACCGAAACCCAGGCGCGCGCGCTCGGTAAAACAGTGAAGATAGGGAAATTCCCCTTCCAGCCAAATGGTAAAGCCCTGGGTCTCGGTGATTAAGGCGGGTTTGCCAAGCTGGTGGTGGATGAACACAGTGGTCATCTTCTTGGCGCCCATCTCATCGGCCCGGAGGTCTCTGAATTGCTGCCAGAGTTAACCCTGGCTCAGCTGAACGGATTGACAGCAGGCGATATCGCCCGTAACGTCCATGCCCACCCCACGTTAAGCGAAGTGTTGATGGAAGCCGCCGAAATGGTCGAGGGGAAAGCCATTCATATTTGATAGAAATCGGATGGTGTGACGCTCAGCACGGATAGAAAAACCAGATTACAGGATTATCGGGAGGAACAGTGTACACAGACCAGGACATTACCAACCTCGTTACTCGTGTTGCCCTAATTGAAAAAGAGCTGGAGAAACCGCCAGCCAGCCGTCAGTCCATGCCCGAGCTGGGTATCCTTTCCAGCAATTTTCTCACCCGCGCCTTTTCAGTGTGGGGCTTGTACTTCGTGGCGAATTTGCTCATCGGTATTGTCTTCGGTTGTATCTTCGTCGCTATAGGGTTGGCCCTTGGCGCCAGCTTTACTGACATCCTGCAGCATATACTGAAAGGCGTTCCACTGAGCTGAAACGAAAATACCCTATGCTATAATCACCTCCTGACTGGAAGAGGTGAACATGGTCTTACAAAAAATTGCCCGTGTCTTTGGGGGTGACCCTCACAAGCGCGAAATTGAACATCTCTCGCAGATCGTCGACGAAATCAACCAGCTCGAAACGGTCTTCGAGGGCCTGAGCAGCGATGCCCTGAATCATAAAACAAGCGAATTCAAGCAACGGTTGGCAGAAGGCGAGTCGCTGGATGACCTGCTGCCAGAAGCCTTTGCTGCTGTCCGCGAAGCCAGCAAGCGCACGCTCGGGCTGCGCCATTACGATATTCAAATGATAGGCGGTATGACCCTGCATCACGGCAAGATAGCGGAAATGCGCACCGGTGAAGGGAAAACCCTGGTCGCCACGCTGCCGTTATACCTTAACGCGCTCACCGGGGCCAGCGTTCACCTGGTAACAGTGAACGATTATCTTGCACGCCGTGACGCGCGTTGGATGGCTCCGGTGTACAACCTGCTGGGGCTAAAAGTGGGTGTGCTGCAGATGGCTGCCCGCACAGAAAATGGTCGCAAAGCCTTTTTAGTGGACCTGGAAAAACCCAACGCGCGCGAAGACTTGCACATGCTCGCGCTGGTAGACCGGGGTGAAGCCTACAAAGCGGATATCGTCTACGGCACCAACAGCGAATTCGGTTTTGATTACCTGCGCGACAACCTGACCATGAGCCTGGAAGAACGTGTGCAGCGAGGGCATTATTATGCCATTGTGGATGAAGTTGACAACATCCTGATCGATGAAGCCCGCACACCGTTGATCATTTCGGGACCGGCGTCAGATGAAACGGAAGACTATGTGCGTATGGCGCAGGTGGTGCGCGCCCTCAACCCCGAAGATATCGAGGTTAACGAGAAAGACCACCAGGTTTCGCTGACTGAAATTGGCGACGCCCACGTGGAAGAGATACTCAACCAGCCATTGCGCAACCCTGACCGACCTGAAGATATCAGCCCGGAACAGGCGCGGTTGCTGGGTTACCTGGAGCAGGCGCTGCGTGCCCAGCACCTGTTCAGACGCAACAAGGATTATATCGTCCAGGGCGGTAAGGTCATCATCGTGGACGAATTCACCGGCAGGCTTATGCCCGGCAGGCGCTGGTCTGAAGGGCTGCACCAGGCTATGGAGGCGAAAGAAGGCGTCAAGGTTGAACCTGAAAATGTGACCTACGCCACCATCACCATTCAGAACTACTTCCGCATGTACGAAAAACTGGCCGGCATGACCGGAACCGCCCTGACCGAAGCCGAGGAATTTTCGAAGATCTATAAGCTGGAAGTGCTGCCCATTCCCATGAACCTGGAATACGTGGCCGCCCAGCAAGACAGCCCGCTGACCGTGGTGGAGACCCGCGACCGGCAAAATTACCCCCTGCAGTATTACAGCAAGAAGGATGACCCTCATCACGAAGCGGTTTTTTGGCGTCGTCAGGACTTTCCTGACCTGGTTTACCGCACCGAAGAGGGTAAACTGCGAGCGATTGTCGCAGAAATCATCCATTATTACGCCATTGGTCGGCCGCAACTGGTGGGCACGACCTCCGTGGAACATTCTGAACGGCTTTCACAGCGGCTCAGCGCTGAATCGGTGCGCCGCCTGGCACAAACCCTGGTCATCCGCGATGCCTGGCTGGAAAAGTTCAATAAATCAGCCGAAATCGAGATCACCGAACTGCAATTTCTCAACCGCCCCTTGCATGAGCTCAATGTGGCGGAAATGCGCCCGCTCGCCCGACAGGCGGGGCTTTCTTCGATCAACCCAGAAGACCCTGATTTGTTGGAACGCCTGCTCAAGGTAATGGACCTGGAGGTGCCCCACAAAGAGCGCGTGCTTGAAGTATTAAAAGGCGGCGTACCGCACCAGGTATTGAACGCGCGCAAACATGATGAAGAATCTCAGATCATCGCCAAAGCCGGCGCTTTTGGCTCGGTGACCATCGCCACCAATATGGCAGGCCGTGGAGTGGATATCAAGCTCGGCGGTGAACTGAACGAGGAAGTGCTGGCCGACGTGATCCGCGTGCTGGAGAAGGCCGGTGTGGCAGATCCCTACGATTTGAACAACGATACCCGCCGCGGTGAACTGGAAAAACTTACGCTCGAGGATTACGGCATCTACGAGGAGTCGGTAAATACCTTTATTCGTTACCTTGAGGATATGAAGCGCGTGCGCGCACTGGGTGGTTTGCACGTCATCGGCTCAGAAAGGCACGAGGCGCGGCGCATCGATAATCAGCTGCGCGGCCGCGCCGCCCGCCAGGGAGACCCGGGATCTTCACGTTTTTACCTATCCCTGGAGGATGAGTTGATGCGCCTGTTCGGTGGCGCGCAAATGGAAGGGTTGATGACCCGCATGAAGGTCGATCCAAGCCTGCCCATTGAGAGCGGTTTGCTCGGCCGCATGGTGGAACAGGCGCAGGAGCGTGTGGAAGGCAACAACTTTGATGTGCGAAAGCACCTGTTGGAATACGACGATGTGCTCAATTCGCAGCGCAAGCGCATTTACGCCGAACGCAACCGCGCCTTCGAAAAAGAGAGCCTGCATGAAGACGTGCTTGAAATTCTGCGCACAGAAATCAACGAACGCATCCCAGCCGCGCTGAAAGATGAAGAAGGTCCATGGAAGTTATTGAGTTACCTGGAAGAAGTACAGCCTTCCATGGTTTTTGAAGCAGAAGGCATCCGCACGCCTTCCTACACCATTCGCCTGATCGTTGATGAACTGCAACGGCGTATCAACGGTCAAACCGATGACAGCAATATTAAAGACCAGATCATAGAAATCACTGAAAAAGCGCTGCAAGCTGAAAACGAGCATATCCTGAACGCCACCAGCCTGTTGCTTCAGAAAACGGAAGAAACCATCGATCAGCTCACCGCTGAGCGGCTGGAAAGCGTGGATGCCATTTTCGATGGGCTCGGTGGCAGCCGCGGAGAAGAAGAAGCGCCCCGCCGACCGCAAGAGATACTGGAAGAGCTGGTCAATCTCACCCGCACCCAGCTGCGACTTACAACAGATGAGATGAGGGCGCTGCCAGAGGGAGACGACGAGGTAAAAGAAAAGGTCAATAACCAGGTCAAGCGCGTACTTAACCAATTAGCGGTTATACGAACGCTTGGAGCGGTTGAGCGCCGGCTGGGCGAGAGCCTGAACCTCAAAGCCGCTGAACTGCAGGATCAGGATTGGGCAAGTATTTCAGATACGCTGATGGAACAGGTGGAAAATTTGCTGACCAAGCGCGCTGCTTCACTGCTTTCAGCGCAAGGTCAGATTGTCCAGAACCTGGAAGGCGCCCTGAGCAAGTCACCGCGCGGTTCCATTGATGAGAACCGTCTCGTGGACCTGCTGCTGAACGCAAGCGTCGGCTCTAAGGTGGCCATCGATCCCCGCACCCATCAGCGTGGAATGCGGCGCGTAATCCTGGTGAATTATATCTTCTACGCCGCCAGGCTGATCCACGACCGTCCGGTGACTGAGATCACCGGTGAAATCCTGCAGCACCTTGAAAACACCATGGAACGTTTGGAAACGGTTTGGGGGAAAATCGAATTTGAGCGTTTCCGCCTGTCCGGGAGCTCCATGAACCAGCTTGACGCGGGGTTACAACAGTCTCTGCGCGCTGAAGTTGGAGATGCTGCTTTTCTCAGTTTACAAACCGCCCAGCCAGATGACCTCTCGGTAGAAGCGCGCACCGCGGTCGAAAAAGCGCTCGGTCGGCGTGTGCAAAATCAAATCTACAGGCATATCTTATTGAGCGTGATCTCTGAATTGTGGGTTGATTATCTGACCCGGGTCGACGCGTTGAGGGTCTCCGTGGGATTGGAAGCCTACGCGCAGCGTGACCCGTTGGTGCAGTACAAGGGTCAGGCTTCTGAACTGTTCAAAAACCTGCTCAGCGACATCCGCGGTGGTGTGATCAGCCGTATGTTCCTGTTTCAACCGCGCCGACCCGGCGGTCAGCCTGCTGAAAGACCCGCCCTTGAAGGCGCCAGCCCTGCAGCGCAAACACAAGTAGCGCCAGCGCAGTCCTCGCCGAAAAAGAAACGAAAACGTCATTAAGAGGATTTACAAAGACCTGGCTGAAAGACCATTTGAATCGATAAAAAAAATCGATTCAAATGATGTATAATGATGTATTATTGTAGCCTTGGGTTATCAATCATTCGATTGAACTCATTGTGGCTAATCTTAAACGCCGGAGTTCAAAAATCATATGGACCAGAATGTCACGCACAATGGATCAGGAGCAAATTTAGACAATAACCAGAACGACAACAACATGGCTTCTCTGCTTGAGAAAGAAGGCTTAGGCATTGATTTTCCCACCCAGGGTGAAATCCGCAAAGGGATAATCGCAAGCATCACGCCAGGGCAGATACTGGTGAGCGTGGGGACAAAATCAGAAGGGATAATCACCGGCAAGGAATACGAACTGATCCCAAGCGACGAACTGGCAAATCTAAAAGTTGGCGATGAGATTTCTGTTTATGTTGTCAATCCTGAAGACCAAAACGGCAACCTGGTTCTCTCCTACATGCGTGCCCGTGAAGAAGAAAGCTGGCAGGAAGTTGAAGCCCTGCAGGCCAGCAAACAGGCCACTCACAGCACCATCCTCGGTTACAACAAAGGCGGGCTGATCGTGCCCATCGGCGGGCTGCGCGGCTTTGTGCCTGCCTCTCAGATCAGCCTGACGCGCCGCGCCGGCGTCACCGGCGATACCCCTGAACAGCGTTGGGGAAAAATGATTGGGCAGGAAATTGATGTTTGCGTCATCGAGGTAGACCGCGAACGCCGCCGCCTTATCCTTTCTGAACGACAGGCCAGCACTGAAACCCGCGAATCGGTCAAGGAGCGCGTGCTGGAAGAGCTCAAGGAAGGCGAAGTTTACCTGGGTCGTATCACCAGCCTGGCGGACTTTGGCGTCTTTGTCAACGTGAACGGCGCCGACGGGCTTGTCCATATGTCAGAAATTTCCTGGGAGCGAATTCAACATCCCAGCGAAATTCTCAAAGTTGGTCAGGAAGTAAAAGTAAAAGTGATCAATATCGACCACGAGAAGAAGCGTATCGGGCTGTCCATCCGTCAGCTGCAATCTGACCCCTGGGACCAGAAGGCTGCGCAATTCCAGGTGGGTCAACTGATTGAAGGCACCATCACCCGCCTGACAAAATTCGGCGCGTTCGCCAGGTTAGCAGAAGATATCGAAGGACTGATCCATATCTCCGAGATCAGCGAACGGCGCATTGAACACCCCAAGGAAGTCCTCAAGGAAGGCGACATTTGCACCCTGCGCATCATCAAGATCGATCCCAGCGTGCATCGGATCGGTTTGAGCCTGCGCCGCGTGGATTCGATGGCTTACGCAGACATGGACTGGCAGGCTCTCGAGGGCATTCTCGACGAAGATACAGCGGTAATCGCCAAGGATGATGATCAATCCACCGCAGAAGAACCCACAGAACCAGCCCCTGAAGCCTAAAGAATATTGACATGAATCAACGCGCCCGACCCTCTGGGCGCGTTGTCATTTTCGTGGGTAACCGCCTTCTTTTATTTCGGGTTATACTTGGGAGACAGCAATATCGGGAAAGGCCATCTTGGAGTTAGAATATACGGATGACAGAAAATTCCGCCATTGAGAATGAGGGCAAGCCCAAAGTAACTGCCAACAGTTTACCCGCGCTGCCGCTAGCGCGCATCCATTTCGCCCTGCTGGTGATGCTGGTTGGTTTTATCATCTTTCTGGTAGGAGCCAGACCTGCCATCTTTGGGCTGGACCGCAGCCCGGTGGTTGGTTTTATCCAAATCGCGGTGATGCTTATTGGCATCATGATCATTTGTCTTGGCGGGTACACCTCGGTGCGCGCGTTGTGGCGCCATCAACCTCCCAGCATCAGCGCAGATATCGGTATGCGCCTGGTGAGCACCGGTTACGTGATTGTTACTTTTTCTGGCCTGGCCGATGTGTTTGGGGTGGGCACACATCCATTGCCAGGCGTGCCTTACTTTGGCGTGTGGCAGGCCAGGGGTATGGAAATCGGCTGCGCCATTATCGCCATCGGCTTTATCCTGAGCTTTCCTCCCGCAAGCAAACCTCAATAGCTATCTTCGCTCACTGCAACCCCATTACCTGCAGCATTTCAGCGTTGGTCGTAAACTTCGCGTATTCGATCGGTCCACCACCCGCGCGTTTACGTTCTTCAGCCAGCAGTCGCGCCAGATGTCGTTGCTGCACAACTGGGTCAGGTAAACTGGAAAGCCGGCTTTCCAGTTCGTCCAACAAGAGGCCGCCGCCTGGGCGTTCTTCGCGCAGGTACTGCTCGACCGCTTCCGCTCCATTCACCCCATCTTTCTTGGCGTTCCCCACCAACCCGCTGCTCGCCAATCGCGACCAACCGGCGACAAACACCCCTTTCCACGCCTGCCCGCTGCCGGGCGCTTCAACCTCGTAGGACTGCCCTTCCACCGGGTAGCGCGGGTTCTCCACATGGCGGTACTCATTGCCCGACACCGGCACGCCCAGGCGTTCTTCAACCCTGTCGCCAATGGCGAAAACCACTGTATCGGCTGCGAGAGATCGGTGTGTGCCCAGCCCGCGGGCCGAGGTTTTTTCTCCGCTCAAAACCAGGGTGTTTTCCTCCAATACAACCGTATTCACCCCGCCCTGCTCATCTCCCTCAATCTTCACGGGTGAAACCAAAAAATGCATTTCGATCAAGGGTTTTAAGCCTGTCTTTCCCGCCTTTCCAAACGCCTTGAGATAGACCGCTTTTTCAACTTCAGGGTCTTGCCCAAGTGGCACCATCACCGGTTTAACCCGTTCAAACTCGTGCTCCAGCGCATCCATGTCCATTCCGCCAATGATGGATTCCAGCTCTTTGGCAGTGAATTTAACCTCCGCCGGACCCCGGCGGACGCAAACGTGAATCTTTTCCATCTGTGGAAGACCCAGGAGGTAGCGCGTGACATCTGCCATTACGTTGCCCGCGCCGACCACCACAGCCTGTTTGCCAATTTTGATGGGCGCAGTGCAGTAAGGCGGCAGCCGGTTGTAATGGAAAACCAGGTTTTTGGAGTGAATCACCCCTTCGAGGTTCTCACCTGGAATGCCCAGCCATTTAGTGCCCTGCGCGCCGCAGCAGATCAACACCGCGGAAAAACCCCACTCCAATAAGCGGGGAATCGTCAGGCTTTGGTCCTCCCCAACACAGGTATTCCCAAAATAATGCACCTGCTCATACGAAAGGATCCGTTCGAACTGCTTGCGCAGCCCATCCTTCAGTTGATGCTTTTCCGGGTAGATGCCGTACTCCGCCATACCGCCGGGTTTGATATCCCGGTTGAAAAGAGCGACCGCGATGTCTGCCTGGGTCAGTTTCTCGGCTGCAAATAACCCGGCTGGTCCTGCGCCAATTATGGCCACCTGGATTCGTTTGGACATGAAGACTCCTTTATGATTATGGTTTATTTTTGATTAATGAACAGGAAATCAATCACACTTTTATTATAGCAACTTCCCTACCAAGCGTTTCGTGCTTGTGCTATAGTTACTGCAACAACAGGGTTAGAGGTCGTATGACGGAAACAATCACGCAGGTGGAACTGGAAAACGGACTCAAAGTATTGATGAAGGAGATTCACACCGCGCCAATCATCAGCCAGTGGGTTTGGTACCGCGTGGGTTCGCGCTTTGAAAAACCCGGCTTCACGGGTATATCCCATTGGGTGGAGCACATGCAGTTCAAAGGCACAGCAAAATTCCCTGCCGGGGTACTGGACAAAGCCATTTCACGGGATGGTGGATATTGGAATGCTTTCACCTACCTTGATTGGACCACCTTTTTTGAAACCACCCCGGCCAACAAGATCGATCTCGCCATGACCCTTGAAGCAGACCGCATGGTGAACAGTTTATTTGATGAAAACGAAGTGAACTCGGAGCGCACGGTGGTTATCTCAGAGCGTGAAGGTAACGAGAATGAACCTCTCTTTCTACTGGATGAAGCCGTGCAATTCGCCGCTTTTGACCATCACCCGTATAAGAATGAGGTCATCGGTTCGATCGCCGACCTGCGGAGTATCACCCGTGATGACCTGTACGCCCACTATCGCAAGTATTACAACCCCGGCAACGCGGTTCTTGCTTTGGCGGGTGACTTTGACAGTGAAAAAATATTGGAAAGGATCCGCCAGACCTACCAGCCGCTTCACGGTCACTCCGTACCTGAACCGGAATACTTGCGGGAACAATTATTGGCGGAAGAAAAACGCATCGAGGTGGCCGGGCCTGGCGAAACCACCTACCTGCAGGTCGCCTGGCGTTCGCCAGCGGCAACTGAAGCTGAGTTTTTTGCCTTCACCATTATCGATAGTCTGCTCACCGGGCCCACCAGCCTGAATATGTTCGGTGGGGGCGGGATTTCGAATAAGACTTCTCGCCTGTACCGGCGTCTGGTGGAAAAGGAATACGCTATCAGCCTTAACGGCTCCCTGCAGGCAACCCACGATCCGTTTCTATACACCATCACCATCACCGTCCACCCAAAGCACCAGCCGGAAGTCGTTTTAGAGCAGCTGGATAAAGAGCTCGACGTTCTGCGCCAGGCCCCGGTGAAACAAACAGACATCGACCGCGCAGCCAAACAGGCTCGCGCACTTTTCTCATACGGCAGTGAGAATATTACCAACCAGGCATTCTGGCTGGGTTACTCAGAGATGTTTGATCAATACTCCTGGTTCACCCGCTATACCTCGAGGTTGGCAGAAGTGACCCCGGAGATCCTGCTGGATACAGCGCGCAAATACCTGAATCAAAACCAGCGCGTGGTAGGGATTTACCGTCCGGATGGAGCGAAACGATGATACCCAAATACACCCTTTCGTCTTCCATCCCTGGACCAGCGGATATTACTCGCCAGGTACTGCGCAACGGAATCGTGCTTTTAACGCGCAGCAACTTCAACAGTTCGTCAGTGGTCATAAGCGGATATGTGTCGGCTGGCAGCCAGCTGGATCCGTTAGAGAAACTCGGCCTGGCCCACTTCACCGCCCTCGCTCTTATGCGCGGCACCGAGAGCAGTGATTTCCAGAGCCTGTATGACCGGTTGGAATCCGCAGGCGCTTCTCTCGGGTTTGGCGCCAGTGTTCACACCACCAGTTTCAGCGGTCGCGCGCTGGCTGAAGACCTGCCATTATTGTTCGCCACTCTCGCAGAATGCCTGTCCTCACCTGTCTTCCCATCCGAACAGGTGAGCCGCCTGCGCGCCCAGTTGCTCACCGGGTTGGCCATCCGCGGGCAAAGCACGCGCGATACGGCGGCGCTGGAGTTTGATTCGCTGCTCTTTCCCGATCATCCTTACGGCAGACCTGAGGATGGCTACACGGAGACCATCCAAAATATCACGCGGGATGACCTGGCTGACTTTCACCGCCAGCAATATGGACCTGAGGGGATGAAACTGGCGGTGGTGGGCGCGGTGAGCGCAGACCGGGTGTTTGAACTGGCTGAAAAACATTTCGGCAATTGGCTCACCGGTCACAAACGGCAAACATGCTCCTTTAAGGCGATAAAACCCCCGCAAGCATCCATCACGCGCAAAGTCATCATTCCGGGCAAGAGTCAAACCGATCTGATAATCGGAACGCTCGGCCCCAAGCGCAAAGATCCCGAGTACCTCGCGGCGTCGCTCGGCAACAGTATCCTTGGTCAGTTTGGTTTGATGGGCCGTGTTGGTGATGCAGTACGCGAAAAAGCCGGCCTGGCTTACTACGCTTCCGCCAGTCTGAACGCCTGGATTGAAAGCGGTTCGTGGGAAGTTTCTGCGGGCGTAAGCCCTGGCAACGTGGAAAAAGCCACCGCGCTCATCATTGAAGAATTGCGCCGGTTCACAACTGAGCCTGTCTCTCAGGAAGAGCTTGAAGACAATCAGAATAACTATATCGGCCGCATGCCGCTTTCCCTCGAATCGAACGCCGGGGTCGCTAACAGTATTTTAAATCTTGAGCGTTTTGAACTCGGTCTGGACTACCTGCAACGTTACTCCACCCTTGTAAGCGCGCTCACCAGAGAACATATTCTCGCCGCGGCGCGGAAATTCATTAACCCTGATAAGTTGATCATCGTTTCAGCAGGCGCGGATGGAAAGGTCAACAATAACCCATGATGGAAGTGGCTTGTGGTATCGATCTGGTGGAGGTTGAGCGCCTGCGCTCGATCACCCCGGCGATTAAAGCCCGGTTTGTCTCCAGGGTGTTTACAACACAGGAGATAGAAGATAGCGGAGGGCGTGATGATCGCCTCGCCGCCCGGTTCGCCATCAAGGAAGCCACCGTTAAAGCCCTGGGTTGCGGTATTGGCGAAGTTGGCTGGCAGGATATTGAAACCCAATTGGATGAAAATGGGAAGCCCGTATTAAGGCTGTATGGTGCTGCTGCTCAAATGGCTGAGCGTATGAACTGGCGCTCTTGGTCGGTTTCCATCAGTCACACCCGCAACCTCGCTGCTGCCTGCGTCACCGCCCTGGTTGAGAAGAGATAAGCCGGCGGTGTTGAGATGAAGATACTGGCAGTCAGTGATGTAGAGAATGCTTTGCTTTACAGCCCCATGATCATGGACAGGTTCCAAGACGTGGACCTTATCCTCTCCTGCGGCGACCTGCCCTATTACTATATCGAATATATGGTCAGCATGTTAAATGTCCCCTGCTATTTTGTCCGCGGTAATCATGCCAACGCCCGCGAGTACGGCGTGGCAGGAACGCGGAAATATCCATGGGGAGCAGTGGACGTGCATCATCGATGCGTGGAGGATGACACCGGGCTGCTGCTGGCGGGGCTTGAAGGGTCTTTAAGATACAACCAGGGTCCATACCAGTATACCCAGGGGCAGTACTGGGAGATGGTGCTGAGTTTGGTGCCAAGGTTCTTCTGGAATAAACTGGCGCTGGGTCGCTACCTGGATATTTTCATGGCTCACGCGCCGCCATGGCAGGTGCACGATGAAGAGGACCTGCCGCACCGAGGGATTAAAGCCTTTCGCTGGTTGATAAAAGTGTTTCAACCAGCTTACTTTCTGCATGGACACATCCATATTTACCGCCGTGAAACCATCACCCGTACGCTGATCGGCGGCACCACGGTTCAGAATGTTTACGGCTATAAGACCCTTCACATTCCCGCCCCGCGCCCGCGCTCTTGGCGGGGTCAAAGGTGAATCATGATGACAGAAGAAGACATTGATTCAGGTCGTCTAATACTTCAATCGCGTCACGATTTTAGCCACGCCTATCAAAAAGGTTTTTGGCGCTCCGTTTTTCACCTGATTCAGAAGAAAAACAATGAGCTGCTGCCATTTGAAGAAGTCCTCAAGCATATCCCGATGCGCGGACAAAACTACATTGGGGTCAGGCAAATCGAAACTGAAAAGATAATCGGTTCCGTGAGCCGCTACAATGATTTTGACCGTGCATTCCTGCCCAGGCAGACGCATACGCGCTCGCGCTGGGAAAGTATCGACCGCGCGCATTTCAAACAGATCATCCTGCCGCCAATCGAAGTGTATAAAGTGGGTGATTTCTATTTTGTCAAAGATGGTAATCACCGCGTATCCGTCGCCCGTGAAAAGGGACAGGTTTACGTAGACGCTTTGGTGACAGAAGTGCACACCAGCGGCAAAATCACCCGTGATACCGATGTGAACGCACTGGTACTGGAGCAGGAGTATAGCGAGTTCCTCAGGCAAACCCGCCTTAACGAATTTTATCCAGGTGAAGACTTCCGTTTTTCCATACCTGGACAGTACGAGAAGGTATTGCAGCACATCAGCGTGCACCGCTGGTTCATGGGTGAGAAATTAACGCGCCCAGTTACAGATGAAGAGGCGGTGAAAGGATGGCACCGCGAGGTTTACCTTCCACTGGTGCGGATCATCCGTAAACATCAGATTCTCAACGCTTTTCCTGCCCGCACAGAGATGGACCTATATTTTTGGATCATTGAACACCGCTGGTACCTGGCTGAAGAACAGAAACGGCGCATCAGCCTGGAATCAGCAGCCACTGATTTCACCAACCGGTTTTCACAGCGCCCTTTCAGGCACGTTTCTCAACTTTGGCAGCGGTTAAAAAAAAGAATTTTCAACCAGGAGAAAAAATAAAGCCGCCAGTTGGGCGGCTAAAACACCAAGTTGTACCAGATTCATCAGGCTGAACAGGTTTTAATGCCCAGCCAAAAATGGTCAGGCATAATCATTTGGTCGGTTTGCACTTCAATCCCTACATTTTTTGGAGGAGGTTCGAACTTCATTCCAGGGTTAACAAAACATAAATCAGGTCGTTGGCCATACTTCTTCAGGTAATAATCGGTTGCCCGGTTGATTTTGGTTAAGAAATCAGCCTTTGGGTCATTATCGAACCATAGCATGCCAGTATTCATCTCACTCTCCATAAGTTTTCAGTTGTTTGACTTATTGCAAGGTTCGGGCCAGAATAACCTGCCGGACTTATCACTATTATAGAACATTAGTTCTTATTTGTCAATACCTGCCGCCGGATGCGTTTTACTGTAAGATATTGCTTGATGTCAATGGATTTTTTATCGCTTTTAAGGTATGCTTTATTACAAATCAGCAATTGGCGGAGGAAATATGTTAAAGGAAATCACAAAAGACGCTGAAAACCGCATGAAAAGCGCCTTGCTTTCTCTGGAAGAAGACCTGACGGCAATTCGCACTGGCAGAGCCACGCCGGCGCTGGTGGAAAAGCTACCCATCGATTATTATGGCGCGCCCACGCCGCTTCTGCAGTTGGCCAGCATATCCGTGCCTGAAGCCCGCGCGCTCTTAATCAAACCTTTCGATCCTTCAACCATCAAAACAATCGAACGTTCTATTCTGGCATCTGAACTGGGGTTGACCCCCAATAATGACGGGAAGTCCATTCGCCTCAACCTGCCACCGCTCACCGAAGAACGCAGACGCGAACTGGTTAAGGTGGTGAACAACCGGCTGGAAGAATGCCGGGTTGCCATCAGGAATGTCCGCCGTGACCTGATCAAAGACCTGCGCGATTTTGAAAAAGAGAAAATGATTTCAAAGGATGATCTGGAAACCGGTGAACAGGACCTGCAGAAACTGACAGACCTGATGATCGATGAAATTGAACTCATCGGTAAGCGCAAAGAATCTGAGATCATGGAAATCTGACCTGGTCAGGCGCCCGAATGACAAAGAAAACTCCGGCAAAGATCCCCGCGCATATTGCCATCATTATGGACGGGAACGGCCGTTGGGCCAAAGCCCACGGGTTACCCCGATTGGAAGGTCATCGCGCCGGAACAGAAAACCTGCGCCAGATTATCAAGGGCTGCGCTGAAATTGGCGTGCAGCACCTGACCCTGTACGCCTTCTCAACTGAAAACTGGAGCAGACCGAAAACCGAAGTCGACGGTTTGTTAACCATCCTGGAAACCTACCTGGATAAAGAAGTGGATGAGCTGTGCGCGGAAGGCGTGCGACTGCATCATATTGGCCGCCTGGAAGCCATGCCCGAGTCGGTGCGCAAAAAAGTGGAGC
Source organism: Chloroflexota bacterium (assembly GCA_012798065.1). Lineage (GTDB taxonomy): Bacteria > Chloroflexota > Anaerolineae > Anaerolineales > Anaerolineaceae > UBA6107. The sequence goes on from JAAZNW010000016.1 coordinate 20,223, forward strand.
ATTCGATCGAGGTTACCTGCAGCAACACCAAGCTGATATTACACCTGGCGTGGAACTATGGCGGCAGGGATGAAATTGTGCACGCCATTCAGAAAATGATCAGGGACGGGATCCCCTCAAAAGATGTCACTGAGGAACTTGTCGATCGCTACCTGTTCACCGCTGGCACACCCGACCCGGATCTCATCATCCGTACCTCGGGAGAGATGCGGGTGAGCAACTTCCTCATCTGGCAGGGCGCGTACGCGGAATGGTATGTAACCCCCACTTTATGGCCAGATTTCACTAAAGAAGAACTGTTCAAAGCGATCGAAATTTACGATCAACGCGACAGAAGGTTCGGGAACATTTCAAGTTCAAACAATGAAAACTGATCTCTCACTGCGAAAACGGCTCATCGTTATCAATCTCATGGTTCCAACGCTGATCGTCTTTTCGATCCTGGGCGGGTGGGCGTTTACCGTTTTTGTCGCGGTGGTGCTCTTGCTTGCAGCGTGGGAGCTCTGGCGCCTGTTTAACAAAGGGCAATACTCCCCATCCCTGTTGGTGATGGGGATTTTCGTGCCGCTGGCGGTTGTTCTGCGACATCTTTACGCGTTCAGCTACAGTGACGTCTGGCTGGCTGCGCTTGTTCTGACCTCAATGTTGTTTCACGTGCTGCAGCAGAATCGCGGAGGGATGACAGCCGCCATCGACTTGATGATCACGATTGGTGGAACGGTTTACCTGGGCTGGCTGGGGAGTTATGCCATTTCACTGCGCGCCCTGGAAAATGGGCTCCATTGGGTGGTGCTGGTCTTCCCCATCATATCCCTGGCAGATACAGGGGCATACATTTTCGGACGCCTTCTTGGCAAACATAAAATGCTCCCCCGTGTGAGCCCCAAGAAAACCTGGGAGGGTTACCTGGGCGGCATACTGGTGGGCATGCTGGGAGGATGGGCACTGGCTGCATTGTGGCACAAACCGGCCCCGCTCATTCTACCATGGTATGGGCTGGTGCTCGGAGCGGTCATCTCCATCCTGGCGCCTTTCGGTGATTTTGGCGAAAGTATGCTTAAGCGTCAGTTCAACGCGAAGGATTCAGGGAATTTCCTGCTGGAGCATGGGGGGTTTCTCGACCGTATGGATTCTTCGCTTTGGGCTGCAGCCATCGGGTATTACGTGATCATCTTACTGACACGATAACACCAACATCATTTTTTAAACGGAGGGATCATGCCAAATACTACACCCACCCGAAACCTGGCGTTTGACCTGGTTCGGGTTACTGAAGCGGCAGCGCTTGCTGCGGGCAGGATGATGGGCAGGGGAGATAAGAACGGCGCGGATAAAGCAGCGGTGGATGCCATGCGGGTGATGCTGAACTCCATCAGCATGCGGGGAACCATTATCATCGGCGAAGGTGAAAAAGATGAAGCGCCGATGCTTTACAACGGAGAAAAACTGGGCACCGGCGAAGGGCCGGAAGTCGATATCGCGGTTGATCCCATTGAAGGCACGCGCCCGCTGGCTTACGGTTTATGGAATTCCATCTCCACCGTGGCGCTGGCTCCGCGTGGAACCATGTTCAACCCAGGGCCTTTTGTGTACATGAACAAGATCGCCGTTGGCCCGGTAGCCCGGCACGCCGTGGATATTGACGCACCAGTGAGCGATAACCTGAACAAGGTCGCCAAAGCCAAAGGCGTCAAAGTGGAGGACCTGACTGTAGTGGTGCTTGACCGCCCGCGGCACCAGGAACTGATCACGCAGATCCGTATGGCTGGCGCTCGTATCAAGTTGATCCCTGATGGCGATGTAGCCGGTGCATTGATGACCTCCATGGGAGACAATACCGCTGATCTATTGATGGGCGTGGGCGGAACGCCCGAAGGCGTTCTGGCAGCCGCCGGTTTGCGCTGCATGGGGGGAGAGATCATCGGCAAGCTTTACCCCCGCAATCAACGTGAACTTGACCTGGCCAAAGAGATGGGCGTGGATTTCGAAAAACCACTCACCATGGACGACTTGATCTCTTCCGATAATGTCTTTTTTGCCGCCACCGGTATCACCACAGGAGATTACCTTCGTGGGGTAACCTACTTTAAAGATGGCGCCCGAACTGACAGCGTGGTGATGCGTGGCCTTTCAGGCACGGTAAGGCGCGTTATCTCAACCCATAAGTTGAGCAAATTAATGCGCATCAGTTCGATTAAATACAAATAAGCCTTGAAGACGTAAAGAGAGGGTGCCACCGGAGACACCCTCTCTTTGTACTGCCATTACGCTTTATTTAATTTCGTAAATGACGCTCGCCTCTACGTTTATCTTTAGCTGCCCGGCGGAGATGGGAACCACGGAATCCATGGCCGCGCCGCCAATGCCTTTCGCGTCATACATGGGCACGGCGATTCCGCCGGTATAGACGTTCACCGATTGCAGGTTACCCAGCTTCACCCCGGCAGACGCAGCAATGGCTTCAGCCTCTGCTTTGGCATTGGCAATCGCCATGTCGCGGGCTTTGGCTTCGGCTGCGGTCTTATCGAGCACATCAAAGCTAATGCCGTTGATGGTATTGGCGCCCGAGCGAACTACCGCGTCCAGCAATTTACCTAATGACGTCAGGTCGCGAACGGTGATATAGACCGTGTTTTCGACCACGTAATAACGGCGTGAAACCTGCCCATCGATACCATAATCCATCATGGGGTAAACATTAAAGTTGGAGGTCTGAACGTCTTTCTTATCCACGCCCAACTGCTGTAACACCTCAGAGATGCTGTTTGCCTGGGCGTTGTTCTTGGAAAGCGCGTCGGAAACCTCATCAGCATCAACGCGGATACCCACATTGATATAAGCAACATCAGGAACCAGGTAAACCTCCCCTGAGCCACTCGCGCTTAGGGTGCGGAGATTCGGCATGCCAGCCGGCTGCCCGCTGCCTGCGCAGGCTGCTAATGACATGACCGCCATAATACTTGCAACGATAACCAACAGTGATTTTTTCATTTTTTCCTCTCATTCTTGTTTTTACCAATAAGACGAACTGAATTGCGAAAAGTTCCTGTGCAAGCCAACAACTGCCCAAAATTGGCACTATGTTTTTCTTTTCAACGCCACGTAAAGCAACGCCGCGCCGGCGATGATAATCAGCAAAGCGAGGATGACACTGGTGTTCAACCATGCCAGCCAGGGGAGGTTAAGGTTTTTGAGAAAAATGTAAACCCCGAGCAGCACCAGCCCAATCCCTACGTAAAAACTGGCTTTGTTGCCAGGTTTCTGAACCGCGTTTACAAATTCGTCTGCAAAGTTCTCCGCGCGTTCACGAAGAACCTCTCCATTGAACGAGTAGCCCGACGAGCTTTCGGCCTGGTCTTCAGGGACGACGATCCACAGGATGATATACAGCAACGGGCCAATGCCGCCCACCAGGGTAAAGACAATGAAGAACAGCCGTACCAGCACAGTATCAATGTTAAGGTACCTGGCCAAGCCCGCGCATACGCCACCCAGGATACGATCTTGCTTTGAACGTAAAAGCCTGTTTTGCATGTTCACCTGCCTATGCTTTTTTGATCAGCGAGCGAATGACGAAGTACGCCCCCGCCGCGATGAGAACCAAAGCGAACACCCAGCCCACGGCCGAACCCATCAGCGCGCCAGAACTGGCGAACAAGATCAATCCCAACAGCAGGCAGATGCCCGCCGGGATCCAGGGCCATTTTTCAGCCTTCCCCACCGGCATCAGCCCGAGCACGGTGAAAGTCGCGCCTATCCCCAGGAACAACAGCCCGCCGTTGGCCATCCCATTCAAGTCCAGCGCGGAGACCAGCGCCAATGTGGTCAGAATTCCCGCGGGGATGACCGGCCACCATTGGGCCTGGTTGAGCAAAAAGACCACCAGAAAGCCCAACGCCACCATTAAGAGAAAGAAAGCGCCGCCATAATCGCCCGCCAGGTTCGGCAGGAGCTTTTTTATCAAGATAACACCACCAATGCCAATGAGGGTGAACCCCGGGATGGCCAGCCACCACTTATGGCGATCACGCAGCAGGAAATACAGAAAAACACAACCCGCCAGCACGAACAGGAAAGCGATAAACAGTCCGCCGATGGGGATTTCCAGCAGCTGTTGCAGCAAAAAGGCCGCGCCAGCCACAACCAACAACACCCCCAGTAAGATTCGCCTGGATTGCTGAGACATGTTACCTCCTACATGTTTTCATCTGCTTCGCCTGATGGCTTTACATCGATGACGTTTACAGGTGTTTCTTCTTTGCACCCTTTGATGAACGCGCGTGCGCCAATCACCAGGCCAGCCGCGATGAGAAGCACTGGCCAATATGGCCCAAGTGGTTTGAATGCCCCGAAGATGGCGCCAAAAATCACCAGCAGTACCAGGCTGGTACCGATGGCATCCAACCCGTCGCGAGCCGCGCCTTTTTTACGCGCGCCAAACAATGCAGCAACCAGCACTCCCAGCCCTGAAAAACCCGGGATTAATGTCCACAAATACGACCAACTGCTCCAGTTGCCGCTGAGGTTCTGGTAATACAGGATTCCACCAATGCCGGCGACGATGAACGCTGGTATGGACATTTCCGCGACTCCGCTAAGCAGCCCCAAAATGAGCAGCCCGGCGCCGACAAGCATGATAATCACCGGCCAGGAGAAGTGGACAGTAATCAGTTGTGCCAAACCCGGCACGGCATTGATCAGTACAAAATAGGTGCCTGCCAATACGAGCAACAAGCCCAATACCAGTGTCACCCTGTTTCTTTTTTCCATCACTACCTCCAGTGAAAGTCATTAATACCCATTTATCCCATATACGCAAATGAATTCGCAGGGTTGCACGACCAAAGGCAAACATGGAGCAGGGATGCTGACACCAACCTGATGAAATGTTGGCACGCAATCAGCGCGGAAAACAAAGGGCTTCGAGCAGCGCGTTTTTCTTTAACGCGTCCGTCGGTATTCGCGTAAGAGGCTCAGACCGATCCATCCCCTGGTGAGCAGGGCGGAACGTCCCTTTCCAGCAGAAAAGAATCTGTTGGTTCACAAAGAAACAGGAAGCTGTGGGGTGAAAATGACCGGATCAGAAGGTGAGAGTTATTTTTTAAACCTGGGGCGGATGAACAGGAAGTAAAGCACCAGCAATAGCCCCGCTGCGCTCACCAGCAATAAACCAAAACCCAGCCACTGGCGGTCAATTTTGGGCAAAGTATCCAGCAAACCAGGTGCCCTGGTGGGCGTGGGTGTGCTCACCATAACAGTTTTTGTGAGGGTGGGCGTCATGGAAGGAGTACGCGTCGGTTGCCGGGGCGTTAAAGTTCGCGTGGGGGTGATGGTGGCAGTGGGCGCTATTTTGATAATGAGGTTGTCGCCGACGTAAATGGTATTGGAAGTCATGTGGTTCAACGCTTTGATTTCCGCGATGGTGACGCCATACCAGGTGGCGATAGTATCCAACGCCTGCCCGTACTGCACAGTGTGCACAATCGTGCCGTCTGCCTGGGGAGTCGAGGTGACCACCGGTTCAACCAGTGGTTCGGCAGGGTTTTGTCCCTGCCCAGCGCTGCCGCCTGTAGAACCAGGTAAGGATGCGCTTCCCCCATCACCCACATACGCCGCGTGCAACACGTAATAGGTGGTGCCATTCGAAGCGGTATAAGCCCCTGCTCCCACATGGGTATAGCGCGCTTCATTCATTGGCATCATATGCAGGCTGTCTGACCACCAAGATTGGATATCGGAAATCGTCGCGCTCACAGCGCAGGCCATATTTTCAGTAGCGAACACGACAGCGCCCCCGCCAAACCCAGCCGCGCGAATGCGCTCTCTCGCACCGCCGATATGCGCGCAAACACCGTTGGCTGCCATCGCCTGCGCCGTGGCGTATGCTGTACCATCCAGGATGGCATCTTCAATAAGTGCGGGGAGCCCGTTGGCGGCGCGCAGACCATTCACCAGGTTGATAAGTTCCCCCGGTGATACCGTGGCAGCCTGCGCAGTTCCCTGGGGCAGGGATAACAGCAGCCCGCCCAATAAAGCAACGCGAATGAACAAGATAAAAAACCGGCGCATTAACGGCTAATTATAACCGATGCGCCGGGATGTTTTTTTGTCAAGATGCTCAGCTAAGTCCGCGGTCTTTGAAGTTCGTTCCCATGGCCTCTGCCATCCACAGCAGGTCCATGGCGGTGATAATGCCGACAATCTGTCCATGCTCATCCGCGACCGGCAAATGATGAATGCGTTTTTCCTTCATCATCGCCGCGCAGTCAGTGATCAGCATGGAAGACGGCACAGTGAAAACCGGTGATGCCATTATCTCTTTTACCTTGGTCTTGGTGGGATCGTTGCCCTGGGCAATGATCTTATCGCAGATATTGATAGAAGTGACAATGCCGTAATCAGGGGTTTCAGCTGTTTTTTTGACTATCAGGCTGGTAGCGAACCGATGGCGCATAATATGCAGCCCTTCAAAAACCGTGGTATCCGGGTCCACAAACACCACCAGGTTCTTCATCCAGTCCTTGACAGTTGTTTTGTCCATGCCTCTCTCCTCGCGCAACCATGGCGCCGAAATGAAGTGAAGTTACGAACCATCTATGATTAATGTAGTCTATCCTGCTAATTATGTCAAATGCGCATTGTCAGACATATTAGCGTATTTCATCAGCGCTCCAGTCCCACGATTGCATATGCGCCATTTGCTCATGGGCAGTCAGGTCTAAATGGAGAGGTGTAACGGAAACATAACCGGCTTGCAGGTCGCCAAAATCCGTCCCTTCTCGCGGAACGCCAGTAGGTGCTTCACCGCCAATCCAGTAATATGGTCTACCGCGCGGGTCTTCGCGGCGGATCAGCGCGTCGCGGTATATACGCAGACCCTGGCGCGAAACGCGGATCCCTTTGATTTCTTCATATTTAAGGTAAGGGACATTGACGTTCAATAACACATTCACTGGCAGTGTGTTTTGCAGCAACCGGTTCACCACAAAGCCGGCAACACGGGCCGCTGCCGCATAATCCAGCGCCCCCTTGTGATGCTCCGGCGCGTCTAAAGAAACTGCCATTCCACGCACGCCACCGATTGCCGCTTCCATGGCCGCCGTCACGGTGCCCGAGTAAGTCACATCATGGCCAACATTGGCATTGGGGTTGATGCCACTGACCACCAGGTCGATCGGTTTTTCAACCACACCCAGCAAGGCCAAAGCCACGCAATCTGATGGCGCCCCATCGCTGCTGAGCGCAGGTGTGCCATCAGCCAGCAGCACTGGTTTCACGCGCAGCGGTCGGTGCATCGTCTTCACGTGCCCTGAAGCTGACCAGTTACGGTCAGGGGCGAGGATGGTGACCTCACCCAACGAACTGAGTTCCGTGGCCAGCGCCAGTAACCCGGGCGCCTGTACGCCATCATCATTCGTGACCAAAATATGCATTGTCGTTTCCTGTCTTTTTCAGATTGATTGAATTATACATGTATGCCTCTCCCGTGACGCGCCCATCTTCCCACCACAGAGAACCAAACGCTCACGGCGGTTTATAATTCATCTCATATGTTGAAAACGATTTCACGAACCTGGATTTTGCTCTTGTTGCTCTCCGGTTGCGGCGTGCAATCCACCAATATCAGTCCAACCGTGTATCCAAGCTCCACGCTCTCCACAAACGTCCGTTGGTGGCGACCCACACCTGGCCTCACCTGGCAATTGCAGTTTTCTGCTTTGCCTGTAGAAATGGGTGTGGAAGCGGATGTATATGATATTGACCTGTTTGAGAATGACGCGTCAGTGGTTGAAGCATTACACAAGCAGGGTCGCAAGGTGATTTGTTATCTCTCGGTGGGTTCAAGAGAAGACTGGCGCCCCGATGCCGGCCAGTTCCCTGGCGAGGTTATCGGTAAAAGCTATATCGGCTGGCCAGGCGAAAGATGGCTGGACATCCGCCGTATCGACCTTCTGGCGCCAATCATGCGCGCCCGCCTGGACCAGTGTAAAGCCAAGGGGTTTGACGGCGTGGAACCTGATAACATCGAAGTATTTACACAGGACAGCGGCTTCCCAATAACCTACGCGGACCAGTTGGCTTACGCTCAATGGCTTGCTGCCGAAGCGCACGCCCGCGGTCTCGCCATCGGGCTGAAGAACGCTCCTGGCATGGTAGCAGATTCACTCATGTTTTTTGATTTCGCCATCATCGAAAGCGCGTTTTTTTACGAATGGATCGAAGAAACGCTGCCTTTTATCGAAGCGGGAAAACCTGTATTTGCCGTAGAATACACAGACACAGGCGTTGATTTCCAAGCTGCCTGCGATTGGAGCCGTGAGAACCAGATCAGTATGATTCAAAAGGATCGAATGCTCACCTCCGCCCTCATCGTCTGCCCGTAAGAGACCACCCGCTCGACAGGCAGGAAAACCGCGGGGGAATCAGTGCCGACATTTTGTGGAATTGCGGTTGATGATGTAAACAAGCGCCGGGTATCCAGGATAATTTTGAAAATCCAAAAAGAAGTGTCAGCAAAAAGAGACCAAAAAAGAAGTTCGCGCGAAATTTCATGTTATAATTCGTCGGCTGTGGTGAAAACCTCAGACTATCACACGCGCTTTCCGATCTTTCCTGCGTGCTGCCGCAAGCAGTGAGGGAAAGGCTAAAGAAGGCGCTAGGCAAACGCAAAGGAGTAATACCCCATGAGTTCCATCATTTCCATGAAATCCCTGTTGGAAAGCGGCGTCCATTTTGGGCATCGCACAAATAAGTGGAACCCGTTGATGCGCCCGTACATTTTTACCGAGCGCAACGGCATCCACATCATTGACCTGCAGCAGACAGTCAAGCTTCTCACAACCGCTTATAACCTGGTGCGCGACACAGTCGCCCAGGGTGGTTTTATCATGTTCGTTGGCACCAAGCGCCAGGCACAAGAAACCATCACTGAAGAAGCCGTTCGGTGCGGCATGCCTTATGTCACCGAGCGCTGGCTTGGCGGCATGCTCACCAACTGGAGCACCATGTACAGCCGCATCCAGGAACTGGAAAAACTTGAACGTTTACGTGATTCTGGAGAAATTCACCGCCTGACCAAAAAGGAAGGCCTGTTGATTGAGCGCGAGATCAATCGCCTGCAGGCGCGCCTTTCTGGTGTACGCGAAATGAAGCGCGTTCCAGACCTGCTTTTTATTGTAGATGTGATGCGCGAGCACACCGCCGTGCACGAAGCCAATTTGAAAGGCATACCGGTGATTGCCCTGGTAGACACCAACTGCGATCCGCGACATGTGGATTACGTTATCCCCTCCAATGACGACGCCATCCGCGCCATTAAATTGTTGGTTGGGAAGATCGCTGATGCCGTCATCGAAGGCAAGTCAATGGTCGAGAAAGAAGAAAGCAGTGAAGCCCCGGCGGCTGAAACCCCGGCAGCCCGAGTAGCCGCTGGCGTCCGCCCGCGCTTCGAAGAAGAGGTTGAACTGGAAGACGCTGATCTGCTTGGCGCTTCCACTTTGGCAAAAATTGGGCCAAAAGCCGATGCAGCGAAGGAAGATGAAGACCTCGACATGAAACCCGGCGTTGGTAAATCGGTTATCGCTGAGGAAACGCTGGATGTCCTTGAAGAAGAAGTGGATAAGACGGTGTCTGTAAAATCCAAATCAGCGAAGAAAAGCGATGATGAAGACGCTGCAGCCGCGGCTGAAGAAGAAAAGAGCACTGCCAAAGGCAAGCACGCCAGAACCGCCAAAGAAATTGTGAAAAACATCGGGGATTTCTCTGAAGATCTTGTCGATAATATTAAAGACAAGATCGAGGATACCGTAGATGATCTTAAGGACAAAGCAGAAGATCTCATCGATGAGATCAAGGACAAAGTTGAAGATATCGTGGATAAAACGGACGGTGAATAGTCAATCAACATCGGTCTCTGACCGGTGACCACCTGGAGAAGAAGGAATCTGTAAAATGGAAATCACCACTGAAATGATCAAATCGTTGCGCGAGAGCACCGGCGCTGGCATCCTCGATTGCCGAAAAGCGCTGGAACAATCCAATGGCGATATGAACGCCGCTTTAGATTTTCTGCGCGAAAAAGGACTGGCCACCGCCACCAAGCGCGCCGCGCGCACAGCCTCTGAAGGCATTGTCGAACTCTACAATCACGGGGATGGGCGCGTGGGTGTGATGGTAGAAGTGAACTGCGAAACTGATTTCGTGGGTCGCTCCGAAGCGTTCCGTACCCTGGCGCACGAAATCGCGCTGCAAATTGCAGCCACTTCCCCTGAGTATGTGCTGGAAACCGATATCCCCGAGTCAGTGATCGATCGCGAAACAAAAATCGCCACCGCCAAAGCCAAAGAAGAAGGCAAACCTGAGGCCATCCTGCCGCGCATCGTTGAAGGCGCGCTAAAGAAATATAAAAACGAATTCGTGCTCATGCTCCAGCCATATATCCGTGATGAGAGCATCACCGTGCAGGAACTGATCAACCAGAATGTCGCTGCGCTGGGTGAGAATATCGTCGTGCGCCGCTTCGCCCGTTGGGCGCTCGGCGAAACAAGCGCTGAAGAAAGCGAGTCGTGACCTTCAAAGACCAGCCTTCGGGTTGGTCTTTTTCTAACGTTCAGGAGGTATTATGGAGCAACTCAGATATCACAGAATTCTATTAAAGATTGGCGGCGAATCTTTAGCGGGTCCCTCAGGCAGCGGCATTGATGCCGCCCAGGCGAAGGATATCGCCCGCAGGTTGAAAGAAGTGCGCGAACTCGGCGTGGATATTGCGCTGGTGATTGGCGCCGGCAACTTGTGGCGCGGCAAGATCGGGCTGGAAATGGGCATGGACCAGGCGACCGCTGACTATATGGGTATGCTGGGCACCGTGATGAACTCCCTGGCCTTGATGGACGCGCTGGAACACCAGGATGTAGTGACACGCGTGATGACCGCTATTGAAATGCGAACCGTTGCCGAGCCGTATATCCGCCGCCGCGCCATCCGTCACCTGGAAAAAGGGCGTGTGGTCATATTTGGCGGAGGTACAGGCAACCCGTACTTCTCGACCGATACCGCTGCTGCACTGCGCGCGATGGAAATTGAAGCAGATGTGCTCATCAAAGCCACCAAGGTGGATGGGGTGTACGATTCTGACCCCAAGGTCAACCCCGCAGCGGTGAAATTCGACGAGCTCTCCTACCTTGACGCCATCCAGCAACGGTTGGGGGTGATGGATTCAACAGCCATCACCATGTGCATGGAAAACAAACTGCCCATTCACGTGTTAAACCTGTGGGATGTGGGCGCGTTGAAAAAAGCGCTTTTTGGTCAAAAAGTCGTAACCATCGTGCATTAGACATCCGCGATGCTACTTTCAGGACCCGGTGCTCATGAGCCCGGGTCTTTTTTTGTTCAGCGGCTGTCTGCGCCCACCCTCTTCCTTCCGCCCTTTCTGTCAACCCTTTGCTCTTCGCATGCCCGGCGCTGCTTCGCCAGGATTCCTCGAGGTCGCCGCGCTGGTGAGCCTGCCGCGCTTTCCCACGAGAAGGAGCGCGTTAACGGATGATTGGCATTCCCTGTTAGCGTTCCCTTGCTCAATTATTCTCTCTCCGCTATAATACCGCTCAACAGGCAGTGACGGAGGAAAGTAGACCGGGGAAACCCGACAGGGACGCGGGAACGCAGACTGAAATTCCCGCCCGGCATGAACCGGCTGAAGTTCCCTCCCGAGCCGCTCAGGTGAAGCCGGTTTTACACGGTGCCCCGGTCAAGCGGGGTAACCCCGCCGTGATTCGTGCGGTTGGGTTATAGTCTGAGCCGCTCAGACCGGCGTTACCTGGTCAGCCGATGAAAAAAGTCGGAACAAGCGGGTCGCAATTGCGGCCAATGTGGGTGGTACCGCGGGCAATTTCTCCCGTCCCTACAGGACGGGTTACCTTTTTAAGCCGCAGGAGTGAAACATGAGCGCAGCAACAATTCTGCAAGAACTGGAAGCAGTCAGCAAGGCAGCGGTAGATGAACTGAAGCGCGTGACCAACGAGGAAGCTTTACTGGCGTGGCGCACCACTTACCTGGGCAAGAACGCGGTGGTGGTGAAGGCGTTTTCCAGCCTGGGAGCCCTGCCGACGGACGAACGCCCCCTGGTGGGTCAGGGCGCAAACCGTGTTAAGGCAGCGCTTGAAAGCGCTTACAACGAACGCGCCCAGGCGCTCAAAGAGTCCGCCCTGATACAATCTCTCGGCGCGCAGGCGTTGGATGTGACCCTGCCGGGTAGACCACGCAACCGCGGGCGCCTGCACCCTGATACGCTAATTCTTCGTGAACTACTGCAGATTTTTGGAGATATGGGTTTCCAGGTCTTTCAATCGCGCGAAGTCGAAACCGATGAATACAACTTTCAATTGCTTAACTTCCCGCTGGGTCACCCGGCGCGTGATATGCAGGATACCTATTTTTTGGATGTGCCCAACCGGGGAGACAACCCCCTGGTGCTGCGCACGCACACATCGCCAGGCCAGATCCGCGCCATGCGCGAGATTGCATCCCTCAACCCATCCAACCCTCCACCAGTACGCGTCATCGTGCCGGGAATGGTCTTTCGCTACGAGCAGGTAGATGTACGGCACGAAACCCAGTTTGACCAGCTGGAAGGGTTGGCCATTGGAGAGGGCATCACCTTTAGCGACCTGAAAGGCACGCTCACAGATATGGCGCGCCGGCTCTTTGGTCCATCCGCGCGCGCCCGCTTCCGCGCTTCTTACTTTCCATTCACCGAGCCATCGGCTGAATTTGATATTCAGTGTTTCCAATGCCACGGAAAAGGCTGCGGGGTGTGCGGCGGCGGTTGGCTGGAAATCGGCGGCAGTGGAATGGTGCACCCAGTGGTATTGGCAAACGGTGGATACGACCCGGCGCGCTACACCGGTTTCGCTTTCGGTTTCGGTGTGCAACGTATCGCCATGCTGCGTTATGGGATCAACGACATCCGTTATTTCTGGGAAAACGATTTACGGTTCTTGGAGCAGTTTTAAGGCCCGTCAACGGTGAGCGGTGATCGGGTCATCACAAACCCAATCCCTTAGAACAACTCGCGATTCACTTCACTTGGAGAAAACACATGAAAGCCCCTTTATCCTGGTTAAAAGACTTCGTTGAAATTGACCTTTCATTGGTAGAACTGGCTCACCGGTTGACCATGGCGGGTTTGGAGGTGGAAAGTATTCAACTCATTGGTCTGCCGCTTCCGCCGGCAGGCAGCACCACTGCCAAGGTCAGCGGCCTCACCTGGGAACCAGAGAAAATTGTCGCCGCCGCCGTGACCGAAGTGATGCCCCACCCTAACGCTGACCGCCTGGTGCTGTGCCGCTTGGAGGATGGGCAGCAGGAGCACATTGTGCTGACCGGCGCGCCGAACCTGTTCGAATACAAAGGGAAAGGCCCGCTGCCACAACCGCTTAAGGTAGCTTACGCGAAAGAAGGCGCCATGCTTTACGATGGGCACCAGGAAGGCTATGTGCTCACCACGCTCAAACGCACCAAGATTCGCGGGGTTGAATCTTATTCCATGATTTGCTCAGAGAAGGAACTGGGGATTTCTGATGAACACGAAGGGATAATGTTCCTCGACGACGCAGCCTCCGTGGGCACGCCGCTGGTAGAACTACTGGGTGATGCCATATTGGAAGTAAACCTTTTGCCCAGTTTCGCGCGCTGCGCCAGTATCTTCGGTTTGGCACGTGAAATTTCCGCAATTACCGGAAAGGCGCTTAAAACCCCGCGATTCACCTCTCCCCCTGACATCGGCAAAGCCACTTATGCAGAGCTTGAAATCACCGACCCGGTTCTCAATCCTCGTTTTGTCCTGGGTTTGGTGCGCGGCGTCAATATCCATCCCAGCCCGCTCTGGGTGCAGCAGCGCCTTAAACTGGCGGGCATGCGCCCTATCAACAATATCGTAGACGCCACCAATTATGCCATGCTGGAATTGGGGGAACCTCTGCACGCGTTTGATTACGATGTGCTCTGCAAGCGCGCTGCCGGGAAACAGGTGAAGATCATTACCCGCGCCGCAGGCAAAGACGAAAAGATCACCACCCTCGATGGCGTGGAGAGAACATTAGACGAAGGTACCGTTCTGGTGTGTGATGAAGCCGGCATTCTTTCGCTGGCAGGGGTGATGGGCGGATTGGAAACAGAAGTGACCGCCAGCACGCGCAACATCCTGCTGGAGGGCGCCGCCTGGAATATGATTTCCACCCGCCGCACCGCTAAAGCCCAAAATCTGCCCTCAGAGGCTTCTTATCGTTTCATCCGCGGTGTGCATCCCGCCATGGCAGAAACCGGTGTGCGCCGCGGGCTGGAGTTAATGGAGCACTGGGCTGACGGCGCAGTGGACCCGTTGATGGTAGACGCCTACCCCTTACCGCCAAAAACTTCCGTGGTGGATATCACCCCGGGCGATGTGAAACGCTGGCTGGGGCTTGACCTGAGCGCGCCCCGCATCGCTGAATTGCTTTCACGCTTGGAGTTCAAGGTGCAGATAGATAGCGATCTGCTGCACATCACCTGCCCTGAACACCGCCTGGATATCGGTAGCGGTATCACTGGCAAAGCCGACCTGATCGAGGAAATCGCCCGGGTGCACGGGTATGACAACATCCCCGAAACCCGCATCTCCGACCGCCTGCCTTTGCAGCTGGGCAACTCGCCCCTCAAGAAGACCGACCTCACCCGTGACCTGCTGGTAGCGCTGGGGTTACAGGAGGTCATTAGTTACCGTTGGACAACACCTGAAAAGGAAGGGCGCCGTTTGCCCAAAGGCGCAGAAGCAGATAACAAGCCCTACCTGCGCATCAGCAACCCGCTGGCCTATGAAAAGGCTTTTCTGCGCCACAGCGTGCTGGCCAGCCTGCTGGACACCGCCGAACGCAATTCGCGCCAGCGCGCAACCCTGGCTTTATTTGAGATCGGCCCGATCTTCCTGCACTCCGAAGACCCCTCCGGCCTGCCTGATGAGTTGAGCAGGCTGGGGATATTGCTGGCTGGGCAGCGCAACCCGTCAGGCTGGCAGCCTGCGGATAACAGCACGATGGATTTCTATGACCTCAAAGGTCTTCTTGAAGACCTGATGGCAGGTCTGCACATCACGGAGGCAAATTTCAGCCAGGGTGAACACCCGGGGTATCACCCCGGAAAATGCGCCATCATCCGTGTGGGGTCTCAACAGGTGGGCGTGTGCGGAGAAATCCATCCCGCGGTGCGCGAGCGCTATCACTGGGGCGATACCTTTCAATACCCGGTCCTGGCAGCCGAGCTGGATATGGACCTGCTGATAGAGCTCATTCCCGAGCAGCGCCACACCACGGATATCCCGAATTTCCCAGCGGTCGTGGAAGACCTGGCTTTTGTGCTGGACGAAGCCACTCCGGCGGCTGACGTGACCGCGCTTATCTGGCAAACCGGCGGAAAGATACTTTCTGAGCTGCAACTGTTTGACGTGTTCCGCGGGGGACAGCTCGGGAGTGGAAAAAAGAGCCTGGCATACCGCCTCACCTATCAGGCTGTGGACCGAACGCTGACCGATAAAGAAACCGCCCAGGTGCGCAACCGTATCATCAAGCGCCTAGAGATGGAACTGGGCGCCAGATTAAGAAGTTGAGATGAGCAGCCTTTACAACATAAAGGATGGCAAAGCTGCCATCCTTTATGCGTTCTAATAAGACCAGCCGCTGATTTTTGATTACTCCTGGTGTGCGCCTAAACAGGCAAAGATGCGGTCGATATCCAGCTCAGTGAATCTTTCATAGGCAAGTGAAGCCCCCAGGTTTTCATCCAGCTGCTCAAGCCGGGTTGCACCAGTGATGACAGAGGAAACCTCCTTGCGTCTCAGCACCCAGGCGATGGCCAGTTGCGCCGGGGTGATATCCAGGTCACTGGCGATTTCAGTAAGGCATTTAACCACCTGGATACGCTCCGGGGTGATGCGGTCGCGAATCCAACCATAGTCTTCCAATGAAGCGCGGCTGCCCTTTGGTATTCCGTTGTTATACTTTCCTGAAAGCACGCCGTAATAAAGCGGTGAGAAAGTGGTGAGCCCCAACCCAAGCTCGCGCGCCACCGGCATCACCTCGTCTTCCACGCGTTTGCGGTGAAAGAGGTTGTACTGAGGTTGGTCCATACTGGGTGGGATGAGCCCAAACTGCCGCGCAGCGCCATACGCCTGCATAATCTGACTGGCCTCCCACTCCGAAGTGCCCCAATACAGGATCTTGCCCTGGTGTACCAGGTCGGTCATGGTGCGCACCACTTCTTCGACAGGTGTGTCAGGGTCGTAGCGGTGGCAAAAATACAGGTCCACATATTCAGTGCCCAGGCGCTTGAGGCTGGCATGAATGGACTCGGTGATGTGCTTGCGTGAAAGCCCGCGCCCATTGGGTCCTTTCATCGTCGGCCAGAACACTTTGCTCGAGATGACCAGTTCTTCTCGCGGCATGTCAGCAATCGCCTTGCCCATCACCAGTTCTGCCTGACCATTGGCGTACATATCAGCGTTGTCAAAAAAGTTGATTCCCTGGTCAAATGCTTCTTTGATCAGGCTGATGGCGGTTTTCTCATCGATCTGATTCCCAAAGGTAATCCACGCACCCAGTGATATTTCACTGACTTTCAACCCCGATTGACCAAGCCTACGATAATGCATTTACTTATCCTCCTTCTGTCCAGCTCCAATTCCCAGCGGTTTCCACTTCCGTTCGTCGGCGCGCAGGCGGTGCATCCCTCCGCCGCGATTATGCAGCAGGTCAAAGTTTTCTGGTTTAATGGCCAGCTCTTCGCCATCCAGCAGCCCGCTCACACCAGATTGCCCGGGCTCGCTGCGTTTATTCTGACAATACTTGCAGGTTTTTGGGTCGTGCGCCTTGTAATCCTGCGGTTCTTCATAGGTGGTGATGTAGCCTTCGTAGTTGCGCAAAATGACCTTGTGATCGGAAGAACTGAGGTGATAATTGGGCATCACCGGGATCTTGCCACCGCCGCCAGGCGCATCTACCACGAAGGTGGGCACCGCGAACCCAGAGGTATGGCCTCTCAATCCTTCAATGATCTCGATGCCTTTCGCCACCGGCGTGCGGAAGTGACCGGCGCCTTCCACCAGGTCGCACTGGTAGAGGTAGTACGGCCGAACGCGGATGCGTACCAGCTTCTGTACCAGGTCGCGCTGAATGTGAACACAATCGTTTACACCTGCCAGCAACACGGATTGGTTGCCTAATGGAATACCGGCACGGGTCAGCCGGTCAGCCGCCTGGGCCAATTCCAGAGATATCTCGTTGGGATGATTGACGTGAATGTTCAGCCACAACGGGTGAAAGCGCTGCAGCATTTCGGTCAGTTCATCGGTCACGCGCATAGGCATGAAGACCGGTACGCGTGAGCCAATACGCAGCACCTCAATATGCGGTATCTCGCGCAGACGGGTGAGCAGTTCTTCGAGGAGTTTGGGCGCTAGGGTGAGTGGGTCACCGCCGCTGATCAGCACATCGCGCACCTGCGGGGTACGCCTGAGGTATTCAATCTGCGCGTCAAACTCGCTGCGCGAGAAAGTCTGGTTAGGGTCGCCCACAATCCGCGCGCGTGTGCAATAGCGGCAATAAGAGGCACACTGCGTGGTGACCAGCATTAATACACGGTCAGGGTAGCGGTGTACCAGCCCGGGCACCGGAGAGTGGCGGTCTTCAGCCAACGAGTCTTCCATCATACCGGTAAAGGCGTTTATTTCGCCGGCGGTCGGAATGATCTGCCGGCGGATGGGGTCATGCGGGTCATCCGGATCGATCAGGGATACGTAGTAGGGGGTCACATCCACGCGGAAAAGGCCGTCGGTGCTGAGCGCCTTGCGTTCGCTTTCAGTGAGAGTGAAGATTTTCTCGAAATCTTCAACTGAGTTTAAACGCCGGCTCAATTGCCAGCGCCAGTCGTTCCATTGTTCATCAGGTACATCTTTGAAAAAGGGAGCCCGTTTAGAGAGAAAGGGAGTGGGTGTCATACATCCTCCATAACCTGGGTTGAACTGAAGTTTTCACAATTCATTTTAAGGGCTAATGGCAGGATGGTCAACATATTGATTTAACCACCTGCCACCTGCTCGGGTGGCAGCCGCAGCGGCTGATTTGAGAAGCGGTTAATCCACCTGGTAAGGCACTTCAGTGATCACGATCTTCTTGCTGTGCAGCAGCGCTTTCCGCAAGGTTTCTGCGGCGCGCATATGTAGAAAATTTACCCACCAGTGGCGCGGAACAAATTGGGGCACAACCAGGGTAATGATCTCATTTGGTGCCAGAATCAGCGATATTTTTTCAATATACGCCAGCAAGGGTTCAAGAAACAACCGGTAGGGTGAGTCAAGGATCACCAGGCGGTATCCCTCGCCCCAGCGCTCCCATTTGCTCTTCACTTTCGCCGTTTCCGCGGGGTCAATGGAAACGTGCACCACGGTAACATCATCAGATAAAGATTTGGCAAATTGCAGCCCCGCGAGTGTGCCGTTATGCACCCCGCTGATAGGCATAATCACGCGGTTGCGGGTGATCATGCGGCTCGTGTGTGGGTTTTCCAATGAAAGCTGGCGGGCCATTTTTTTATAATGGCGATGAATCTGAAAAAAAATGGTCACCAAAAGCGGAACGAGGATGATGATTATCCAGGCGCCATCTATGAACTTGGTTACCGCGAATATGATTGCAACAATGGAAGTGCAAAAAGCACCAAACCCATTGATCACCATTTTGTGCACCCAGCCTTTGTCATAGCGCAGCGTAGACCCCGATTCCACAACCTCATCGCCTGGCTTCAGGTGACCCGCCTTCCACCAACGCCGCGCCATTCCTGTTTGAGACAAGGTGAAGGAAAGGAAAACACCGATAGCGTAGAGCGGGATCAGGCCTGTCACTCTCGCTCTGAAGGCAATGACCAATAATGAAGCTGTAACCGCCAGCAGCACAATACCACTGGAATACACCAAACGGCTTCCGCGGAAGGTGAGCTGGCGCGGTAGGAATCCATCAGCAGCCTGTAACGCGCCAAGCCGCGGAAAATCGGCAAATGCCGTATTCGCTGCCATGATCAAGATAATCGTTGTTGAGCTGATGACAAGCAAATAAAGGATTCCCCGGCTGCCATAAATAGTTCTCGCCAGTTGCGAGACTATTGTTTCGCTATCAGAAGGAATCGTCCCAACCTTTGTGCTCAAAAACGTGATGCTCAGCAGTAATACTCCAAGTATCCCTGACATTAAAAGTAACGTTTTTCCCGCGTTCTTCGCTCTTGGTTCTTTAAATGCCGTGATTCCGTTCGTAATTGCCTCAACGCCCGTGAGTGAGGTGGTGCCATTGGCAAAAGCCTTCAAGAGGAGAAAAATGGTTACAGGCTGCAAGTATTCGTGTTCCAGCAGCGGTGGCTCAACGACTATTCCCAGGGTGCCGGAAAAATAACGCGCAAAACCGGCAACGACCGTGATCAACATCAACACCAGGAAAAAGTAAGTAGGAATGGCAAAGGTGATACCGGACTCCTTCACCCCGCGCAGGTTAATGATGGTGACAAAAAAGATCAAACCCACCGCAATCAGCACGCGAAAAGAGTTCAGACCCGGGTAGGCAGAAACAAGTTGGGCTACCCCTGATGATATCGATACTGCTACGGTGAGAATATAATCTGTCAACAAAGCAGCGCCTGCGACCTGAGCCGGGAGTTCACCCAGGTTATCGCGAGCAACAATGTATGCACCTCCCCCGTTTGTGTAGGCATGAATTGTCTGTTCATATGAGAACGTGAGTATGATGAGAAGAACAGCAATCCCCACCACCAACGGCAAAGCAAGGTGCAGCGCTCCTGCTCCCGCCACAGCCAGGATCAGCATTAATTCCTGAGGACCATAAGCCACAGAAGACATCGCGTCCGAAGAAAAGACCGCTAACCCAACCAGTTTCCCGATCGTTTGATGAGGGGCGTCAGCCGTCGCCAGAGGGCGGCCTATAAGCCAGGTTTGAAGTTTCTTCTCACGCGGAATGCCTGAGGATTGTTCAAAGATATTGATGGGTTCTTCCATTGGATTTATTTCTTTTCTGTTCCCAATTCCTGCTTAAAAAATAAAATTGACTCACCATTTCAGAGGTAAGTCTACATATCAGGCATAAGGATTAACTAAGAGTCTTGGGCAATAAATAAAGAAAAAATAAAGGCTTTACTCCCCTGTTTTGAACCTGTAGCCCACACCAGGGTCAGTAACCAACACCACTGGAGCGTCAGGATCCACTTCGATCTTTTTTCGCAGCTGGCCAATATAGACCCGCAGGTATTCAAGGCGGTCTGCCTCTTCGAACCCCCATACATGGGTCAGAATAGCCTGATGGGTCAAGACACGGTCAGCGTGCGAAGCCATGTATGCGAGCAACTTAAATTCAGTGGCTGTGAGCTTGAGTTCAGTGCCATCCAGGCTGACCAGGTGACGCGCCAGGTCAATCGTCAGTCTGCCAGCCCTGATGACCGTCTCTCTATTACCGATGGACTGGGACGAGTGGCGCAGCGCCACTCGAATGCGCGCCAGCAGTTCCTCGATGTTGAAAGGTTTGGTGAGGTAATCATCAGCGCCTTTATCCAGAGCGGCAACCTTGTCTCGCTCACCATCGCGCACCGAAAGCACGATGATGGGTATGGTTGACCATTCGCGCACCTGTTCGCAAACGGAGATCCCATCCATGTCCGGCAGCGTCAGATCCAGGATAATGACATCAGGTAGTTGAGAGGCTGCCAGCGCGATGCCCTCCTCGCCGGTCACAGCCGAAATGACGCGAAAATGCCCAGAGCTGAGGATGGTCTTCAATGCCCGCAGTATTTGCGGTTCATCATCAATCAACAAAATTAAGGGGTCCTTATCCATCGATTACATCCTTTGGTAATCGCGGTAAAGCGCCATCCAGGGTGAGAGGAAGGGTAATATTGAAGGTAAACCCATCTGCTGTGTTTTCCGCCCATATTTTACCTTCGTGCGCTTCGACAATGCCTTTGCAGATGGGCAACCCCAAACCGGTGCCTGTAACCTTATCGGTCTCGGAAATTCGAAAAAATTTTTCAAAGATGTGTTCCAGGTGCTCTTCGGGCACCGGTGGGCTCTGATTGATCACTTTAACCAACATCTGTCCAGCAGCCACACCAATTTTAACAAGGATGGGAGTATTCTCTGGGGCGTACTTGTTACTGTTACTGAAAAGGTTGGTGAAAACTTGGCCCATCATTACATAATCCGTCGGCACCAGGGGTAGCTCATTCTCTACTAAATATTTAATCCGGTGTTCTCCGATTTGCCTTCGCATTTTTTCCTCAACGCCTTTGATTATTTCAATAAGCGAATTCCAGCGTTTGGTCGGTTTCAACGTACCGGCTTCGATACGCGACATATCTAATAAATTGCCGACAAGCAAATTCAACGCGTCTGTTTCTTCATCGATGGTGGCCAATAGTTCTGCCCTGGCTGAGGTCTCCCACGGAACCGCGCCTCCCCGCAGGCTGGTAACGGAGGCTTTAATCGCCGCCAGAGGAGAGCGCAACTCGTGAGAGACCGAATTTAACAAGGCGGTCTTCACCCGGTCGCTTTCTTCCAACACTTTAGCCAGGTTTTCGCTTCGAAAAAGGCGAACCCTTTCAATAGCCAGGGCGCCCTGGTTGCAGAACGCTGAAAGAAGCCGCGTTTGTTCTACAGTGAGTTTATTTTGATCGAACCACAGATTCAGTGTTCCTTCGTCATTTCTGGCGGTGCTCATATGGATGACCAGGTCAGCCGGGGTTTCGAGCCTGGCGGTTTCAGGGTATTGATAAATGATCAGCTCATTGGATGACAGGTCCCAGGTGGAAATTTCAATCTGGTCAAAATGAAATGTATCAAAAAGTCGGGTGGCGAGCAGTCGGATGGTCTCTCGAATATCCGTCACCCCAGCTAAAGAAGAAGTTACTTCGTATAATTGCCCAGATTCTTGCTCTCTTTTTTCAGCCAGGCTTACCGCCCTTCTCGCCTGCCCAATGAGCTGGCTGACAACCACCGCCACGATCAAAAAAACGATCAATGTAATCAAGTCCAGCGTTTGATGCACATTCAAAGTGAAATACGGCTGGATGAAAAAATAATTGAACGACAGGAATGAAACAAGCGCGGCGATGATCCCGGAAGTTAACCCCCACAAGACCGTGGAAGCCAAAACCGGAAGCAGGAAGAGCAAGGCAATGAGCTGAATCTGCAGGCTGGATTCCACCTGTTTTAATAGAAAAGTGGTGAACCCAATCATGCTGATATTACCCACAAGTTGGAATATTCTCTTTATCGGTTGGTTGCGACTGTTCTTCAAGGTGAGCTCTCCCCCTCATCTTACCAGATTATCAGCTGGGTGCAGCAAGCATTCAACGGATTAAAGCGGTAAACGCGTGAATTTGCAGGCCATATTAATCTTTTATTAGAACGCCCCAGGCTTCCTTGACTCAACTTTTCCGGCATGTTATCATTGAAGCCAGTGAATTAGCACTCAGGCTTGTCGAGTGCTAAAAAGATGAAAAATGACTGAACTGACAGACCGCCAACGCATGCTGCTTTCTCTGGTAATTCACGAGTACGTCCGCTCGGCGAACCCGGTGGGCTCTAAACACGTCGTGGAACAGTTCAACCTGGATATGAGCTCCGCCACAGTGCGCAACGAGCTTTCCACACTCACCGAACTGGGTTACCTGCGCCAACCTCACTTATCTGCCGGCAGGGTGCCCACCGAAGATGGCTACCGCCTGTTTGTGGGCAATATTGTGCAGGAAACCGAGTTACCAGATTCTACACGCCGCACCATCGCGCATCAGTTCTATCAGATGCGCCAGGATGTAGAAGGCTGGACTCGTCTGGCGGCTTCAATACTGGCGCATCAATCACGCGCAGCCTCTCTTGTTACCGCTCCTCACCCCGAGCAATCGCGCTTCAAGCATCTCGAACTGATCGCCGCGCGCGGTCGCCAGGTATTGATGGTGCTGGTGCTGATGGGCGGTGAAATTATGCAGCGCTTTATTACCCTTCCCGAGCCAGTCTCGCAGGAACAGCTTTCAAGCGCGGCTGATCGGTTGAACCTTATCTTCAGCGGTCAGAATATTGGAGAGATGTCCAGTGACTCCAGTGAGCTCGTTGCACTGGAGCAGGAGTTCTACCAGATTGTGCTGGATGAAATGGAACAGGCAGACGCGATGATTTCTGGCGAGGTGGTGCTGGATGGGTTTACCAATGTGTTGGCAGAACCAGAATTTGCCGACTCAGAGGAAGCCCGGCGCGCGCTGCGCGTGCTGGAAGAAAAAACGCTCTTGAACGACATTCTGTCCAAAACGGTGCTGCATGGCTCTTCGCTGGGCGGGGTGCAGGTGCTGATTGGCGGCGAAGGGATTTATGACGCTCTTTCGCAATGTTCCGTTGTCCTCGCCCGTTACGGCACCCCTGGGCTGGCAACCGGCACCCTGGGTGTGCTTGGCCCCATGCGCATGCCCTACGGAAGGACCATCTCCATTGTCAGGTTCCTTTCAGGGTTGCTTTCTGACCTGGTGAACGACACGATTATTGAATAACCGCGCCACGAAATTTATAAATAGAGGAATAGATCATGGACGAAGCAAAAAAACACAGCGGTAAAACCCATCAGCCAGCAACAGATAAAAGCGAAAAATACATGGCATCTTCTAAAACTGCCATGCTGCAGGAAATCGAACAGCTCAAAAACCAGCTGGCGGAACTGGAAAAAGAATCTGCCGATAACCTGAATGGCTGGCAGCGAGAACGGGCTGATTTTGCAAATTACAAAAAACGCATCGAACGCGACCACGCTCAATTCAAGCAGGATATCACCGGTGCGATCATCAAGAAATACCTGGTTGTCCTCGATGACCTGGAACTTGCCATGAAGGACAAACCGAATGGGGGTCATGGCGAAGCCTGGGCGACCGGCATCGAATTGATCGCCCGCAAGCTGCTTTCCATCATCGAAGCCGAGGGTGTAGAGCGCATCTGGCAGAACCGGGTCCCCTTTGACCCCACCATTCACGAAGCCATTTCAAGCGAGGAAAACCCCGATTTTGAAAGCGGCGATGTGATCGAAGTCACGCGACAAGGCTATAAACTGGGCGACCGTGTTTTACGACCCGCAATGGTACGTGTCGCTAAATAAAAACTACATTGGAGAGAAATTATGGGAAAAATCATTGGCATTGATCTCGGCACTACGAACTCAGTGGTAGCGGTAATGAGCGGCGGTGAACCCGTCGTCATTCCTTCTGCCGAGGGGGAGCGTCTTATTCCATCCGTTGTGGCTGTTAACAAAAACCACGAGCGCATCGTCGGTCGCGCTGCCCGCAACCAGGCAATCGTCAACCCCGAAAACACGATCTTCTCGATCAAACGCCTGATGGGACGCAAGTTCAGCGACCCTGAAGTACAACGCACCATCAGCCGCGTGCCTTACAAAATTTCCGCGGCCAGCAATGGCGACATCCGCGTGACCCTCGACGGCAAAGAGTACAGCCCCCCCGAGATCAGCGCCATGATCCTGAGCAAGCTCAAAGCAGACGCCGAAGCCTACCTGGGTGAAACGGTGAACCAGGCAGTGATCACCGTACCGGCCTATTTCAATGACGCGCAACGCAACGCCACCAAAGACGCAGGGCGCATCGCCGGGCTTGAGGTCCTGCGTATCATCAATGAGCCCACCGCGTCTTCACTGGCTTACGGGTTGGATAAGAAGAAAAACGAGGTGATCGCGGTTTACGACCTCGGCGGCGGCACCTTTGATATTTCCGTGCTGGATGTCGGCGAAGGTGTTTTTCAGGTGCGTTCTACCAACGGCGATACCTTCCTGGGCGGAGACGATTTTGACCTGCGTGTGATGGATTACCTTATCGAAGAATTCAAGAAGTCCAGCGGGGTAGACGTTCATAACGACCGCCAGGCACTGCAACGGTTGAAAGAGGCCGCTGAAAAAGCCAAGATCGAGCTCTCCACGGTACAGCAGACCGAGATCAACCTGCCTTACCTGACCGCGGACGCCAACGGACCCAAGCACCTGGTGCTCACCCTCACCCGCGCCAAGCTCGAACAGCTCACTGGAGACCTGATCCAGAAAACCATGGAACCCATCCGCCGCGCCCTCTCAGACGCCAGCCTTAAGGCCAATGAGGTTAACGAGGTGGTGCTGGTTGGCGGCATGATCCGCATGCCCGCGGTGCAGGACGCTGTGAAACGCGAGTTCGGCAGGGAGCCGCACAAGGGTGTGAATCCTGATGAAGTTGTGGCTATAGGCGCAGCCATCCAGGCGGGTGTTTTGGGCGGCGATGTCAAAGACATCTTGCTGCTCGATGTTACCCCGCTGACCCTTTCAGTGGAAACACTGGGCGGCGTATCCACCCCGCTCATCGAGCGCAACACCACCGTTCCCACGCGGAAAAGCCAGGTGTTTTCCACTGCGTCTGATAGCCAGACCCAGGTGGAGATCCACGTGCTGCAAGGAGAGCGACCCATGGCCGCGGACAACAAGTCGTTGGGCAAGTTCAACCTCGATGGCATCCCTCCTGCGCCACGCGGCGTCCCGCAGATCGAAGTTACCTTCGATATCGATGCCAACGGCATCCTCAACGTTACCGCGCTGGATAAAGCGACCAACCGGTCCCAGCACATCACCATTACCGCTTCCAGCGGTCTCACAGAAAGCGAAATCCAGCAAATGAAGCGTGACGCGGAAGCCAACGCGGAGGCTGACCGCAAACAAAAAGAGCTGGTAGAAGTGCGTAACAACGCGGATAACACCATTTACGCCGCGGAAAAATTGCTCCGTGAAAACGGCGAGAAGATTCCCGCTGAAACGAAAAAGGAAGTCGAAGAAGCCATTGCCAGCCTGCGCGGCTTGATGAACAATGAAGATCCCGCTGCCATTCGCACCGCCACCGAAGCACTGGGACAGTCGATCCAGAAGATTGGCGCCAGCATGTACCAGCAACAGCCTGAAGCCGGCGAGCAGGGCGCGCCAGGTGAACAGCAAGGGCAGCCCGGAGCTGACAGCAACAGCGGCAACCCTCCAGATGGAGATGCTGGCGACGTGGTGGATGGCGAATTTAAGTCGGTTTAGACCAGGCGACTGCCATCCGTTATAATCTGACGGGGCGCATGGAGAAATTTTCTCCGCGCCCCAGGTTCACCTTAAATCGCCCACAGGAATAATGATGTATGACCAAGCGTGATTATTATGAAGTACTGGGTGTCAACCGTAACGCCTCCGCGGAGGAGCTTAAATCCGCCTTCCGCACCCTGGCGCGCAAGTACCACCCGGACATGAACAAAGAAGCCGACTCAGAAGAGAAATTCAAGGAAATCAACGAGGCCTACGCCATCCTTTCAGACCCCGATAAGCGCCGCGCTTATGACCAGTTCGGTTTCGCTGGCGTGAATGGCGCGGGCGGTGTTCCTGATTGGACGACCATGGATTTCGCTGATATTTTTGGCGAATTTTTCGGCTTCGCCACCGGTGCATCACGCGCGCGCCAGAACGCCCCGCGGCGCGGTCAGGACCTTGCTTATACTGTGACCCTGACCTTTGAAGAAGCCATTTTCGGGGTTGAAAAAGAGGTCGAGATTACCCGCGATGAGGTGTGCCACACCTGCGGCGGTAAGGGGGCTGAACCTGGGTCCAACCCGGCTAAATGCAGCAATTGCGCGGGGCGCGGAGAAGTGCGCCAGGTGCGGCAGACCTTTTTGGGGTCCATGGTGCAGGTAACCACCTGCCCTGTGTGCGCCGGGCGTGGAGAGATCATCAGCACGCCCTGTCACACCTGCAGCGGCCGGGGGCTGGAACGCAAGACGCTCAGCAAAAAGGTAGCCATACCCGGGGGCGTGGATAACGGTACACAGATCCGGCTGGCTGGTGAAGGACAGCCCGGTATCAACGGTGGACCCACTGGCAACCTCTATATTGAAATCAAGGTCAAAAGCCACAAGTTCTTCCGCCGTAAAGAGAACGACATCCTGCTCGACCTGAACATTAACATCGCCCAGGCTGCCCTCGGCGCGGATGTCGAAATCCCCACAGTGGATGGCCCAACCAAGCTGGTAATTCCCGCCGGCACGCAGCCAGGCAAAGTGTTCACCCTGCGCGGCAAAGGCAGCCCCATCTTGCGCAGCAACGCCCGCGGTGATCAAAAAGTGATCGTCAACGTTGAAATTCCCACACGCCTGACGGACGAACAACGCCAGCACCTCCAGGCGTTGGCAGCCAGTATGGGCACGGAAGTAAAACCGCAGGAAAAGGGTTTTCTGGACGCGTTGAAGGAGGTTTTTGGTGGCTGAGGGTAAATGGCTGCAGGTTTCGCTCACCGTGGATGGTGAACTGGCTGAAGCCGTGGCAGAAGTGTTAAACCGTTTTACCAGCGGCGGAGTGGTGGTGGAATCTGACGTGATTTACCGCAACGCTGAAGATGAAGGCACCCCTTACGGCGCGGTCAGAGTGTTCGGTTATCTCCTCATAGACGAGAATATCGAGGTAAACCGTCACAAGCTGGAAGAAGCGTTGTGGCACCTGCGCGCCATACGTGAACTTCCGCAGCCCGAATACCGTGAAATCGCCGATGAAAACTGGATGGAAGCCTGGAAAGCGCATTATCACCCTATTCCCATTGGAAAAAAACTGTTGATTTTACCAGCATGGATCAAGCAGAAAGATCAAAGCCGGCTGGCTGTGAAGATTGACCCGAGCATGGCTTTTGGCACCGGCACACATCCCTCCACTCAGCTGTGCCTGGAGCTGCTTGAAGACTACACAGCGCCCGGAAAACCGGTCATCGATATCGGCTGCGGGTCTGGCATCCTCTCCATCGCGGCGCTCAAACTCGGGGCGTCTAAGGCCATCGGCGTGGATATCGACGCGCCAGCCATCAAAGCCACACACGAGAACAGCCGCGCCAACGGCGTGGAAGAAAAAGTAGAAACCGGACTGGGGTCTGTTGAGGAAGTAAAAAGGGGGGATTTTTCCGCGCGTCAGGCGCCGCTGGTGCTGGCGAACATCCTCGCGCCTG
>JAAZNW010000017.1 GCA_012798065.1 Chloroflexota bacterium
GATTGACACGACCCAATAACAGGTCAGCCACCGCGCCGTTCACCGTTTCACCTCCCAGGTGCATCAGCAGGATGGATTTAACCCTGTCAGCCCAGGGCATCTCAACCACGCCACCGCAGTAGAGAACAACGACCACGTTGTGGTTCACCTCGCTCACAGCTTCGATCAGGCGTTCGTGGCTCTGCGGCAGGGCAAGTGTTTCACGGTCGAATGTCTCGGATTCAAAGCGGTCAGGCAGTCCGACGAACAGGAGAACCACATCCTTACCGGCAGCCACCTGGCAGGCTTCAGCGAGAAGCCCCTCATCGGGCGCATCAGCATCTTCAAAGTAACCCGCAGCGTACTCAAATCGCAGTCCGAGCGATTTCAATTCTTCAACAGCGTCATTTACCCGTATGGGGGTGATGCGCGAACTACCGCTTCCCTGGTAGCGGGGATTTTTGGCGAAAGCGCCTATCAGCGCGACGGAAGAGGAAGGGTTTAATGGCAGCAGATTGCCTTCATTCTTTAGCAGCACAGCTGATTCAGCTGCGGCGCGCCTGGCAAGCGCCCGGTGGGCGCTCACGTTATATTGAGCACGTTTCTGCCCTCGCGCGCGCAGCAGAAGCGCGGTGACATTTTCGGCTGTCTGATTCAGTAATGCAACAGGCAGATCGCCGGCTATGACCGCCTGGGCGACCCTTTCGTCGTGCGTACGATCGAGGTGTGGCATCTCCAGGTCGAGCCCTGCCGCCACCCCTTTTACCCTGTCGACCACCGCTCCCCAGTCTGAAATGACCAGCCCTTCATACCCCCATTCCTGGCGCAGAATCTGGGTGAGCAAGTATTCATTTTGGCTGACGAATTCGCCAAACAAGCGGTTGTAACTGCACATCACGGTCCAGGGTCTGGCCTGTTTGATTGCGAACTCGAACCCAGACAGGTAGATTTCTCGCAAGGTGCGTTGATCCATCACAGCGTCCACAGTTAAACGTCTTTTTTCCTGGTTGTTGGCCGCGAAATGCTTAAGAGAGGTTCCCACTCCTTTGCTTTGCACGCCTTCAATAAAGGCAGCGGCCAGGTGGCCTGAAAGATAAGGGTCCTCGCTGTAATATTCAAAATTACGGCCGCACAGGGGCGAACGCTTGATATTCATTCCCGGGCCCAGCAGTACAGAAACACCTTCCTGCAGGCATTCTTCAGCGATTGACTGGCCAACTTCTCGCAGCAACGCCGGGTCGAACGAACAAGCCATCGATACGGCGGTTGGGAAGCACACTGCCGGTACATTTTCGCTGATCCCCAGGTCTTCACTGCTCGAAAGCTGCTTACGCACCCCGTGCGGACCATCTGTAACCATGATGGAAGGCAACCCCAACCGGTCAATTAGTTTCAGGTACCAGTAATCTTTGCCTGAGCAAAGAGAGGATTTCTCCTCCAGGGTCATTTGTGCCACAATCTCGCGGGCTTTGGCTCGTAAGTTCATGGTTTTCACTCCATGCCGACGTAATTAAATTCGCTCATTTGCAATTTCTCCGCTTCTGTTCATATACAACCAAACGCAAAGGTCTCGAACATCCTCTCTTATCCTTGAGCAAACAGCCCTGCTTGAAAAGAGAAAAGGGTGCACTTTTACTCGGCAGCGGGCTGCTTCTTACCCTGGTAGGCGGACCTTTTACTGCTTACTTGTTCAGCAACCTGGCTCGATCAAAGCTTTGTTGGAAAAAATTAAAGAGAATTTCCACGCCGTAAACCAGCCATCAGGTTGCTTGAAAAGTACCATCGGCGATACGAGAGCCGCAAGAAACCCAAACGCCATTCTCATTTTACACTCGTTTTTTTCTGACAGCCGGCGGCACCCTCCTGCCGCTACCTGTGCCCAGGTTCAGGTGCGTGTTCGACGGGCTGGTTCAATTTCTCACCGAGGTTTGTCACCTTCGGGGATTTTGAAAATCGCCCCGTTGGTATAATTAATTCACCTGCTGAGAGATTCATTCCCCCCAAGCGCGGTTACTGTCAGCCCATGACCACCAATAAGTACATCAAAGCGGTTTCCTATAACATCGTATATTTTCTGGTAAGCTCGTTGGCTTACCTGGTACTGACGCCCATCGCCATCCGTGTGATGGGCGGTGAGTTTTACGGTCTGTGGATGATCCTTTTTGCGGTCGGGCAGCTTTCGCTTATCGGCACGTTAGGAATCGAGACTATTGTCAACAAGTTCGCCGCAGAGGTGAAAGAAACCTATGGAGCGGATGCCAATCTTCTCTCTTCAGCTATATTGGTTACGCTGGCGATGGCTTTCATTGTGGCAGCGATCCTGTTTACTTTCCGTGGCTTCCTGGCGCAGCGCATTGGACCCTCACCCGCACACCTGACCCAGTTTAAAAACGCCTTGGCGGTATACTCTTTAATGATCATCCCGCAGTTCACGATTCGAGTTTTTCATGGATTTTTCCTGGCGCAAATTATGAACCGTTTTGTGCGCCTAATGGACCTGCTGAACTCGCTCTTGCCGTTATTAGGAGGGGTGATCCTCTCGCTTGTGGCGCAAAATTTGACCCTGCTGGCCTTGTGGAACTTATTTGTCAGCCTGATAGTGTTGGGTGTCTTTCTCTTTCGCACATACCGTTTGATCGGTTTACGCTGGCTGCCTACTCGCGTAACCACCAGGCGCCTGTTGGGATTTTCTCCTTTTATGTTCATTGAGTCTGCCGCGATCAATCTCTTCCAGCAGTTTGATCGTTTATTGGTGGCGTTAATGCTCGGTCCAGCGGCATCCGGAATTTACAGTGTCGCCACCGGTGTGGGGCTGCGCATGTCGATTATCGCTGGCAGTGTGACCGAAGTGCTCTTACCTTACGCCAGCCGCAAGCATTCACTTGGTGAGAAGCATAAGTTAGAAAATATTGTGCTTAAGGTTACGCGCTATATCAGCCTGATGGCTGCGCTGGTGGGTGGTTTGCTGATCATTTGGATGAAAGAATTGCTCACCGTGTGGATCTCCCCGCAGTACGCTGAAGCCAATGCATTGTTCTTCTGTGTGATCATACTGGCGTACAGCATACTCAGTCTCAGCCGCCCGGCGCACCAGACCCTGGTGGGGTTGGGCAAGGTCAGGTTCACCTCCCTGGTTTACCTGGGTTCTGCGGCACTCATGCTGGTAACTCTCTGCCTGCTTTCAATGACCAGGGGGTTGCTTGGCGCTGGGTACGCCAACCTGGTGATGACACTTTTGTTATGCATGAGCCTTTATTTATTCAAGTGGTTTGAGGATGATCAGGTTTGGCGGTATTTTGCCACTGACCTTATACTGGGTATGCTGCCGTTGGTGGTGGCGCTTATTCTTGTCGGTATGAGATGCGCTTTGCCGCTTAAATGGGTTTTCACCATTGGGCTGTTGGGGTTGGTTTTCTTTGTCCTTGCCAGGGACGATGAGCTGAAAGCCCGCCTGAAACGACTGGTCACAGGTTCAGCTTTGGCCAAGTCGTCGGAGCGTGGTTCTCAGGTGAAAGACAAATGAGCACCCCAGGCGGAGAACGCGAAATGGCGAAGATCTGTGAGCATTTCAAGGCGCAGGAGTTGGAAAAGTGAAGCTGGTTTTTTGGGGTAAATATATTGACACCTACCTGGCTGATACACTGCAGCGCTACGAAGAATCTACCAGGATGCCGGTGCAATATATCGTGGTGGAGGGCGAGTTCACCCGCCGAAAGGTGGCTGCTACCCAGGCTGTCAAAAATCGTGATCAGTTGACGGTTTTAGAAAAAAGAAAACGCCAACAACAGGCCGACCGTGTCCTTGCCGCAAACCAAGACGCGGTGCACCTTTTTCTCAGCTTTTGGGGAGACAAGCGGCTTTTTGGCGTGCTGCTGAAAGCGCTGCATCGCGGACGAAACGTGGCAGTGGTCTTCGAGCCTTACGCGAGCGTTCCCCTGGGTTATTGGAAGGATGAAGCGCGCATCCTTTCTCATTTTAAAATACTGAGCCGACACATCGCCTACCGGTTCTTATGGCCGTTGATAAAGCGCGCTGCTAGGGGTCCGCTGCCCTGTGTATTGGCGGTTTCTCCACTGGCGCAAGAGCAATTGCGCAAGGTGGGTTTCCCGGAGGAGGTGATTTTCCCATTCGGGTATTTTACCGAGCGTAAAAATGGCATACCCGTTCAACGGAAACAGGCGGAAGTTTTGCGCGCGCTGTTTAGCGGGACTTTGATCAGGCGCAAGGGGCTGGATATCGCCATCGCCGCGGTGCGGCGGGTTAATTCCCCCACGGTCAAGGTTCAGCTGGATATTTATGGCGCGGGAGAAGTAAAGAAATTTCTCGCCCACAGCGAACCGGGAATCTCCTATAAGGGCGTCTACCTTCAGGAACAGGCCCAGCGCGTCATCAGCGCTTACGACTTGATGCTCGTTCCAAGCCGGCACGAGGGCTGGGGGCTTGTGGTAAACGAAGCGTTGATGCAGTCAGTGCCGGTGTGCGCCAGCGACCGCGTGGGCGCGAAGTGCCTGCTGGAAACTTCAGGCGCTGGCTTAACCTTCAGAAGCGGTGACGCGGCTCACCTGGCTGCACTTCTCGCTCACCTGGCAGCGGACCGCCACGCGCTGCAGGTGATGGCGCAGAATTGCAACAGGATTGCCAACCTGATCACTCCTTCAGCCGGAGCGGAATACCTCAGGGAGGTCATCCAATTCTATTTTGCAGCTTCTGGCCGCAAGCCGAAGGCTTTTTGGCTGAACGCTTCACCAGAAAACCCTTCACCGGACATGTTCTCTCACCGTGGAAAAAGCGGGAGGTAAAGGACCAGGCGGCTTGACAAGGTCTCCTCATTTAACAATTTCATCTCTCAGCAACCAGGGGTTTCGCGGCGAAGTATAATTAACTTGCTTTTATCATCTCAATCTTGTTGAAAAGGAAAAAATGACGCGGATTGCGCACATCCTGGGGGGATGGTCTGTCAATATCGGCAACGCCTTTTATCAACTGGCAGGGTATCAGGTGCTGCGTGAATGCGCCCCCGGAGCCGAGATTACACTTATCCCTGAGCAGCCTGGTTACCCGTCTTACTGGAACTGGAAGGGCGGAAACCCTGGTAACGCCTTGGAGTATGTTGGGCGAGTTGCGCCAGATTACCTGGTGTTGATGGGACCAGTTTTTCGCCGCGAGATTTTCAACATCTGGGCAGATGCGCTGGAAAGACTCACGCGGGCTGGCACCCGGCTGGTGTTACTGGGGGTTGGCGCGATGACCTACGACGCTCCGCATATACACCTGTACCGCGAGTTCCTGTCGAGGTTTCGCCCTGTATTGATGGTGACCCGTGACCGCGAAACTTACCATTTGCTTGGAGACCTGGCAGAACACGCTTATGACGGCATCGATTTTGCTTTTTTTCTCGCCGATTATTATCCGACCTGCAGGATCGAGGGTTTTTCCAATACCCTCGCCCTCAATTTCGATAAGATCCCCGAACCGAAAATTGCGACAGAAGGCAGCACTTCTTCCCCCGGTGCTTCTTTTCATTTCGCCGGTATGCACTGGCAGGTGAAGTTTCCACGCTTCAGAACCTGGCTGGCGCGCAGTTCTCGTTACGGAATGTTCTTGGAAGGCTGCCTGTTCGGCGGGCGCAATGAGTTAAAGGTGGGTGGTTTTGATGTGATCCGCTTGGACCATCGCCCTCACCCCTTGCTGCGCGCTAAAACCTTCCGTTCGCCGCGCACACTGGTGAACGACACGCCCTACCCGTACCTGGACGTTTACGGAAATGCCGCGCTCACCCTTACAGACCGTGTGCACGCTGCTGTTGCCGCGCTGCAATATGGTAAACCGGCGATGTTGTTTTCTTCTTCGCCGCGGGTGCGCCTGCTGGACCGGCTGGACTTGGCAGGCATCGGTGAGCAGCCTGTATGGCTGGATATGGAAAGGCTCAGAGAAGAAAAGACAAACATCAGGGATTTTCTTAAGGCGAATCTCAAAACCTGACCTGCTATGAAGGTAATTGAGAACAGCCCAAGCGGGTGATGATGCGGCAGAACCACGGATTTGAATAAGGAAGGCGAGCAATATGCCTGCAACGCGGCAGGAGTTATGGATAAGGCGATAAGCAGGTTTTCATAAGAAATATAACCCTGCTCTGAGGATGAATACGAACGAAATACGGACAGGTGAGTACCGGAAGGTGAATTCCAGAATAAGCAAGTTGATCGCTTTGCTGCGCAATCCTTTTTACCGGAGGACACTGTTCAGGTATCGTGTGGCGGCGGCGGTGGAGCACGACGCGCTGCTGAAAAGGCTGGGCAAAGATTTGCGCACGGTGGTGGATATTGGCGCCAATCGCGGTCAGTTTGCGCTTGTCGCCCGTTTTCACGCGCCAGAAGCCAGAATTATCGCCTTTGAACCGCTGGAAGAGCCGGCGGAGGTCTTTCAAGAGATGTTCCGGCTGGATGCTCTGATGGAGCTTCATCGTTGCGCGGTTGGAGCCCACGCCAGTGAAGCGGTGATGCATCTTTCGAAAGCCGATGATTCTTCTTCACTGCTGCCGATCACAGCCCTGCAGACCAGGGTTTTCCCGGGAACGCAGGAACGCGGTACCCGGCGGGTGACGGTTAGACCCTTGACGGACGTGCTCTTGCCACGGCAGATTACACCTCCATCGCTATTAAAAATTGATGTGCAGGGCTATGAACTTCAGGTCTTAGAGGGCGGCGTTGCCCTGCTTGATTGCTTTGATTACCTCCTGGTCGAATGTTCTTATGCAGTGTTTTACAAAGACCAGGCACTGGCAGGCGAGGTGCTCAGCTACCTGGAAAAAGTTGGTTTTGTTCTTATACAGCGCTGCAACCTTATTTATGATCAACATGGAGTGCCACTTCAGGCGGATTTTTTCTTTCAACGCAAGTAAGATACAATCATTCAAGGAACAGTGTCAGGACGATATTGACCAACAGTTTGGGGAGCGAAACATTGCGCATTTTGCTGCATGATTATGGCGGTTACAGTTTTACAAACCAGTTAGGAAGGACTTTGGCGGGTAGAGGGCACCGGGTACTGTATTCGTATAGCCTTACAACCCAACTGATGCAACGTTTTGCACCGCGACCCGCGCATGAAAACCTGGTAATGGCGGGAGTACAGCTACCCCGAACGTTCAATCGCTACAGTTACCTGCGGCGTTGGCGGGATGAACGGCTGCACGGGCGCCTGGTCGGAGAGCAGGTGAGGAATTTCCAACCGGAGGTTGTGCTCACGGCCAACACCCCGCTTGACGCGCAGGTGCTGATTCAGCGCGCCAGCAGGGAAGTGAAAGCGGCGTTTCTTTTTTGGATGCAGGATTTGATCGGGCTGGCCGCTCAAAAAAACCTCTCCTCCCGCTTTCCATTGATCGGCCCTCTGCTCGGAGCGCATTACCAGCAGCTTGAAAAAAAGTTGGTCATTGCCAGTGACGCGGTGATTCTCATTTCTGACAGCTTTTTCAGTTACGTGCGCGGTTGGGGCATCACGGCTGAGCGTATGCATCTACTCCCCAATTGGGCGCCGCTGGAAGAGATCCCCCTGCTGCCCAAAGAGAATCCCTGGGCAGAAGCGCAAGGGCTCGCCGACAAATTCGTCTTTCTCTACAGCGGTGTACTGGGGCTGAAACATGATGCCAGCCTGTTTCTCGCCCTGGCGGAATCTTTCCGCTCCGATCCTGAGGTGCGGGTGGTCATCGTGGCTGAAGGACCTTTTGCCGAAAAATTACAGGCGCAGGCCTGTGTCAGTGCCCTTGAGAACCTGGTCGTGCTTCCCTATCAACCACCTGCGGAATATCCCCAGGTGCTGGCAAGCGCCGATGTGCTCATGACCATTCTCAATACTGATGCCGGCGCCTACTCTGTGCCTTCTAAAGTCAACTCGTACCTTTGCGCCGGTCGACCGCAACTCTTGTCGCTGCCCTGCGATAATGACGCAGCCCAACTGGTTTCTTCACGGAAAATCGGATTGGTCTCTGAGCCGGGAGATGTTGAGAGCTGGTTGATGAACGCGCGCGCGCTGTATCAGAACCGGTACAATCACAACCAGATGGCGATGTACGCGCGCGCGTACGCTGAAGAGAATTTTGATATTGAGCGCATTACCGATAAATGCGAAACCATGATGAAGTTAGCCTTGAGAGGTGGTTGATGGCAGGTTCAAATGGAGGGCAGGCATTGGCGGCATCCGCGCAGACCCGCTTTTTTGACCGCCATAAACGCGCGTTCATGTTCGCTATCATGCTGCTGGTTGACGCGGTAGCGTTGCTGCTCGCTGCGTGGCTGGCAGTGCTGATCCGTTCTCTCTTCTCGCCAGAGCTCACTGACCCTGCGCTCTATTACGCGCTTTTCCCTTACCTGCTCGTCTTCTTGCTGGCGAATTTTTTCACCCGCCTTTACCCTGGCAACGGTATCACTCCTGATGAGGAATTGCGCGGCTCCACTTACGCGATCAGCGCTGTCATGATCCTGCTGGCAATATTTCTTTTTCTCACGCAGCGCGGGTTGGAATTCTCCCGCTTTGTGTTTCTTCTTTTCTGGTTGCTGGCAGTCATTTTTGTCCCGTTGCTGAGATTGCTGGCGAAATACTTTGGTCACCGCCTGGGTTGGTGGGGAGAGCCCATCGCCATCCTCGGCTTTGGCGAGAAGGGACGCACAGCCTATCACTTTTTCAAACGCAATTCCCTGTTCGGGCTGAACCCTCTCTTGATCGTCCATTCATCAGGAAATGAACTGCGGGAGGAATCGGATGTGAGAGGGGTTGCAACACTGGATGAGGATATGTTGGCTGCCAACCCTGAACTGGTGCGCAGATTGGGCATCCGTATGGCGGTCATTGTTCCTGATGAAGTTTCAGCGAACCTTAACTCCCTGTTGTTGGACGAACAACCGTTCGGGCTGAAACGCCTGGTACTGATCTCTCCCTTTACCTGGCTGGGGGGCCCGGTAGTGACGGCTCACCACCTGGACGGCCTGCTTGGACTGGAGGTGGAAGCCAACTTACTTAAACCGCTTCAGCGGGCCATCAAACGCTGTATGGACCTGGCGCTGGGCGTGATTGGTTTTATTTGTTCTTTGCCGCTTTTTGCGGTAATCGCGCTGCTCATCAAACTGGATTCTCCCGGCCCGGTGCTGTACCGCCATGAGCGCGTTGGCAAAGGCGGCAAGCCCATACGCATCTGGAAATTCCGCACAATGGTGCAGGGCGCTGACGCCCTGTTGGCCGAGCTTGTCGCCCAAAACGCTGACCTGCGCGCGGAATGGGAAGCCAATCACAAATTAAAGCAAGACCCGCGCGTTACGCGCATTGGGCGCTGGTTGCGCCGAACGAGTCTGGATGAACTACCTCAGGTGATCAATATCCTCAAAGGCGAGATGAGCTTGATTGGTCCGCGGCCGATCGTGCGGGAAGAGGTGAAGTTCTACCAGGAGGGTTTCGCGCTCTACCAGAAGGTGCGCCCCGGTTTATCGGGGTTGTGGCAGGTCTCAGGCCGCTCAGACACGAGTTATGCTTACCGCGTTTCATTGGACGAATATTATATTCGCCACTGGACCATCTGGCTGGACATTTTCATCTTGTTGAAGACGCTGTGGGTGGTGGCAAGCAGAACGGGCGGATATTGAAATACGCGCTGAAACAGCAAAACGCGGCCACAGGCCGCGTTTTGCTGACTTGACTTCAGGCGGGGTTTCTACAACTGTCTCATTTTCCTGTCTTGCAGCTTGTGAGGATGCCCTGAAGCGCGTAGGTCAAACGGCTTTGTTTACCTTCGAGCCGATCCAGGTAGAGCCAGTAGGCGCCAAGCCCCAGCAGTGCGCCGAGAGTATCCAGGGCAAAATCGACCAACTGGAACGCTCGCCCCGGAATGAAGTACTGGTGCAACTCATCTGTGAAGGCGTAAAACAGAACGAGGGAGATGGCTTTGATAAATTGCCCGCGAGTGGGTCTCTCGCGCTGCCAGAGCGCCCGCGCGAATAAGAAAGACAGTATCGCGTATTCAAGTATGTGTGAGATGCCGCCAAGGTAAAAAATGAGCGAACGCCCGAAAAGTTTGCTCCACCACAGCCAGCTGTACAGCCGGTTGGGGATGTGGCTGTAAGGGTTTGAATCGGCAGAGAGAATAAAAATCACCGCCGCCCAGAAGAGCACAGGCAGCCAGCGGCAGAGGAACGGCTTGAGCGTCTTACGCGCGCGGTTGTCTATTGAACCTCCATTGCCTTCTGCAGGCTGTTCCAGACCAGTACATCCGGACGCAGGTAAGACGAATAATACTGGTGGTTCCGCTGCATCATCGCTAATCTCAGGTCAAAATCGTCCACCAGCCTGCGTACCTGGGCGACGCACTCTTCGGGCGTAGCGAAGGAAAGGTAGTTCAATCCACTGGAAAAATCACCGGGCACCTGGTAACGCAGGCGTTCCGACACAATCGCTTTCGAAGCGGCCACATATTCGCCCAGCTTCCCGCCATTTGAACCAAACAACCCCATGGTTGCAATGCCGATATCGGAATTGTGCATGAGGGCGAGATATGCCTTCTTGTGGAAGACGCGCCTGTCAGGGATCACGTAGTTACCGTGCACTGTCCGCGCGTAATCGCTTGGGTAGATACCGCCGAAAAATTGCTGAGGAAATTCCCGCCGAAGCATGGCAATGCACTCACAGCGCATTTTATTGATGTCCAACCGCTCTTCGAGGATCTGGCGATCGGTGATATTTTGCGTGTTCCATACCTGGGTTAAAAAGATGATCTTCGGCTCGCGACTGGGGTTGGGGCTGCCTTCAAAACGTCTGTACCAGTTGACCGATGAGCCTCCTTTGAGCGCGAATAACCAGGAGACCAAACGGCTGTGCAGCGCAAGCACCTTGACCAGGTCAGCAATATTCCCCCGCAAGGCGGACCGCCCGTTCTTTAACAGGCGCCTGCCCAGCCCCATACGGGGGGCGTACGACATGTAGTAAAGCCCCAATGGCTGGATTTTCGCGGAGAGGCGCCCGTGCCTCTCTCTGGCGTAGCTGCGTTTGAAATAAACCTCACTCCATTGCAGGATCTCAGGGATGACGCGGTCGCTGTCATCCATATCGTAAGCGATCTTGCGCTGACCGTTTAAGGTGAGCGTCAGTAGCTGTGCCCCAAAACCGAGGATTTGGTACGCGGGAGACCTTTCATAAGCGCACCGTACCAGCCCCTTTTTGGCGAGCAACCCAATACCGGCGTACAACTGGGTTAAATGATGCGTATCCTCGTAATGATGAAAAGTGAGCGAATGCATGGGTATGAGAAGGTAATCTTAAGGATTGACTGCGATCGAAATCAACCCAATACGATCGGCTTTTTGGCAGCGCGCTTACTCAATTGTAAAAGAAGGCACCGCTCCGCGCTTATCCCCCCAGCGCTTCCAAAAGGCTATCAAGCCTACCGCGAATCCCAAACCATAACTGATATGCATGGTGATGAAGGCGATTGGCAGAATTAAAAAATTACCCCACCCTTTTTTTATGGATATTCGAAAGGAGCTCAGGATGGCGGCGAATAGGTACGCCCCGAGTATGCTCGCTAACAAGACCCACCCAACGTTTCGGAACAAGGCAAGCGCGAGCGAACCGACGATGCTCAGGATAAAGATCAACGGGATAAACTGCCGGGCGCTCATCTGTTGAGGGTGTTTTTGCAATACTCTCACCTTGTAGAACCCGTATTGATAGTATTGTTTCCATAAACCCCTCATTGATCCCCGGCTGTA
Organism: Chloroflexota bacterium; assembly: GCA_012798065.1. GTDB lineage: Bacteria > Chloroflexota > Anaerolineae > Anaerolineales > Anaerolineaceae > UBA6107. Next base: position 11,730 of record JAAZNW010000017.1, read on the forward strand.
GTATACAGACCTCACATCACCCGCCAGTAACAGCTTTCCACCCAACTCACGGATGCGATAGTTGTACTCATCATCCTGGTTGCGCACCAGTTCTTCATCGTACAACCCGGCTTTTTGGATGACCTCTCTCTTATAAGCGGGGAAGGGGATCGTGTCGACATATTTCGTTTGTCCCTGGGTAGTACGGAAGGCGGAATTGCCCACCCCAAAGCGGGCGCTCATGGCGAGCGCGATGGTTTCAGCCAGCGGAGTTAGCCCGATGGTTTTCATTGGGCCGCCCACGCCGTCCACTGTATCGTTCGCGAGGTGTCTCAGGCAATTCTCTACGTAATCAGGCGCGATGACGCAATGTCCATCCACGCGGATGATGATGTCTCCCGCGGCCTGCCTTAAGGCGGTGTTCATGCCGGTCGGGACGATCCTGCCGGGGTTATCCAGTAGTTTGATGTTTGCGTGCTTGCGCTGGTATTCACGGACGATCTCACGCGTGCCATCTGTGGACATGCCGTCGGCGATAAGGATTTCCATCTGACCGGCCGGGTAATTTTGCGCCAAAACAGCGTCTAACGCCGCGCGAATGGTAGGCCCTTCATCGCGGATGGGAAGAATGAGGGTGACCTTTTTGTTTTCCGCAGCGCTCATCTTTCACCGGTAAGTTTGCGCATTGATCATGGAAACGAACGGTTTGAATTTCCCATTGGCGTTCTTTTCAATTTCCGTTACTTCTGTGAGGGTGATATTCACCGAGCCAAGGTACTGCTGCAAACGCGCGGTGATGGCGCCCAGCATCGCGCTGCGGGTATAGGTCTCATCTGGAACTACTTTCACTTCAAATGAATCCAGGGTGTGTTGGATCAACTGCCCTTCAATCACCGGCAGACCGTTATACAGAGAATCGAGGATGTAAAGTTCACGACCGTCTTTGGTCAGCACCAGGTCGTTGCTTCTCCCGGCGATACTTGCCAGCGAAGGCAGTTTGCGTTCGCAGGCGCATTGGTGCTGCCAGTTGGGTAAGTAGCCAAGGTCGTGATTGGCGTAACGTACCAGCGGCATGTCGTCATTCATTAACCCGGTCAGCACGTATTCGCCCGCTGTGCCAGGCTCCGTGCTGAATTCACGTTTTTGAGGATCATACACTTCAATAATGCCGCTTTCCGGCCAGTAATGTTGCGTCAACGCTAAACACTCGCTGGCTGCCGCGCAGGCTTCCGCCATGCCGTAAGTGTCAATGACCGGGCAGTTGAACGCCCTGGTCATTAATTCGCGATACTTTGGCAGGGTGTTTTCTGAGTTGCAAACGATCACCTTGATCTGTGGAGGGCGAAGCCTTTGCTCAAGGATGAACTTGGACAATATCGCGCAGGAGGACGGGTACACCATCAGGTGAACCGGGCGGTATTTCCACAGGGCGCGCACGTAGTCTTTCGCGGTTTCAGTGTTGATGTGGAAAACCGAGAAATAGACCTGGTTTAACCCGCCATTCCACACCCAGTAAGGCGGGCGGCGCTGGTGAAGCGGAATGACCTTTTGCCCTCCCAGCATCCCCCAGCGGTCACGGTGATGAACGCCAAACCAGCGCCTTGTGCGCGCTTCGTGCAGCGCGTAGATGTTCCTGATCACCTCGCGGCTTTCGAAGATCAGCGTTGGCTTGCCAGTGGTGCCGCCGGTATGGTCGATATACAGGTGTTTCGATTTTGAATTCTCTGAAAGGAAGGCGCGCGGGTTGTCTCGCACTTCTTTCTTGTCCAGTATGGGCCAGTTTTGCAGCAACTCCCAACTCGCCTTATCGCCATTTCTTCTTCTGCGCTGCCACTGCTCACGATAATAGGGCACAGTGGTGGCAGCCACCTGTAACAGGCGCGCCAGTTGAACTTGCTGCCATTTCTCCCACTGGTTTCGATCCCAGGATTCTCTTTGCAGCGCTTCTTCCACTAACGTTTCTGTTTGATGATCAAACCTGAGATGGCGTAAATAGTATCCCCATACACTCGCCGCGAGGTTCTTGAGGGGAGACGGCAATACCTGGTAAACGCGTTGTTTGATCACGATTTTAACAATTTATTGAACAGCGCTTCCCACCGCGTGAGGATGGCGGACCAGTCGTATGTTTCGGCTTTCTTTCTCGCGTTTGCACTCAAGCGAGACGCCAATTCTGGATCGGTGAGGATACGTTTCACTGCCGCTGCCATCGCTTGGGGGTCGTTGGGCGGAACGAGAAGGGCATCGACCCCATCTTCCCAGATATTGGGTAATTCTCCCACATTGGTGGTGACGATGCAAAGCCCACAGGCCGCGGCTTCTACAACCGCGATCCCAAAGCTTTCGCAATTGGTGGTGTTGAGGTAGATATCAGGTTTTGTAAACCATTCCTGCAGTTGCGAACGGCTGATGAACCCGGTGATGGTGATGTTGGATGACAACCCCTCCTGGGCGATGACCTCCAGCGTCTGCTGTTTGGCGCCGTTGTAAAGGTCTGCCCCGCTCATGACCAGCTGAATTTCGGGGAATTCTCGTTTGAGAAGGCTGATGACCTGGGCCGCCAGTACCGGGTTGGCGGGAAAATCGAATTTTCGCAACCAGCCGATTTTTGGCTGGCAGAGCGTCCTTCTGCGGTAGGGGTAAAACCCGGTGTCGATCGCGTTCGGCAGGTGCAGAATATCCGAACGCCAGCAGGAAAAATAATGGGCGAACTGGCTTGAAGGGGTTGTGACAATGTTGGCTTTCTCAATCATGCGCCTTACCCGCCGCGGGTGGCGCCTGGAGAAATCGATGAACCTGCCCCCGTGAATGGTGATGCAGTAAGGTTTTTTGAGCAAGCGTAATAGACCGCAGGCGATTTCCGCCCAGATGAAAGCGCTTCCATTATAGACTTCAACATACGCGGTTTGATACGCCCGCCTTTGGCTGATGATGGTCCACACCACATCCCAAAGCCGCTTCAGGCGCCTGGGCGAGCCTGAAGCGGTGACCACCCCATACCCGAGTTCTTTAAATTTCGCGCTCAGGTCTTCGCACACGCACCTGCCTAAACCATGAGGGGAGAGGAAATACCCGATAAACAGGATGCCTTTTTTTTGCTCCTGCCGGGTGGATTGTGTTCCTGGTGGTGAAGCGCGCATGTCAACCTTTCACGCCGGGGTCTTCGCTCAACTTGCGGATCACCCGCGCCGGCACACCGCCGGCGAGGTGCCCATCAGGGATGCGCCCGCTGGCAACCGCCGCGTTGCTGGCGATCAAACAACCTTTTCCAATTTGCGCGCCGCCCGCGATGGGAGTATGCGCGCCTATCCACGAGCCGGCGCCAATCTTCACTGGGGAACACTTGATTTCCCCAAAGCGAAAAGAGCCGTCTTTCAGGGTATGATTCGCCGCCGCCACCACCACGTACGGACCGATCATGACCTCGTCTTCGATGACGATCTCTCCATCGCCTAAAAACACGCCGCCATAAGCGATATAAACGTTTTTCCCCAGGCGGATTGAACGCGCGTCGTAAAAAGTGATATTTCTTCCCAGGCGCAGGTTGCTCCCACAGGCGGCAAAGAAAGGCCGGCATAAAGCCCCTCTGAGCGCAAAAAAAATGGTGTTATTGGGGAGCCAGCTGGTTAAGAGCATGACGACATGCAAAGGCCAATCGTAGCGTAGGTAATGAAATAACCTGTTCATGGGTTGCGCAACCAATTCTGTATATCCTGAACCATTTTGCTCACCTGCGTTTCCAGCGTGTTATTTTTTACCAGTTCCATACCTTTTTTGATCAACGCCTGGCGCTGGCGAGGGGAAGAGATCAAGCCCATGATGGCTCGCGCCAGTTCAGCCGCGTCGCCGGGTTCCACCAGCAGCGCCGCGCCCTGGGCCAGCTCGGGGATGGAGCCCACCCGCGTGGCGATAACCGGCAGCGAGTGCGCCATCGCTTCCCAGACCGTTCGTGGAAAACCTTCAGCCGATGGAGACGCCAGAACGAATAGATCAGCCTGCTGGTAAAAAGAGAATAGATCCGGGCCCACCGCGCGGTAGCCGTGGTATTTTACCCTTTCGCTGAGCCCCCGCCGCGCCGCCAGTTCGTTGATGGATTGCAGAATCGTGTCATTTTTTTCGATCATTCCCACCAGGTCTAAAACCACGTCAGCCCCCGCGCTGACGACGCGGGCGAGCGCTTCGATCACATCCAGTACGCCTTTTTCGCGCGTGATGCGACCGCTGAACAGCAGGCGGAGGGGTTGTCTCTGGCAGGTATCTTCGCGCCGGTAAAAGTCAGCGTTGGTCAGGGTGGTGGTGCGGGTTTCGATCAGCCACGGCACTTTGCCGCTTAACTGCTGGTAAAGCGCGCGGTTGTTGACGATGTTCAGGCTGCGCCTGGAAACGCGCATCTGCTGCTGGTAGTTTAGCAGCGCCCAGGCTCTGATCAAACTCTCACGCCACCGCGGCTGATGCATACCCTTCAGGCTGGCCAGGTAATCGTTCACCAGCAGCAGCGCCACCGGCGCCCTGGCGCCGCGGGCGACCACGGGAAGCAGCGCGGAGGGACCGCGGATCAGCATCACATCCAGGCTCAGGGTGTGCTTCGCCACCTGGCGCCGGGTGTGACCGCTGTGGAGCAGCCTGCGGGGCACAGAGCCGTGCGGCCCGATATCGACCAGCATGACGTTGCCTGAACTAAGGCGGTAATCCATCATTTCTGTTTCATTTACCCAGGGCGAGTGCAGGAAACAGGTGACGCTTTCACAACGCGCGGCCAGGCTGTCGATGAACCTGCCCTGAAACCCCGGCGTGTAGATGCCATCTGGTTTTTGCAGCGCTGGCACATGGTAGTAAAAACCCAGTTTCATTTGGCTGCCTCGGGGAGCCTGTACAGGGTCATCGCGGCGACCAGCCCATACACAAACCAGGTGGCGGTGTTCGCCAGGGAGGCAATGGACCATAAATGCGCGCTCATTTGCACGAACCCAACCAGCACAGCCAGCGCCCAGTATTGCTTGCCGCGCAGCAGGCGCAGCGCGCGCTTAAAGCCCGAAAACGCCAGACTGAGGAGCAGCGCCGTGTAGGGCAGCGCGCCCATCACGCCGGTTTCAGCCAGGTGGCCGAGGTAGGCGTTGTGAGAGGATTTTCGATTGTAGTAAGCTTGCCCTCTACCGCGCAGCAAAGCCGGTATGTCCAGCTCCACCGCCTCTTTCCTGAAGCGCCCGGCGCCCACGCCCACCACCGGCGATGATTTGAACAGGCGCAGCGCTTTTTGGTTCATCAACTTGCGAATCTCGAAGGATTTGTCTTCTTCAAGGCGGTCAAATGTGCTCGCCCGGGTGTAGATCGCCGTGGAATAGCGCGGGAAGCTGACCAGGAAGGCGTACAAGCCCGCGCCAGCCAGGGCGACCAACAAAAGGGTGGTGATGAACTTCCCCGGCCTGGTCATCACCAGCAGCAGCGCCGTCAGGATTAACCCGATACCGGTTGCCAGCCAGTTGCTCCTGGACCCGTTAAGCGCCACCACCACAAAGAAAAGCCCCACGCACAGCGTCAACCAGAGTTTATGCTTGTTTTTCGCTGAGAGCCACAGGTAGAGCAGGAATGGCGAGAACGAGGAGAATTGCATGCCGTAGGAATTCTGGGGCAGGATTTGAGGGTTGCCCCCGGCGCCGTAACGCCCCCAGATGAGCGCTTCAGCCAGCCGCACAAGCGCGAGGGCGAAAACAGACCAGCCGATCCAGCAGCTGATGCGCGGCAGCATCCCCGGCTGGCTGGCGAGGTAGCCGGTTATCACAAATACCAGCATCCAGTAGGCGTACTGCAGCAAGATGACGATGCCGCCGCTTTCGATCTCCACGCCCAGGCTCAACAACCCGTTCGCGGCTACGGAGACAAAAGCAGCCGACCAGAACCACACGCCCAGCAGGATCCACTTTTGGTGCCGGCGGAACCAGCGCCTGGGCGGTTTGAAAAGGGCGTAAACGGCGATGAAGAAGAAGACCGGGGCGGAGAGAGACAGGCCCAAAAACGGGATATCCACCAGCGGCAGCACCAGGTAAGTGATGAACACAAACCAAAGCACGATGACCGCCCTGGGGATTGCCCCGGCGAGCCTTCGCGCGCCATTTTTGACCGGGAGGTCAAGGGGCCTGGCGCTGCTGGTGATGATGCTGGGTGGCTGCATACGCTTTATTTTTTACGGACCGCGCTTTGATAGGCTTCTTTCAGGCTGTCGATCATAGTTTGCGCGCCAAAGCATCTTTGGGCGTGCGCCCGCGCGGCTGCTCCAATTATAGCCCGGGTGTTGGAATCGCGCAGCAGGCGCAGCGCGATCTCGGCTGCGCGGGCGGGCTGACCAGGTTCAACGAGGTAGC
>JAAZNW010000140.1 GCA_012798065.1 Chloroflexota bacterium
ACACCGCGCTGCTGCGCGCCGCCGCGGAACTACTGCCGCCCGGTATGACACTGGAAATCACCGACCTGGCCGGCATCCCGCTTTTTAACCAGGATGAAGAAAATCCTTTCCCCGAAGAGGTTGCCCGTCTGCGGGCGCGCATCGCGGCGGCAGACGCGCTGCTGTTCGCCACGCCGGAGTATAACAGCTCCATCAGCGGTGTGCTTAAGAACGCGTTGGATTGGGCTTCGCGCGCGCCGGATATGCCGCTGGCCGGCAAGCCCGCGGCGCTGATGGGCGCCAGCACGGGCGTATTCGGCACAGCCCGCGCGCAATTACACCTGCGCCAGGTGCTCGCTCACCTGGGCGCGCTGGTGCTGACGAAACCTGAGGTGATGGTCATGCGGGCGGCGGACGCCTTTGATGAACAGGGCAGGCTGGTGAACGAAGTGACACGCGGTTTTTTGGGTCAATTGCTCGTTGAACTGGCGCAATGGACGCGCCTGGTGAGCGCTCGTTGAACCAAAGAGAAGAGTAGAACAGCATGAAAACAGACTGCCGCCGGAGGAGCGCTCCTCCGGCGGCAGCGATGAATCACGCTTTTCACCGCCCGTGGGGAATGGTTTTCACCCGCCGAACATGGGCAGGCGCAGCTGCACTTCGTCGCCCTCGTGTAACAGGTGCAAGGGGTGCACCATCTCGTTTTGGATGATGACCTGCGCGTTGCGCAAAAAGGGGCGTATCACGGGGTACCGCGCCGCCAGCGTGTCGAGCATCAGCGTCGCGGCGGCGCCTTCGGGCAGCGTCAGCTCCAGGCGCGATTCCCCGCAAAACTCTTTGAGCGGCGAATACAACTGCACATGAACATTCATCACCGTTCACCCATTTAATTGATTATATGCGATTTGCCGTGAGAGCTGCGTGGAGAGGATGGAACCAGGGGCGCGGTGCAGGGTCATGCCTCCGTGAGCGATCGTGCGGCGGGCGAAAGCAGGGTTGAACCGTGTAAAAAGCGGCGGCGCTAATCACCCCCTCGCGGCGGCTGCAGCTTATCCCGGCGGCGCTTGGCCAGGTAGAGCAGCCCCAGCGCGATGAGCATGCCGATGAGCCAGCCGTGCGGCGGGAAGGTGAGGTGCACCAGCGCTGTCACCACCGCGGTGAAGAGGGCAGCCAGCAGCCAATCTGCCGGGCTCATGCGCGAAAAGAGAGAGGGTTCTTTATCCATACCAGCCTTGGTCTCCCTAAGCGCGCGTAAAGCGCGCGCGATTTTTTATTCTTCGTCTTCGCCTTTCTCTAATCTCACCCCCTGGTTGGCGATGTCGTTGGCTTCCACGTAACGGCGCGGCATGGCGAGCGAGCTCCAGCCGCCTGCCTCCTGCAGAACGAAGGGGTCGGTGCCGTGGCGCGCGGCTGAGGTGGCCCAGTAGTGGCGGCAGTCGTGCGCCGAAAGCCCCAGGATGCCCAACCGCTCACCCAGCAGGCGCACGCGCGCGGTGATGGCGCGCTGGCTCATGCCGGGGGCGCCCAGCTCTTCGTTCTTTTTGCTGCGCCGCAACAACAACTCTCCTGGCAATAGCTCGTGGTTTGCCAGGCAGTCTCTCACCGCCTGCAGCGTCTCGCGGGTCAGGCGGTGCGCCTGTTCCTTGTTGACCTTGGGGCGGAAAAAGCGCAGCACGCCCTCATCCGCGTCAAGGTCGGGCGCTGCCAGCCCGGCCGCTTCGCCCACGCGCAGCCCGTGGTCGAGCAGCAGGCACATCAACAAGCGGTCGCGCCGGCCCTGCGGGGTGGGGGGTTGCTCTTTGAGCGCCTGCGCCTGTTCGGGGGTTAACCTCACCGGCTCTTCTTTTTTGAAGCCAATGCGTTTGACCGGGCGCTTCTGGTCGATGCGCACCTGCTCGTGGAAGGAGTAACCCTGCACGGCGCGAATGAGCGCGTACTCTTGCGGCGTCAACGTTCCGCACTGCATGGCCATGCGCGCGTAAGTCTTCACCGTGGAAAGGCGCACATTGATACTGTTGATCGCGTAACCTTCTTTCAACTGCCATTTCACAAAGGCTTCCACCAGCCCCCAGGTTACCGGGCGCCAGGCGCCAGGGTCGTTCGCCAGGTCACCGGTGCGCAGGTTGGCGAAGGCGAGGAATTCATGAAAGAGCGCCAGGTCGGCGTCCTGGCGGCGCAGCGTTTCTTCAGCGCGGCGCGAGCGGTAATCGTGAAAGCGCGCCTGCGCGGCGGCGCGGTTGGCGTTCAGACCAATGAGCTGAGCCAGTTCGCCGGGCAGCAGGGGTTGTATCTCTTTTTCGTCAGCCATTATTTTGATTGTACACGAAATCGTCCCCGCTTAAAGCCGCGGAGGACGCCACTCAACCCTCAGCCTTGCCGGGCGATGGATCTTGGCGACCTGCTGGAAGGGATCTGTTTCATTGGGCAGTGCCCGAACGGGAGGATCATCTCACTTGCCATCCCTTCTTTGGGCGGTGAAGATGCGAAGGTTGCCGGAGCGCGTAAACCGGCTTCGCAGGCGCACCCTCTCAAGGTCTTCTGCGCTCCCGGCATGCTGTCCGTTAAGGTCAACGGCCAACCGCTGTACCCGGTGTTCATCATCAACCCCCTCACAAAGCGGGCAGCGCGTCGTTATTTGTCTTCACCATGCCTAAAGCCGGGAAAGAGAAGTATAAAGTGATTTTTAACAACGCCGCAGCCCGCGTGAAGGGGCCACAGGGCATACCTTGCAAAAATGTAAACTCGCGAAAAACGATTGAATTAACCCCTGGAATGTCGTAGACTAAACAATTATATATCTCTCTCAGGGGTTGCTCTAACTGTATTTTGCCCGATCAGGCGAGTACGGCTGATCACCAGCGGCTAATCAGTTTTGTTTAGCTTTACTCAAACGTAACCCCAACCCTGAGAGGTCCAGGTTCCCGCGCCTCCGCTGTGAAGGAGCGGGAACTGCGCAAAGGCTTGAAAGCCAGTATAATGGTATATCGATTTCCCAGCACGCCATTATCGGTAGCCTACAGGTAAACTCACAGTCATTGCAGCGTGAGCATCCATTTTTTGGATATGGAGAGCATTGTATGAGTGTAACGCCGGCCACACAAACAAGGGATACCATTTTGGAGGTGAAGAACCTGAAGACCTACTTCTTCACGGAAGACGGTGTGGTCAAGGCGGTCGATGGCGTGGATTTCTCGGTGAAAGCCGGAGAGGTGCTGGGGCTGGTAGGAGAATCAGGGTGCGGTAAGAGCGTGAGTTCATTCTCCATTCTGCGGCTGGTGGGCGTTCCCGGTAAGATCGTGGAGGGCGAAATCTTCTTCGAAGGGCAGGATATCTTAAAACTCTCCAAAGACGAGATGGTTAAAATGCGCGGCGACCGTATCTCGATGATCTTCCAGCAACCTCAATCCAGCCTGAACCCGGTGTTCAGGGTGGGGGAGCAGGTGGCGGAGGTGCTGGAACTGCACAAGGGCATCAAGAAAAAAGAGGCCTGGGCGCGCGCCGTTGAGCTGCTCACCCTGGTGGGCATTCCAGATCCGAAAAAGAAAGCCTACGCTTATCCACATGAGCTTTCAGGCGGACAGGCGCAGCGCGTGATTATTGCCATGGCGCTGGCGCTTTCGCCCAAACTGCTCATCGCCGATGAACCCACTACCGCGCTGGATGTGACCATTCAGGCGCAGATTTTAGACCTGATCAACGAATTGCGCGAAAAGACGGATACCGCCGTCATTCTGATCACCCACGACCTGGGCATCATCGCGGAAACCGCCGACCGCGTGGCGGTGATGTACGCCGGCGAAATTGTGGAGTTCGCCAACGTGGAACCCATTTTTGAAAAGCCGCTGCACCCTTACACCCAGGGGCTTATCGGCTCCATCCCAGTTCTGGGGAACGTTGTCGCCAGGTTGGAGGTCATCCCCGGGCTGGTGCCCAACCTCATCGACCTGCCACCGGGCTGTCGATTTGAGCCGCGCTGCCTGCTGCGCCAGAAGTACGGGCTGGAGGTTTGCGCCAGGCGCGAACCTGAACTGGTGGAGGTGACCAAGAACCACAAGGTGCGTTGCTGGCTGTACACTGACTCTGATGAACATAGCGCTCCTTTAAAGGTCGAATGATATGAGCGATCAACCAGGCACGAACAAAATAAACAAGCAGGCCGACCTGTTGGTGGTCAACCACCTGAAAAAGTACTTCCCGGTGAAAACAGGCGTGCTCAAGCGCGTCTCCGGGCACCTGCTGGCGGTGGATGATGTGAGTTTTAGCGTGAAGAGCGGCGAAACGCTGGGGCTGGTGGGCGAATCAGGCTGTGGCAAGACCACCATTGGCCGCACCATTCTGCGCCTTACGGAACCTACGGCTGGTTCGGTGAACTTTGACGGCAAGGAAGTGTTTGACCTTAAAGGAGACGCGCTCAAGGCGCTGCGTCGTGATATGCAAATCATCTTCCAGGACCCCTACGCTTCGCTTGACCCGCGTCTGCGCATCGGTAATTCGGTGATGGAGGGGCTGGAGATCCATAAGATTGGCAATAAGCAAGATCGCTACCAGATGGCGGTGGATATGCTGAAGAAGGTGGGGCTGGAAGATTATCACAGCCGCCGCTACCCGCACGAGTTTTCAGGCGGACAGCGCCAGCGCATTGGCATCGCCCGCGCGCTGACGTTGAAACCGCGCTTTATCGTTTGTGATGAGCCGGTCTCAGCGCTGGATGTTTCCATCCAGTCGCAGGTGCTCAATATCCTCAAAGACCTGCAGGATGAGTTTGGGCTGACTTACCTGTTCATCGCCCACAACCTGGGCGTGGTGGAGCATATCTCCAACAGGGTGGCGGTGATGTACCTGGGCAAAATGGTGGAACTGGCTGACCGTGATGAACTGTTCCGCAGCCCGCTGCACCCGTACACCCAGGCGTTGATGTCCGCCATTCCCATTCCCAACCCCAAGTTGAAACGCGAGCGCATCATCCTTAAGGGAGATGTGCCCAGCCCGCTCAATCCGCCTACGGGTTGCCGCTTTCACCCCCGCTGCCCCATCGCTGTGGCGGAATGCGCGCTCAAAGAACCGCCGTTTGTGGAGAAAAAACCCGGCCACAGTGTGGCCTGCTGGCTCGCCTGAAGGCGCGCCGCTATCGGATGAGATGTGTGGAGCAAGTCTAAAAGGAGGTGGTTTTATTCAGCCATAACCAGCGCCAGTGACCAAGGGTTTTCTTGTCGAGAACCCGTAAACGTTCAATCAATCAACAAGGAGAAAAGAAATGAAACGTCGTGTGTTTGTATTGTTCAGCTTTTTGATCGTCGCCAGCCTGCTGCTCGCTGCCTGCGCGGCGCCGACAAAAGCGCCTGTTGCCACGGAAGCCCCGGCCGCCACTGAAGCACCGGTTGCGCCCCCGGCTGCCGCCGCTCCCCTGAAGATCGAACTAGCCTTCCGCGTGGTCGACCGCGCCTACCTGCCTTCACCCGCCAAGGTAGCGCAGGAGATCCAGGCAGAGTTGGCTGAGGTTGGTATTCAGGTGACCCTGAAAGAAATGGAATCCGCCGCGTTTATCGATTCCACCGCCGCTGGTAATGAGGGCTTTTACCTGTTGGGCTGGAACGCCGACTACCCGGACGCCACCAACTTCTATGATTATCATTTCGCCACCGCTGAGAACAAGCAGTTTGGAGCGCTTTATGATGACATGGTCGCGGAGATTCGCGAAGCCGCCAAGCTTTCAGACCCCGCAGCACGCCAGGTGCACTATGACACCATCAACCAGATGCTCAAAGACTACCTGATGATGATCCCGGTTGCCAACGGTGGTTCAGCCACTGTCTTCGCTAAGGATGTCGAGGGGGCGCACTCCAGCCCGCTGGGGAACGAAGTCTTTAGCGTGATGAGCAACGGCACCGATACGCTCGTGTGGATGCAGAACGGCGAACCCAACGCGCTGTGGTGCTCGGATGAAACCGACGGCGAAACCCTGCGCGCCTGCGAACAGATTTACGAACCGCTGCTGGCCTTCGCAGTTGGCACAGCTGATGTAGCTCCTGCTCTGGCTGTGAGCTATACGTCGAACGATGAACTGACGGAGTATACCTTCACCCTGCGCGATGGCGTCACCTTCCACAACGGCGCTACCCTGGATGCCAACGATGTTGTGGCGACCTATGCTTCCTTATGGGATGCTGCCAGCCCCAACCGCACCGGCCGCACTGGCGCTTTTGAGTATTTTGGCGCTTTCTTCGGCAGCACCATCAATTCCGAAGCAGTGGAAGCCGAACTGGTGGATACCGACGGTATGCTTTCGCTGACCGCCCCGAGCTGCGATTACGGTGGTGAGTTCGCCTCCATCGCGGCTGTCGACGCCAAGACGGTCAAGTTCAGCCTGTGCTACCCTGACCCCGCCTTCCCGTCGAAGGTCGCCTTCTCGGTCTTCAGCATCCTGGATAAGGAGCATCTGGACGCGACCAAGGGCGATTCCGTGGCCATCAGCGACAACCCCAACGGCACCGGTCCTTACAAATTGAAGAAGTGGAACCGTGGCGACAGCGTGGTGATGGAAGCTTACGATGGTTACTGGGGCGAGAAAGCCAAAACCCCCAACCTGATCTTCCGCTGGTCTGAGCAGTCCGCGCAGCGCCTGTTGGAACTCCAGGCTGGCACGGTGGACGGCATCGACAACCCCGGTCCGGATGATATCGCCTCCATCGAGGCGGATGCCAACCTCGCGCTGTACCCCCGCAACGGGTTCAACATCTTCTACATCGGGTTCAATCATGATATCGCCCCCTTTGATAACCTGCTGGTTCGCCAGGCAATCACTTACGCGATTGACCGTGAGCGCATTGTAGAGCAGTACTACCCGGTGGGCTCCAGTGTTTCCAACAGCTTCGTGCCCGCCTTCGTGCACCCTGGCGCCAGCCCGGATGTGCTGTGGTGGGAATACGATCCCGCGAAAGCCAAAGAACTTCTGGCTGAAGCCGGATACGCTGTACCCTAAGCTTTAACCTGTTCGCGTGGATGGGGCTGGTCAAACAGCCCCATCCATTATCCTTCATTTAGAGAGACGCGTTATGTTCCAATTTATCGCCCGTAGGCTGATGTTGCTGCTGCCAGTGATGCTGGGGGTTGTGCTGGTCACCTTTATGATCGTGCGCCTGATCCCGGGTGACCCTTGCGTCACCATGCTGGGGGAGCGCGCCACCCCTGCAAAGTGCGAGGCATTTCTTGACCGCTACGGGCTGAACGACAATATCGGCGTGCAATTCGTGCGCTACCTGCAGAATCTCATTAAGGGTGATTTCGGTGATTCCATCCGTTTCACCCGACCGGTCACCACGCTCATCGCTGAGCGCCTGCCGCTGACGATGGAGCTGACCCTGCTGGCCATGATTTTTTCCACCACGGTGGGGGTGTTGCTGGGGGTTATCTCGGCGTTAAAACGCAATACCTTCATTGATACCATCACCATGATCATCGCCAATATCGGCGTCTCCATGCCAGTCTTCTGGCTGGGGCTGCTGCTGGCCTATTTGTTCGCGCTTACATTAAAAGGCACGCCTCTCTCGCTGCCTCCTTCCGGCAGGTTCTCGGCGGGCCTCTCTCCTATTGACCTGGCAAAATTCTGGGGCCTTGAAAACCTCAGTGGCTTGAAGTTCTTTTTAGTGGAATTAATGTCGAATACCGTGCTGGTGAATGTGATCATCACCCACGACTGGAAGCTTTTCTGGGACGCGTTACGGCATCTCATCCTGCCGGCAGTGGCGGTGGGCACCATCCCGATGGCGATCATCGCGCGCATGACGCGCTCCAGCCTGCTCGAAGTGGTGGGTCTGGATTACATCCGCGCCGCGCGCGCCAAAGGCATGGTGGAACGCCGCGTCATCGGTAAGCACGCCATGCGTAACGCCATGATCCCTATTGTCACCATCATCGGTATTGAAACCGGCGGCCTGCTTTCAGGCGCGGTGCTCACTGAAACGGTGTTTAATCTTCCCGGGTTTGGCACCGGCCTGGTGGCTGCTATTTTAGCGCGTGATTATCCGGTGGTGCAGGGCTTTACACTGGTTATCGCGGTCATTTTTGTACTGGTGAACCTGGTCGTTGATATCTCGTACGCGTATCTTGATCCGCGCATTCGATTGGAGTAGGTGGAGCCGATATGGAAAACATCACCGAACTGAATCAAATTGCCACCTCGAAACCCAAATCACTTTTCCGTGAGTCTCTGCGCCATTTATGGCACCATAGTTCAGGCAAAGCCGGCATCTTCATCCTGGGCATGCTGATTCTTATCGCCATTTTCGCGCCGCTCATCGCCCCTTATAACCCCACCCAAATCCTGCGAGAATCAAAGCGGCGCACCCCGCCATGCATTCATCTGCTCGGCTGCCCGGCAGACCAGCCGCAACACCTGTTCGGCGTGGATGGCAATACGCGGGACCTGTTTTCGCGGGTTATTTACGGTTCGCGCTTATCGTTGCAGGTCGGTGTGGTCACCATGGCCTTTGCCATTCTGATCGGCACGCTCATCGGCGCGGTCTCGGCGTACGCCGGGGGCTGGCTGGATAACCTGTTGATGCGCATTATGGATGTGCTGATGGCCTTTCCCAGCCTGCTGCTGGCGATCGCCATCGTTTCTGTTTTAGGCACAGGTCTCATTAACGCCTTACTGGCGATTGGTATCGTCTCCATCCCGCGCTTCGCGCGCCTGGTGCGTTCCACCGTGCTCACCGTCCGCGACCTGGAGTATGTGCAGGCGTCGCGCGCCATGGGGGCTTCGGGGCTGCATATTTTGTTCAAGCGCATTCTGCCTAACGCGCTCACGCCGCTCATCGTGCAGGGCACGCTGGGCATCGCCACCGCCATCCTTGATGCCGCCGCGCTCTCTTTCCTCGGTTTGGGGGCAGAACCGCCGCGCCCAGAGTGGGGTCTGATGCTGGGTGAAGAGAAGAACAGTATCTTCAGCGCGCCGCACCTGGTGATCTTCCCCGGCATTGCCATCATGTTCACTGTGCTGGGTTTCAACCTGTTGGGCGACGGCCTGCGCGATACGCTTGACCCGCGCCTGACGCACACAGCCAAATGAACACGGAAAATCCGGAGAA
>JAAZNW010000018.1 GCA_012798065.1 Chloroflexota bacterium
GAGAACGATCCGGACGACCAACAGCCTGGAGAGAATCAACAAAGAGATCCGTAGGCGAACAAGAGTGGTTGGTGTATTTCCAAACGAGGCTTCATGCCTTAGATTGATCTCGGCTTTGCTTATGGAGATCAGTGAGGAGTGGCAGATCGGAAAACATTATTGTGCTGGCAAGTCATTAAGTTATTAAAGAACGATGGGTATTTCTGACTCAAATTTACAGAAAAAAGAGTGCGTAATCGCGATAGGTGACGTAGAATACATATAGAAGACATTTCTAGGTTTTTCAAATTTATTCTGTTGTTATTGTTGTAAGAAATTGCTACGTTACCAATTCGAGGAAGATAAATTCTTTTGCACCTGTGGTAACACAATCCTTGAACCAAGGTAATTTGATTTTTTTACCACTTAGGTTCATACCTTACCACATCGAAAAGGAGTAAAAGATATGAGTCTCGCAGACCTCCTTATCACAGCTCAGAGTGGTTCCCACCCTGCGTGTAAGAACTGCCCATGGAATCCGAGTCGGAAACACATAAACAAGCCCGCGTATGGAGTTAGTTGTATTCAACATGGTATCAATTGGAATTCCAATGTTATTGCGAAAAGCATGCTGATTGCACAAGACCCGGCTGGTACAACGCCAGAAAAGACGGGCAATCTCTGTGGTTATTGTAATGCCCGCTTTTCAACAGACCATTCTGCACAACATGGATTCTCTCTTTGGAAAGCTGCGGTTTCTCTCATTGATTCTGGTCCTGAATGCAATAAATATATGAAAAGTCATTATTGGACTAATGCAATCATGCACGGTATAAAAGACGAAAATAATCGAGAGCTTGCTAGAAGATGTTGCCAATTCATTTTGACCGAACAAATAAATTTCCTGCAACCTCAAGTAATAATTGTTACAGGAAAAACAGCCGCTGAATCAGCCTTTAACTTAGGTTTGATATCAAAACAATGGGATGAATTTAAATGGGATTTTTCTAAACATGCCCACAGTGAACAAGTCCGATTGCAAACTGGAAGTATGGCAACTGTTTTTTGTACTTATCATGGTTCAGCTACTGCAGTGAATACTCATGTTGCACGGTTGTATTCAGAAGAAACACAAAAAGCTATTTTGGATAGAATTGACCAATTACCTGACCCAATGCCTGCTCATAGATTTCTTAGGCAATATCAAGGAAACAATGGCGAGGATAAGGGGATGAAAGTTTTATTATTGCATTGGTTAGAAATTGGATATGCTATTCGTCAGGCAAATGAGAATTAATCCAACTGAGTCGATTTTCTGAATTGGACTAATCTACCTTATAGGAATATAAGTGCAGGCTGCCTTTCCTTGCTTCACTGTTAGGCGCACTATTGGCGCAGTTTGAATACAATACAGTGGAAAATATGAATTTGGTGGACAATTTAACCCCCACATTTTTGGCTATATAGAAGGCATACCACCATATATACGGTATAGTACGTTAGTTCTGGTTCTTCGAATCAGTAGGTTGCGCGTTCGAGCCGCGCCGAGGGCGCCAATATACATGGGTTTGAAGATAGTCGGACGGTAAATATCATAGTTTCTGCCGTCCGACTATTTTGCAAAGGCTGGGTTGGGCTCCGCTGTCATATCAAGCGCTTAAGGAGCGGGGTTGGCTGGCGGCCCTTTTTCCACCAACCATTTTTCCGACCACATCTTCTTTGCCCTGGAAAACAAAACGACCTGCCAGCAAGTTCTGGCCAGGCCACGCAAACGGGAATAAGAAAATCCGAACGTTTTCAGCGATGCTTAATCTGTGTTGAATACTTGGTCTTATTGTACAAAAGGAAAGGACATGATCCTAGGGGGACAAAGAAGCTTTGCTTTCAAAGATGAAAATGCTTGGAAATTTCTTGGGTGATTTTTTACAAAGCGCTTATAGAAGTAAAAATTTGAGAACATATTTCTTAGTGGAACCCGAAACTGAAACAAAGGAGGATTTACAGCGTTCATGGCGATAAACCATCAATACAGCTAACCTGTTGTAATAGAAACACATGGGCTCAGATTAATTCGGCATGGACCAAATTTATCATTCTTTGTACCTTGCGCCTTTTCTCTTGGACAAATTTCACAACCTCGCCAATTATTTATAGAAATCGCCGCCGTTGTATACACCGCCCTGTCTATTGAGCTAAGCAAAGTGAGAGAAAGCGTCACCCCCCGCTGCATCTCTAAGGTTCAACCATTTTATTGGCACAAATCAGGTCTCAACGCGAACTTTACGGTCGATGAAGAATATTCCACTTCGTCCTTTCGATCTGGAATGATCTCGCAATTAAAGAGCACATTCAAAGCGAAAGAAGAAAACGAACCGGTGCTTTGCAATCCCCTTTTTTCTGTGGGTGCAAACAATCCACCTGACCATGTCATACTCTTCATTACAGTTTATTTTCAATCCCGCCTTTTCCATCGAAAAGCCGGGCGGGTTCTGATATGATTAATGGGGTTCAGGTCGCCTGCAAACGTGATTATTGAGGGAGTTATGAAACGTTGGATAAATTTCTTGTCTTGTGGGCTTATCATCACTTTGATATGGTCTTCGATCATCATTCAGCCCGCATCTGCCCAAAAAGAAGAAGATACGGTTAGGGTTTTAATCAAGTATAAGAATGGTCAAATGAAAACCGCGCGTAGTACGCTGAACGCGTCAGGTGCGGTCATCCGTTATGTTTTCAATGACATCAATACCCTCGCGCTGACCATCTCTGAGAAAGACCTCCCAGGTTTATATCGGAACCCTGACCTGCTGACCATCGAGAAAGACCCCGCGCGTTACCTTATTGAGCCGTTCTCAACCGAACCTGAAGCGTTGTTCAATAATACAGTGGATGTCAATGGTCAAATCATTCCCTGGGGCCTTGAAGCCGTTCAGGCACGCGATGTTTGGGATATTAACCGAGACGCGGTGATTGATTCAGGCGCACCAACTGGGGCAGGCATGAAAGTCTGCATCATCGATACCGGTTATTACACTGATCATGAAGACCTGAAAGATAATATAAGCGGAATTTCCCAGGTCGACGACAACTGGCAGCGGGATGGGTACGGGCACGGTACGCACGTGGCCGGCACCATCTCCGCGATGAACAACCCCATCGGTGTAGTTGGAGTCACCCCCGGCACAGTCGACTTGCACATCGTGAAGATTTTCTCCGATGAAGGAAAATGGGTTGTCGGAGCGTCTGACCTGATCGCAGCCGTGTATTCCTGCAGCGAAAACGGCGCGAACATCATCAACATGAGCCTGGGCGGAGATACCCCCTCTACCATTGAAGAAGCCGTGTTTCAATCGCTCTTCGATTCCGGGATCCTTTTAATCGCTTCTTCTGGCAATTTGGGCACCTCGGCATACAGCTATCCTGCCTCTTATCCAAGCGTCCTTTCGGTAGCCGCGGTCAATTCCAACCTGCAGCATGCTGGTTTTTCGCAGTATAACAATGCGGTTGATCTTGCCGCCCCGGGCGTGTCCGTGATCAGCACCGTTCCGACGAAAATCGAGACAGTTGTAGTGGATGGAGTTACCTACCCTGGTTATCATATCCAGTATTCTGCCTGGGGTTCTGCGAGCGGTGAACTGGTCAGTGGCGGCCTGTGTGACTCTGTAGGCGCGTGGGCAGGGAAGATCGTTCTTTGCCAACGCGGCTCCGTCGATTTGCTCACCAAGGTCACGAATGTGCAATCATCGGGCGGCCTGGTTGCGTTGATCTATAACAATGAACCTGGCGTGTTTGGAGGAACCCTAGGGGACGGCAATTCATCACTCATTCCCGCACTCACCATGAGCCAGTCGGACGGTCAATATCTCCTCTACAACAAGCTGGGCAAGGTAACAGCAGTGACCAGCACTGTGATGGGAGGGTCCAGCTACGGTTCCTGGAGTGGAACTTCGATGGCCGCGCCACATGTGGCAGGCGCCGCGGCGCTTGTTTGGTCCTGCAAACCAGACGCGAGTAACACTGAAGTAAGAGACGCGCTGATCAACACCGCTTTAGATCTTGGAACAGCAGGCCGGGATGACTATTTTGGTTATGGGCTGGTTCAGGCATTTACCGCCTGTAGCTCCTTGAAACCAACGGCTGTGGAGCTCTCCTCCTTCTCAGCTCAATCTCAACCAGCAAAGGTGACGCTGAGCTGGGAGACCTCAAGCGAACTCAACACACTGGGGTTTAACCTGTACCGCTCCAGCACATTAAACGGAAAAAGAGACAGGCTGAATGCAATACTCATTCGAGGAGACAACCCACCCGGCAGCCTCGTGGGTGGTTTTTACGAATACACTGATAAATCATTCAACCCAAGAATGATGAGACCCAGCGCAGAACTCAGCGGCACCATTCTGCAACAGGCGCTGAACGGCAGCCGTCCTTATTATTATTGGCTGGAAGAGGTGGATATCTACGGTCACAACAAGGTATATGGACCGGTTGAGGTGCGTAAAACACCCTGACACGGCCCAGCCAAGGAGAGAGAAACGCCTCTCCCGTTTTCACGAAGAGAAGAAGTTGCGCGCGTGGTTCGATACAAATAACCCACAGGTTCTTGTGAAAAACGACGATTTCTCACTGGGGCTTCAACTGTTGTTGCTGTAACCGTCATTCAAAGGTTGTCTTATTTGCCTTTTGTAATTTTTTGCTGTAATCCCATTTTGTAAATGATTGGACCCTGCAGCTCGCTACGCCCATAAATATCGACCGTTTCCAGCCAGTAATAAAAAGTTTTATTTGCCCCCAATTCGACTGGCAGCAAACGTGCACTTTCATCCAGGAATTTGTACTCCGAACCGATAAGAGAGCCTGGTTGAGAGCTGGGAATCATCTGTTCATTGATCCTGGTCCTGGCTCCCTCAACAGATGTCGCTCTTAACAAGTTGAAGCCCAGGTTGTTCACCTCATTGGTGGTTTCCCATACAAGCTTAACCGCTTTTTCCTCTCCGATCGCTGTAAACGAGAGCAGGTCCGCCGAGGTTGGATCTCCAGTCGCTTCGAAAGCGCCAATATCGCAATGCGGGCCCTGTGGGCGCGGCACTCCTCGCTGATCAAACGGGCTGCAAGTCGCATCATTGCCAGCATCAATGGCAGATGACCCAACCAGGAGCGGGATCGTCCAGGTCGGTCCGCCATAGTTGTCCGGAGGGCCGAGGAGGGGATTGCTGGAGATGATGTTCGTGCAGACACCCCCAGCCGGGCAACCGCCTTCAATCACGCTATCGTTAATGATCGGCATGCCTGAGTGAAAACTATAAATTTGCGAGCCGCTGGTTACCGCCGTGTTTCGCCAAAAAATAGAATTGTTGACCCTGTTGTTGGTCGCATCGGTTGCCATGCCACCGCCATAAATCCCGGCAGTGTTGGCAGTCAGCGTCGCGCCATCTAACAACAGGCTGCCCGCAGAATTAAAAATGCCGCCACCGTATGTTAATGCTGAGTTATTATAAAATGTCGCGTTTTTAAGCACCGGGTCACTGGAATAATTATATAAACCTCCTCCTCGTTCGGAGGCGGTATTCCCCATAAATGTAATATTCGTCATTTTGGGGTCACTATTGTTGTTGTTCATCCCCCCGCCGTTTTTCGCTGAGTTTCCTTCAAAGGTGACGTCTGTTAATGTCGCATGAGTATAGGAGTTGTAAATACCACCCCCATGATTCGGCGTGGAATTGCCAATGAACCGGACCGCTTGCAAGGTAGGATTGCTATTCGAAGTAAAAATTCCGCCGCCGTAATCTGTGGCTGTGTTACCGGTAAACGTTACCTGGTCAAGATGGAAATCACAATAATCGACGTTATACATCCCTCCGCCCCTATATACGGCTGAGTTATCGGTGAATGTTACACGCAGAAGCGAAGGACTGCTGTATTCCCAGTTATAGATACCCCCTCCATAATTTGCTGTGTTATTAGAGAAGGTGACATCGGTCAAAATGGGATTGCTGCCATTATTATTCATCCCCCCGCCGTATATTTCGCTTTTATTCCCTGTAAAATCAACATGGTTTAAGGTTGGTTGGCAGCCTGAGTTGAACATACCACCGCCATGTTCTCGAGCAGAATTGTTTGTGAACGTGACAAACGCCAGGCTCGGGTCGCTCGAATAGTTATACATTCCCCCACCGCGCTCCGAAGCGGAATTACGCTCAAAAGACACGTTTTCCAATGTGACATTGCTGTGGGACGAATTTAACATTCCGCCACCACCCTTGGCTGTATTGCCGGTAAAGGTCACATTTTCCAGTTCAATTGTTCCCCCGCCGTTGTACATCCCGCCGCCACTTGTGACCGCCGAGTTTTCAGTGAATGAGCAATCAGATAATGAAACGGTGCTCAGGTAATTATTCATCCCACCACCAAGGTCCTGGCTGGCGTTTCGCACAAAATCGACACCTGTCAGGTTTGAACCGCTGGAATAATTAAATACGCCTCCTCCCCGTTGAACAGCTGAATTTTCAACAAACAGGACATTTGTGAAAGTCGAGCTGCCTACATAGTTGTATACCCCACCTCCACGGTCGCCCGATGAGTTGTTTCTGAATTCTACATTTATGAAAGAGGGATTACTGCTGGAAGCAAACACCCCACCTCCTAATGAGGCCGCGTAGTTATTGGTAAAAATCACATTGCGGATAACAGGACTACCCTTATAGGCGTACAGGCCGCCACCACGGTTATATGGGTTCTCGCCATCAGCGTACCCTTTCTCAATGGTGAAGCCATCCAAAATGGAGGAACCGTCCGCGCCGCTGCCACTGACCACGTGATAACTGTTGTCTGTGTTGTTACCTGGCACACCCACATCACCACTGAGGACCGTTATATTCACCGAAGGATCGCGTTGATTCAGCTCCAGCTCAGTACCGCCAAACCCGCCATAAATGGCTACTCCTTTTTTCATCACGAAGCTGCTGGCGCGATCAGCTGTGGAGGTCGGCAAGTAAACACCCGCGGCAACCCAAATTTGGTCGCCATTGGAAGAAAGGCTGATTGCGCGTGGCAGTGAACAAGCATTCTCCCATGTCTCGCCGCACGTACCGCTTTCAATACCGGCAGGTTTTACACGGATAACCATTCCATCCGCATGTGCCTGGTTCACGGAAATACCACACAAAATCAGCGAGAAAAAGAAAATAAAAGTGGATTTACCAAATATTTGCAATTTCATCGACACACCTCATCGACACAATCACCAATAAAATTATGCAGCAAATACCTTGTAATAAACTTACAGAACGTTTAAAGAACAAATTTGTTAAGTATGGAGTGTACCCAAAGTGTCCCCGACCGATGCCAGGTCTTTCACGCCGATTTCTGGCATTTCTGGCTGCTTCTGAAGTGACGATCTCGCGCGAAATTAAGAAAAGGACCTCACATCGCTACATGGTAAAATGACTGCGGCGAATACTCTCATCCACAATACCTGTGAAGATCCTTCCAGCAATCGAGTTCAGCAACCATCCATTTCAAAACTGTCATCACGCTTGGGGGCGCCGGAACTCGCTTGTGCGCAAAATACAGGTACTTCACTATAATTATTATGATCAGCCAGTGCGTCATCGCGGCTGGGTGATCATCGTTTAGACCGCTGGAAAAATTCCAAATTTCTTCTGTCAGGGAAATGTCAAGAAGGAATTTGGATGCCATGTGCCATCATTTGGCATTTCACGATGTCAAAAGGGCGGAGCGCGCATCATGCCTGTCAGCATTCAACAAAAACGAAAACTTAGAATCCTTCTTGCTCTCCCAGTGGCTGCCATCCTGTTATGGGGGATCATCACCCCGAACGGTTTTCGCGCAGCGGTTGAGGTGAATAAGTGGTCGCTGGCGTTTATCGCGCATTTCTATCAGCCCATTTCTTCAGATCAAGCATTACCCTTACCGCCTGCGTCTCACCCGCACGCGAAGCTGCTTCTGGCGCGTGAAGCGATTGCCAATGGTGATGACGACCTGGCTTTAGCGTATATTACCCCGCTCATTGGTCCGGGTAACCCATTGGTAACGAATACGTACGCGGAAATCACCTACCGGCACGAGGACTTTGCCAGGGCGATCAGTGCCTGGGAAATGGCAGGGAATCTTACAGCGCTGCACAACGCCACCTATGAATTACGCGAAAAGAAGTTATTAGACGACGCGTTAAAGGCCGCCATCAGCCGGTATCACCTTGAGCCTGAAACCTCTACTTCAGCCCTGGCAACCATTTACACTGATCTTAAGGAATACGACCAGGCAGTCGCTTTGCTCGATCAATCAATGGGAGAATTCCCTGAATCCAAATTTTTTGTCACCTGGCTGAACACAAAAAGCGGCGTTCAATTCTCGCAGGCAAATGACTATGCTGCGAATAATCAGTTATCTGAAGCTGAATTGTTCTATCGCGCATCGGTGAATACGAACCCGAATAATTGGATCGCCTGGAAAAAATTTGGCTGGTTCTATTACTACAACTTTAAAGACAGTGAATCAGCAGCCAATTGCTTTAAAGGAGAAATGGCTGCCTATCCCGAAAACGGGGAAGGGCAAATCGACCTGGCCACTTTGTACGCTTTAGAAAAGCAAGCGCAACCGGCCGGCTACTGGTACAGGCAGGCGATATCCCTCAGACCAGATCGCGGAGATTTTCAGCTGCATTACGCGAAATTCCTGAGAGATTCAAAGGAATTAGATGAAGCCGCCGAAATCTTTGACCGCCTCTCGCAGGATTTTCCTGATTACATTGACGCGCATTATGAAGCCGCGTTGACCTATGCTCAATTGAATCAACCCGCCAAAGCCATCCAGTCCATTGAAAGAGTGTTACAACTGATGAACCCCCCTGTCCTCAGGTACTACTTACTGGCTGGGTCATTATATGAGGCGAACGGCATGAAAGAGAAAGCGGTTGAAGCCTATAAGAACGCGTTGCTCCTTGACCCGCAAAGCCCCGAAGCCTTGAATGGAATTAAGCGACTGTCTGAATAAATGAGAAGTCAAATGCCCCGCAGCCGAGCGAGGTTTTCCTCCATAATACTGACAGATACACAGAAGGCGCGATGGTCAGGCTACCTGTATGGCGCCATGCTGCTCGTTTGCGCCGCGCTTTGGGGATTTCTCATGATCTACGATTACGTGCCCTTAATCAGTTACGTGGGGCTCTTTTTGCTCGGGGCTGGTAATGCGCTCATTTGCAGGCGTCTTCCTCGTTCCACCCCGCTGGATGTGAATATCCTCGCGCTGCTTCTCTTGCTCCCTGTGAGCCTGGCGCTTTCTCACAACCGCGAGCTCTCATTGGTGAAAGTTCACGGCGTGCTGCTCTCCATTACGCTCTTCTGTATTTTGGTCAATTTTCTGGCTAACTTAAAAAGGTTGAAGTGGGCGATCCTGGCGCTCGCCGCCACAGCCGTTTTATTGTCAGTGTTGGGCTTCTTTGGCGCGGATTGGTCTTCTGGAGATTGGGCGCTGCCCGCAAAACTCCTTGCCTCCTTGCCCCTGCCGTTAACCGCCATTCACCAGTTCACCGCGAGCGGCGGGATTCACGTGAACACCATCGGGGGTACTTTAGCCTTGTTCGCGCCGCTGCTGATCAGTCTATTGTTAGACCGCGGCGCTTACAGGAGGGCTTTCCTTCGCAAACACCCGCGGGCGAAATTGTTCACCATCCTTTATAAGTTCATGATCGCCGCCGGAACAGCGCTCGTCTTCTTCATGCTCATCCTCACGCAGTCGCGTGGAGCGCTTCTCGGCACTATGTGCGGCGTGTTTATCCTGCTGGTGTGGAAAGATAGACGCTTTTTATTTATCATCCCCATCCTGGTGGTGGCCTTATTGGTTGGCATATGGGTTTTTGCCGATGGCGACCCGGCCCGGTTTTTCCTCCTTTTAGATACCTACTCCAACCCTGAAGGCAACACGCTGCAGATCAGGATCGAGTACTGGAAAAACACCCTCTATCTGATCCAGGACCTGCCGATTACCGGCGCCGGCATCGGAACCTACGGCAAAGTCTTCCATGATATCTACCCGTTCGCCACACCCCTGGCTATCGTGAGGCCGCTATTTTACGCGCATAATATGTACCTGGCCGTGGCCGCCGATATGGGTTTGCCCGCCCTGGTGATTTACCTGGCGTTGTTCAGCAGTTTTTTTACCATGACCCTGATGGCAATACGCAAAGCCCGCTCCATCGTCAAAACGCTGCTGAGAGGCCTGCTTTGCGGTATGTCGGCCCATATGGTTTATGGTCTCATGGATAATTATATGCTGGGCGAAAAGCTCGGTTTTTCCGTTTGGCTCTTTTTCGCCGTTTGCACCGCCATCTACATCCACAGGGAAACCCTGGTCCACTATTACAGCGAACAACCAGGCGAGGCGCTGAACACTACCCCGCGGCTTTTCAGGCAGGTCGCGCGGTCGCGCTTACGGGATTTATGGTGGAACGTCGGCGCCTGGTTGGTGATTTCGGTCATTGGCATTTCATTCATCCTCCCCCACCCTCTTATCAGCCTGGTGATCACGGTCAGCGGCGGTACCCTGCTGGGAATTGTCATGACCAGGCGCTTTGAATTACAATATCAAGGAGAACACGCGCGCCCGGAGGCTCGAACCTCGCCTTAGCGCGACCATCCGCTCACATCCTGGACAAATATGGGAAGCACACCTGATTCTGATTGGGACCTGATCATCACGCCGCGCAAGAAGTGGTTTGAACTGCAGCTGCAGGAGGTGTGGAATTACCGCGATTTGATCGCCCTCTTTGTGCGCCGTGACTTCGTCTCGCGCTATAAACAGACCATTCTTGGGCCGCTGTGGTTCCTCATCCAGCCCTTGCTGACCTCCGTGGTGTTCACCGTGGTGTTCGGCAACATCGCCGGCCTGTCCACCGACGCCCTGCCGCGATTGCTCTTTTATATGTCCGGCAACGTGCTGTGGGCGTATTTCTCCGGCTGTCTCAACGGAACCGCCACCACTTTCACCTCCAACGCGCAGTTGTTTGGCAAGGTGTATTTCCCACGCCTGGTAACCCCGCTCTCCATCATCCTTTCCAACCTCATCACCTTTGCCATCCAGTTCGTGTTCTTCCTGGGTTTCTTCGTTTATTACCTGCTGCGCGGTTCGCCTGTGCGCTTTACCCTGTGGGCCTTGTGCCTTCCGCTGCTCATCCTGCTGATGGCCGGGATTGGGCTGGGGTTCGGCATCATCGTTTCTGCGCTCACTACCAAGTACCGTGACCTGCAGCACCTGGTGGTCTTCGGTATTTCGCTGTGGATGTATATCACCCCGGTGATCTACACGGTCTCTTCCATACCAGAGAAATACCGCTGGGTGGCGGTGATCAATCCCATCACTCCCATCGTCGAAACCTTTCGCGCCGGCTTCCTGGGCGCGGGCAACGCCTCGTGGGGGATGCTGGGATACAGCGCGGCATTCGCGGCGGTAATTTTGTTTATCGGCGTGGTCATTTTCAACCAGGTGGAAAAAACTTTTATTGACACGGTGTAAAGGGAGAAACCTGCCATTCATAAGATGAACTATGAATCTCAAAGGAATAATAGTCACTTGAAACATAATTCTAACCAACGAAATAAAAATGCATCTCTTTTTAAGATGGTTGGGAATTTTTTATTTGTTTATTTATGTTTAGTCCTTTTTTTTGTCCTCTCGCTTACACTCGTATCTTTGATACCGGGAACAAAGATCAAGGAAAATATTGCTTCATCAGCGTTAACCCTAAAGGAACAAGGCGATCGCCCAAGAATACTTGGAAATCATAAGTTAAATCAATTGGATAACTTAACTGAGAGTGTAATGCTAGGAATTATTTACAACATCGATGAGCATCAACCCCTGAAATCTGCTCTTAAGGCGATGTTTTATGCTGGGTCGAATAGCAATGAAGAAAATTACCGTGTCAATTCGCTGTATGATCAAATCCAATATGCCTTCCGCCCAAATAACCAGTATCCTCGTTACTGGCATGGATATATCGTCGCTATTAGACCGATGTTAACCTTCATGCCATATTCTAGCGTACAAAAAACGCTTCAAATTGCCTTCTTAATTTTTTTTGGGTACTTGGTCGCGTTGTTTTCAAAAAAACTGTCGATGCTGGCCGCGCTGTCCTTTGCAATAAGCATAGTCCTGGTTAATATTTCTATAATACCGGTCACAGTTCATGCTTCAATGGTATTTTTTATTTGCTTTTCTGCAATTGCTCTTTTTCTTAAAACCAAAGATATGTCGACAGAGAAATATATCATTGCCTTTTTTATTATTGGAGCGCTGACTAGTTTTGTGGACCTATTGACCGCTCCTTTTATCACATTTGGCTTTCCAGCGATTGTTTTATTAATTTCCAGGAATACGGTCGAGACTCGAAATTCCTTCAAATCGGTTTTCAGTTTTGTTGTTTACATCGGCCTATCTTGGATGATCGGCTATGCCTTGCTCTGGGGAACGAAATGGGTGCTGGCCAGTATTATGTTGAAAGAAAATGTGATTGCTGAAGGAATAAATGGCATTCTTGAAAGAATTGGCCGTGACATTCCTTTTGGGAATATCCAGCATATTAATTCATTTGATGCCATTAAGAAAAACCTGCAAACTTTTTATACCTTTACCATTTCAAATTACCCGATATCATTTGTAGTCATTCCACTGATGATTTTTTATGGTTTCTTTGCCGTAATATGGCATAAAAAGAAATATCGCCTTGATACAACAATTATTATTGCGTTAATTGGTCTGCTGCCATTTTTCTGGTTCGGTGTCGCAGCGAACCATTCATTTATCCATGCTTACTTCACTAGCCGGATTTTATCAGTGTCCGTTTTCGCATTCTCCTATGTCTTAATCGATATAGTGGATTGGAATCAAATCAAGAAAGCCTACACTGCCCTTAAGTCTAAGATGTCTTCAAACCGAAAATCTTTAATAGGGATGTTCTTCATAAAACACAAGGAAATACTTTTATGAGACCCGTCATCTCCGTTGAACATCTCACCA
This sequence comes from Chloroflexota bacterium, assembly GCA_012798065.1. Lineage (GTDB taxonomy): Bacteria > Chloroflexota > Anaerolineae > Anaerolineales > Anaerolineaceae > UBA6107. The sequence goes on from JAAZNW010000018.1 coordinate 13,012, forward strand.
AGCGCTACGAGCTGGGCGTCATCGGCACCGGCAGCCTCACCCGCGACCTGGAGCGCTGGTGGGCGCGCGCCCGCGGCCAGCCAGACCCTTACTCGCGCATCGGGCAAAAAGACCCCTTCCGCCTCGCCGGTCAGTCGATCCTGGCGTTGGACGATGTCTCTTTCCGCGTGGAGCAGGGCGAGGCGCTGGGCATCATCGGGCGCAACGGCGCCGGCAAGAGCACGCTGCTCAAAATTCTCTCGCGGGTCACCGCGCCTTCCAGCGGGGTGGTAAAGGTGAAAGGGCGCATCGGCAGCCTGCTGGAAGTGGGCACCGGCTTTCACCCCGAGCTCACCGGGCGCGAGAACATCTACCTCAACGGCGCCATTTTAGGCATGAAAAAAGCCGAGGTGGCGCGCAAGTTCGATGAAATTGTCGACTTCTCAGGCATCGAGAAGTTCATCGACACGCCGGTCAAACGCTATTCCAGCGGCATGTACGTGCGCCTGGCCTTCGCCGTGGCCGCGCACCTTGACCCCGAGATACTGGTGGTGGATGAAGTGCTGGCGGTGGGCGACGCTGAGTTTCAGAAAAAATGCCTCGGCAAGATGGGTAACGTGGCCAGCGAGGAAGGGCGGACGGTGCTGTTTGTCAGCCATAATATGGCGGCGATTCAGCAGTTATGCACAAAATCGATCTTGATGAACTCCGGCAGGCTTGAACTGGCTGGCGATTCTCTGAAAGTCGTGAAAAAATACCTGGCTTCCAATGAAGAAATGGCAGCAGAGAAAAAACATGCCATCTTGGCCAGGAATGAACAAGAAAATTTTCAATTATCCAGAGTGTTCTTTGCTGATGAAACCGGGTCAACTCAAAACAGTTTTATGTCAGGAGAAACCATCACCATTCACCTGGAGATCGAATCGGAAACCATTTTTCGCGGTTTGATCGTCACAATCGGCATCAATGACGAAAATGGCACAAGATTGACCGTCCTGCATAGTGACCTCTCCGGTATCCCCCTCCAAGTTGCCGGCAAACACACCGTAGTAACCTGCCACATTCCGAACCTGCTCCTGCTGCCGGGTAAATATTACCTGGATATAAAAATCTATCGTGGAAAGGATGTGCTCCTTTGGGTGCCCAACGCGAAAACGCTGTTCGTTGAGCCAGGGAATATTCTGAAAAGCGGTAAGCTGCCCCCAAAGGAATGGGGCGGATTCTTCGTTTTGGACAATCAATGGCAAGCATCGGAAAAGACAACCCGCTAGTTTCGGTCATTGTCCCCCTTCGCAACCGTTTTAACCTGGTCGATGAAGCCGTTGATGCGGTTTACAAGCAGAATTACCGCCCAATTGAGTTGATCCTGGTGGATGATTGCTCCAGCCAGGCCTACAGGCCAAAAATTCAAGCGCACGCGGGTTTCACGGTTGCTGTGATTCGGCACCAAGAGAACCAGGGACCCGGCGCGTCGCGGGAAACTGGCCGGCAGCGAGCGACTGGTGCCTACCTCGCCTACCTTGATTCTGATGACCTGTGGCATCCAACCTTCCTGGAAAAAATGGTCTTGCAACTCAAAGAGAAGCCCGAAACCGGGATGTGCTACTGCAAGACCAGGCAGTTCAGTGGCGCGGACCTCAACTCAGGGTCTTTGCGCCCTCGCAACGAACAGGCGTTTGACGCCATCCTGCCCACATTGCTCTTTGGGCGCCCCTGGAGCACAGGCGCCTGTTTATGGACCAGGAGGGCTGCTGACCAAATCGGCCCGTGGTCTGACGGTTGGACGAACGAGGACATTGAGTACGAATTCCGCGCAGGCATATTCGGCATTCAAATATCCCACCTGCCAGAAGTGTTGTGCTATGAAAGGGAAACGGACGATCCCCAGCAGTTATCACAAGCAGCCCACAAAAAGGCGCTGCTGCAAAAGTTTTATTCAATTAAGGCAATGGCCATGACCGTGCTTGAAAACAAGCGCGCCCTTAAAGAACCCACCAGGGTATTATTCCTGAAAAAAAAGATGCGACCTATGGTCACTGACTTGTTTCAAGCAGAGGAATACGAGAAAGTAATCGAGCTTTGTAAGTTGATGAACAAAATAGTGAAGCCTCTCTCGAGAGCGTGGTTGCTCACCGCTCTCCTGCTGGCAAGCGCAAAGTATCGAAAATTCCCCGGCGCCACGAAATTCTTTCAACTGGGATGTCATTTCCTCACTTGAACAAGAAAACCACCACCCTGCTCATCACCGCTTTTTATCCCCCGCACCACAGCGGCGGTTTCGGCCTGCGCTGCCGCGATGTGGCGGAGGGGCTGCGCCGGCGCGGTCACTCGCTCACCATCCTCACCAACCGCTGCGAGCTGCGCGGCTGCCGTGAACACCAGAACGAGGAGCGAACGCTGCGCCTGCTGGCGCTCAGGCCAGCGGGAGACAACCCGCTGCAGCAGATCCTGTTTGACCGGCGCGAATTATTGAAAGTGGAGCGCGTCGTCCGCCAGGTGCAGCCGCGGCTCATCTATCTCTGTCACATGCAGAACCTGTCGAACGCGATTCTGCCCTTTCTCGCCGGGCAGCCCACGCCGCTGATCCTCGATGACGGCGGCTCGGAGCTCATTTACCTTTCACGGCTGCAGAAACGCGGGTTGTACTTCTACAAGAACGCGGGCGAGCCGCGGCTCAAGACCTGGCTTAAGCGCCTGGTTAAAACGGGCGCCAGGCTGGTGAGCGGCGGGCGGATTGTGCCAGATTGGCAGTGGCCCGAAGGCATGCGCGTGCTCTTCAACAGCCCTTCCGCGCTCGAGCACGCCCGCGCGCAGGGAGGGTTCGTGCGGAACGCCTTGGTCATCCCCTCGGGGTTGGATATCGCGCGCTTCCCGTTCAAAGCCGCGCCGCGAATTCACACGCCGCTGAAGATCATCCTGCCGGCGCGCATCAAAGAGCAGAAGGGCTGCCTGGATGGAATTCTGCTGGTGGATGAACTGCGCCGGCGCAGCGTGCCCGCCCAGCTGCTCATCATCGGCGAGGCGCAGTCCGCGGCCTACCTGGCGCTGCTGCGGCGCGAGGTGGAGGCGCGCCGCCTGAGCGGGCAGGTGGACATTCGCACCATGGCGGGGCAGGATGAAATGAGCCGGCTTTACCGCGAGCATGATTTCTGTTTCTTCCCCTCGTCCTTCAAGACCGGCTTCTCGCGCGTGCCGCTGGAAGCCATGGCCAGCGGCTGCCTCGTGCTCACCTATGGGAATGAAGGCTCGCGGGAAGTGGTGCAGGACGGAGCAACGGGCTACCTGCTGCCCGAGGGAGATGTGGCAACCGCCGCGGAACGGGTTCACGCGTCCACCCTCGACCACGCGGGTTACCTTCGCATCCTTTCCACCGCGCGCCGACAGGTGGAAGAAAGGTATTCACTGGAAGATTACCTGCAGAAGGTCGAAGCGCTGCTCAGCCGCGCTGGAGAAACCCCGTCATGAGAAACCCGCCCGGCAGCAGGGCAACCTGCGTTGTGCATTATCCTTCACTGCGGGTGATGGCGGGCAACCCCTACTGGGCGATGCTTGAATCAGGGCTTAAGGAGGCTGGAATAACGCTCCTCGATGAGCCGGATGCGCACAAACTGCGCTGGCTGTTCAAAAATCGAAACAGGGTCGATATCCTGCACTTTCATTATTTTCAATTTCTGTATTGCAACCGCGGGCGCAGCCGCGCGCGCCTTGTTTATGTCGCCAGGTTCGCGCTCTTCCTGCTGCTCGCCCGCCTGCTCGGCTACCGCACCGTGCTGACCCTGCACAACCTCAAGCCCACCCATCCGCTCAACCCGGCCTGGATCGATTACCTGGGGCATTTGCTGGCGGCGAATTTCACCCAACGCGTCATCGTTCACTGCCATGAAGCCAGGCGGCTTTTAGCCGCGCGTTATGGCAGGAAAAACAACGTCATTGAAGTGGCTCATCCACACTATCTCGGCTATGCTTCCGGCAAGCCCTCCAAAACAGAGGCTCGCAAAATTTTGCGCCTGCCGCCGCGCTCTCCGGTCTTCCTCTTTTTTGGCGGCGTGCGCCGCAACAAAGGGCTGGAAAACCTGATTCAAACCTTCAAAGAGATCGAAGAGCGCGAGCCCACACTCCTCATCGCCGGAAAACCAGAGCCCGGCGCTGGGTACGCCGAGCAGCTGCAAAGCCTGGCTGGAAAAGACCCGCGCATCAGGTTCCATTTTGGCTATATTCCAGATGAGGAGCTGGCGCTCTTTTTCAACGCGAGCGACATCGTCGTTTTGCCCTTCAGCGCTATCCTCACCTCCAGCTCAACGATCCTGGCGATGTCGTTTGCCCGCGCGGTCATCGCCCCGCGCATGGGCTGCCTGCCTGAATTGCTGGAGCCAGGGGCCGGCTGGTTGTATGAAGCGGACAGCCCCGGCGCTTTATTGCAAACGCTCGGCAGGTCGCTGAAAGAAGATTGGCGCCAGGCGGGGGTCACCGCCCTGGAGCGAGTTGCCAGCCACACCCCGGCCATCTTCATCCGTGAAACCCTGTCGTGTTATGGCTGCACAAACAGCTCTGCGTAAGTGCTCATGAACCTTCCCACCGTCAGCATCGTCACCCCCTGTTACAACGCCGCCCGCTTCATCCGTGAAACCATCGAGAGCGTCAGCGGGCAGCGTTACCCCCATTTGGAGCACATCGTCATAGACGGCGGCTCCACCGACGGCACGCTTGACATCCTCAAAGCGTACCCGCATTTGCGCTGGGTCTCAGCGCCCGATAGGGGGCAATCGCACGCGCTGAACAAGGGATTCGCCATGGCGCGAGGCGAGCTCATCGGCTGGCTGAACGCCGATGACACCTACGCCCCCGGCGCGGTATCGACCGCGGTCGATTACCTCCTTCAACATCCCGAAGCGGGCATGGTTTGCAGCGATATGTGGATCGTCGGTGAAAATGGAAAGCCCCTGCGGCTCGCCCGCGGCAAACCATTTGACCTGGTCGAGCTGTTAACCGAGAACTACGTGCGGCAGGCGACCGTATTTATTCGCCGGCAGCTGCTCAATGAAGTGGGCGGCGTGAATGAATCGCTGCACTACTGCATGGACCGCGCCTTGTGGTTGAGGGTGGGCGTTCATCACCAGGTCGCCTATCTGCCGGGGATCGTCAGCGCCAACTTCAGGTTCTATTGGGGCAGCAAGACCTCGCTGTATACACCCGGGTTCGTGGCGGAATGGCTGGGCGTGCTCACCGACGCGCTGGATAACCCGCTTTATCAACCCATTCCACGCGCTGAAGTGCTCAAAGCCATTGAAAAATACCAGGTGCGGCACCAGGTAGCGCTTATGCGGCAGGCAGCCAGGCAAAAAGACCCGCGCTCCACCTGGCGCGCCTGCGCCGCGCTCCTCAGCCGGCACTGGCGCTACCTGTTGAGGTACCCTTACCTGAAAACGCGGGCGCTCCTGGCAGCTAAACGATGAACATCCTCTACGTGCAGGCGGGGCAGGCTGTGGGAGGGTCAAAGGAAAGTCTTTACCAGATCCTCCGGTCATTGCCCGATGAATTTGCGCGCCAGGTCGTGCTTGAACGCGGCTCGGACCCCGGTTTCAACGAGCGCGCGCGCCGCTACGCCTCAGCGGTGCACCTGCTGCCGCTGCCCACCTGGCAGCAATACCGCCGCCGCACGCTGGCTGAACGCGCCAGGGCGCCGCTGGCGGACGCCTGGCGGCTTCTGCGGTGCGCGCTGGCCGCCTTCAAAATCGCGCGGGTCATCCGCCAGGAGCGGATCGACCTGGTTCACACCAACAACAGCATGAGCCCCTCGGGCGCGCTGGCAGCGCGGCTCACCGCCACCCCGCATATCTGGCATGTGCGGGAATCCATTGGGAAGCACAAACAATACCCTTTGCTGCTGGGCAACCTCGCCCTGCGCCTGATGCGCCGTTGGAGCGACACCGTCATCTGCAATTCTGATTACACCGCCGAAGTTTTCAGAGAAATGCGCATCCCGGTGCGCGTCATCCCAAACGGCCTGGACCTGGCGGATTTCGCCCCCGATGCGGGGACACCTCGTGAGCTGGGCAGCCTGGCTGACCTTCCGCCGGGCGAAAAACGGGTAGGCATGGTGGGAAACCTCACCATAGGAAAGGAAAAATACGAGGACGTGGAGAAGGACATTGAAATCCTGCTGAAAAAATCCGAAGCTCTGATCATGCGGCTGAACCAGCTCGTACAAAAGGACGCCGCCGTGTTTGAGCCGCTGGCCAGAGCGTACAGGATGCCGACGATTACGGCACAGGAAAGGGCTGAAAAGGACAAGGTCATGCAGGAATCGCTGATCCAGGCGACGAAGGTCCCGCTTGCGGTAGCCGAATGCAGCCTGGAGGGGATCCGGCTTCTGGATCAGTATGCCCGGAAGGGGAGCCGCCTTGCCGTCAGCGACGCCGGAGTCGGCGTGCTTTTATGCAAATCCGCGATCCAGGGCTCCAAGCTGAATGTGCTGAC
>JAAZNW010000019.1 GCA_012798065.1 Chloroflexota bacterium
CCTCCTCACCCCTCCAGGCGAGATCGGCGCAGACATCGTGGTTGGCGAAGGTCAGCCGCTCGGCATTCCGCTTTCCTACGGCGGTCCGTACCTTGGTTTTTTTGCGGTCAAGAACGCTTTGCTGCGCAAGATCTCCGGTCGCCTGGTCGGCGAAACAGTCGACACGCAAGGCGAACTAGCCTACGTGCTCACCCTCACCGCCCGCGAGCAACACATCCGCCGCGAGAAGGCTTCCTCCAACATCTGCTCCAACCAGGGGCTGATGACTCTTGCCGCGACGATCTACATGACACTACTCGGCAAGACCGGCTTCCAACAGGTCGCGAACCTGTGCTACCAGAACGCGCACTACACTGCCAACTTGGTCCAGAACGTCCCAGGTTTCGAGCTCCCCTTCAAAAGCACGCCATTCTTCCATGAGTTTGTCGTCAAAGCGGATCAGGACGTTACCGAACTGCTGGCCCACTTGCAGGATTACGGCATCCTTGGCGGTTACGACCTCAGCAAAGACTATCCCGAACTTGAAGGTTGTCTGCTGATGGCCGTCACCGAGATGATTTCACGCGAAGATATCGACTATCTGACCGACGTTTTGAGCGAGGTGGAACATGCGTGAGCCAACCATTTTTGAGCTTTCTTCCGCGGGTCGCACTGGTGTTACCTTCCAGGAACCCGATGTTCCTCTGACGGAGTTCCCACAGGAATTCGCCCGCGCGAGCTTCCCCTTCCCAGAGATCTCCGAACTGGGCGTTGTGCGACATTTCACCAAGCTCTCCCAAAAGAACTACGCCATCGACCTCGGTTTATATCCTCTGGGTTCCTGTACCATGAAGTACAACCCCAAGATCAACGAAGTCACCGCGCGTTACCCTGGTTTTACCGCCACCCATCCCCTTCAGCCTGAAGATACTGTCCAGGGCAACCTCTACCTGATGTACACCCTGCAAAACTGGCTGGCTGAGATCGGCGGCTTCGCCGATGCCACCCTGGCGCCAGCAGCCGGAGCCCAAGGCGAACTCGTCGGAACGATGATCATCGCCAAGTACCACAAAGATCGCGGCGAGCTCAAGCGCACCCGCATCCTGATCCCCGACTCTGCCCACGGCACCAACCCTGCCTCTTCGGCCATGCTCGGGTTTGACCCCGTCCAACTACCTTCAGACGAACGCGGCAACGTGGATCTCAAAGCTCTGCGTGAGCTGTGCGACGACACGCTTGCCGGCATCATGTTCACCAACCCCAACACACTTGGCTTATTCGACGAGAACACCGCCGAGGTCATTCGCATCGTACACGAAGCTGGCGGTCTGGTTTATGGCGACGGCGCTAACATGAACGCACTCCTTGGTGTTTTCAAGCCTGGCGAGTGCGGCATCGACGTGATGCACTACAACCTCCACAAGACCTTCTCCACCCCTCACGGCGGCGGTGGTCCTGGCAGCGGTCCCGTCATGGTCTGCGAAAAGCTGGTCGATTACCTCCCCGAACCGCATGTGGTCATGACCGATCCGGGTGACGAGGAAACCCCTCCAACTTACGCGTTTGCCCGCCCTGAGAAGACGATTGGGCGCGTCAAAGCCTTCCATGGTCACTTTGGCATGCTTGTACGCGCCTTCACCTACATTGCAATGCTTGGGCAGGAAGGTCTGCGGGATGTGGCGGAAAAAGCTGTCCTGAACGCTAATTACCTGCAGGCAAAGCTGAAGGGCACCTACACTCTGCCTTATAAGCGTTCTTGCATGCATGAATTCGTGCTTGAGGGCTTCTGGAAGGACGTGCCGGATATCCACGCCCTGGATATCGCTAAACGGCTGATGGATTACGATTTCCATCCCCCGACAAACTACTTCCCGCTGATCGTACATGAAGCCCTCATGATCGAGCCGACCGAGTCTGAAAGCGTTGAGACGCTGGATAGCTTCGTCGACGCCATGTTGAAGATCGCTGAAGAAGCCCGCACCCAGCCTGAGCTGCTCCACGACGCGCCACACCACACGCCGGTCCGTCGTTGTGATGAACTCAAAGCCGCCAAGGACCTCGTCTTCTGCTGCTACCCCGTGGGAGAGTGGGAAAAGAAATAGTCACCTCCCGTTGAGGGTTTTCCAACCCATTCCATTTACTTTTAGAGGCTAATCAAGTGATTGATCAGCCTCTTTTTTTTTCTTTTTTTTTTAGAAGGAACCCTGCGATGTGGCATTCTACCGTTGAAAAGAGCCGGGTTCAGATGCTGAACCCGGCTTGCTAAAACAAAATGTTTACCTCAAGATCATCGGTAGGAATAGCGGAAAGACTGGCGCGCCTTCCCATGTCAACGTGAAGAGTTGCTCCGCTCCAGGAGTGACTCCATTCGCGGCTTTAAGAAGGATTTCTGCAACCCCACCCACTGCTGGCGGTGTGCCCGTCAGGATCGCGGTGCCATCCCCCTGGTCCGTCAGGGTCAGCCATGAGGGCAGTGTATCGTCAGTCCAAATCGACGCGGTCGGATACCCGACCGTCGTAATGGTGAAGCTCCCAACTTCGCCATAAGTAAACGTGGTGCTATCTTCGCTGGTGATCATGGGCGCCGCGAGGTCGAGGTCTGGAACATAACTGGAGGTGTTATTCTCCATAAATGGATCAACATCCGTTGTGGGGTTATCAGTCGTAATATCCACAGTATTGATAAGTGGATTGCCCTGGCTGATCTCGTCAGCTAATATCACATCAAAGTACAGTTCGTGATATTGATTGAATACCAACGGACCAAGCGTCCATGTGAGCACCTGCCCATCCACCAAAGGATCGACTTGCATCCATTCCTGCCCCCACAAGTGCAAATAGGCAGATCCTGGAACGTATGTCATGCCCTCCGCAAGGGTATCCGTGAGGATGCCATTTCCACTCGTGTCTCTTCCGATCAGGCGATCTGACATCAAATTGCCAAAATCCAGCCAGTAAGAGAGGGTTTTTCCAGGGAGGAATTCGCCACTTTGCAACGTCTTCTGAACAAAAAGATCGGGACCCACTGTTAATACCAGGTTCGAGGTGTTGTCCACAGGGTTCACATCCCCTTCGCTTGGACCAATAGTAGCTACATTGTCATAGGTTGCTCCGTTTGGTAAATCTTCCCAGGAGACCACGGTATCAAAATTGACATCACTTCTCCAACCCGGTTCCAGGCGATCCAGGTAAGCGATGAAGTAATGCTCACCAAGGTGGGTGTCATCCCAGGACCATTGCCCACCGTGATTTACACGAAGAGAGTTAAAGAACGTCATTTGGGTCGGGAAATCATCACGGATCTCAATATTCTCAACCGCCTGATCACCAACGTTCTCGACCTCCAATCGATACCACGCAAACTGTCCATCATCCGAAGATCCTGACCAATGGCCGATCTTGTTAATCCTCAGGTTGGGACCATGGTTTTGAACAGTTTCACTCAACGAGGAATAGTTGTTATCAACGTAATTCTCTTCAGGCAGTACTACAAAAGTCACTTCCTGGGTCAGTTCAATGCCTGGGGTAATACCGCCATCAATGTTCGCGATCACTTCAATGGTGCCGTAGTAACCGGGATCAAGGTCATCAACAAGCCAGGTGATCGTGTTTCCATCCACGACAGGCTCACCAATGAGGTTTGCCCAATCCCAATGGCTCCAACCGCCAAAATGAACCCCAGCAGGGAGCACAAGCGTGATGGGTAGTGGTCCTTCAACTGGTAGATTGCCATCA
>JAAZNW010000129.1 GCA_012798065.1 Chloroflexota bacterium
CAATTCCCCATAGGTTTGCGGACCGTGCCCAGATGTAGATTCAAGTTCTTGGCGAATCCACTGGCGAGCGGAGTTTTCATCGGTGATAAACAGAGCCAATTGGGCCACTCGGTCAGCCTGCAGGCGCAGCTTGTCGTATATCGCCGCCTGGATAGGATTGAAGATCATCCCTTCGCGTTCCAAAAAGCGTTGGGAAAGCCCCTGGTAAAACTCCGGCGCCGAGAGCGGTAAATTGATGCCTCGCTGGATATGGAAAGCCACCATGCGATCATATAGCAGGTAGGGTAGTCGTTCCTGGATCGGCTCTATGACCCCGTCTTTTAGTGCTGGCATTGGGAGATTATCGAGATGCTGGCGAACGAAATCCCAAGCGCCCTGAACAGAGCCTCCTTCCCGACGAAAATCCTTTTCAAATTTTTCATTGGGTTTGTATGCTGAAATAATTAAATCTTGTTTCACTGCGCCAACACTATTTACTTGATTAAAAGATCCTTTTTGTTTATCAATGCTGCGAACATCAGCAACCATGAAGCCAGCCTGTATTAACGCTTCTTGTATAGAGTTCCATACGATATTTTGAGAATTGTGAAACTCAGTAGTTATCCACTTTCCATGTTTCAATACACGGAAAAATTCTTTGTAACAAGTGACCATTAATTCTAAATAATCCGAGAGCTTCTTTCGCTGAGATTTATTTATTATTGCTTCTCGTTTATTGTTTGTGAGAATAGAAAGCCACGACTCCCAAACTACATTAAGCTCAGAATACATTAAATTAGCGCCAAAAGGAGGATCGATAAAAATATAATCGAATACAGAATCGGGGATCAGGTTCAATTGAGTGGCTGATTGTGTTGAAATAATACTTTTCCCTGACCTAATCGGATCTGAATAGGAGGAGCTAGCAAGTCGAAGCCGAAATCTTTCTAGAACATTAGTTTCTACAGACAAGGAAGCTATATACCAAGTTCCACGGAGGCTAGTAATAGCACCTCCTTTTTTTCCAAAATAGTTGCCCAGGTGGAGTCGGTTTTCTCGACTACACCATGGTAGCGTTGATGTGAACCAAAAAACCAATCGATTGTCTTTTGTGCTACAGATTTTTTCATATAGTAACGATAAAACCATCAGATTGCGATGGGTGTAAAACAAATGAATGTGACTAATTCCCACATTTTTGGGGTCAGAATATTTGTCGCCATCGTTCAGTTCGTTTGTAGGAAACAGATAAGGAATTTCTGTCTGATCAATCAAACTAATTTTTAAGAGATCCTCATCATCCGGAGATTTTTCAAATCGTTTCTTACCAAGACTATAATTAATCTTGACTGGAACCCGCTTAATTACCCTAATTGCTTGTCCGATATTGTTATCATATATAGTTTCAAACGAATGCTCTGCTTTTTGAATGCCGCTATCTTTTGAGGGATTCTTGGCCAGAAGTGTTGAGCAAATAGGACACACCCATTGTTCCTTAAAGGCTTTGTTTACTTCATCAATGGCAACATCCCAAAATACAAATTCTTCCCCACAGTGTGAACAGATAAACACGTCTGACCAGACAATGAAGTTGGTTTTACATTTGGTTACTCCATCTGAATGAATAGTCTCATACATCCAACCACATTCCTTTTCTACTTCTTTGAGAATGCGTTTGGCTTCTCGCTCAAATGCACGGGTGTCCACCGGGGTGTTGTAGTTATAAGCAATAAAGGTCGCCGCGGGCGAGAGATCTGTCAGAATGCTATTGCGCGCGCCTAAACGGGAGATCGGTTTGCCCTGCGCATCCAATATTTTGTCGCCGCGCACCTGGTAGCCTAGGCTTTCGACCGTTTTCTTGTCACCGCACAATTGGGCGGCCACGCCGGTCATGCCGGTGCCGCAAAAGCCGTCGAAAACGATGTCGCCAGGGTCCGAGTAGTGCAGGATGTAGCGCATGATTGCTTTGTGCGGCACTTTGGTATGGTAAGAGTGCGCGTTGTAGATGGGATCGTTTTTTCCCTCCGAAACATCTGCTGCAAACGGCTGGCGCGTGTCCATTAACTGCAGCTGGCGTTCATCATCCAGCAGGCCGAGCGATCTGCGCGTCTGGCGGCGTTCTTCGAGCCATTCTTCTAAAATTTCACCCATAAATGGATTCGGACAGGCCGTGTAGTAGGGTGGGTCAGAAAGCTGTAAGATGGCTTCATCTGTACCAATAGGGAAACCCTCAATTTTACGAAATTCAGGGTCTTGCAGAAGCAGTTTGAGCCGGCTGCGGTAAGCTTCTCGATCAATCTGGGTTTCATGCGCATGGTACTCGGCGCGTGGCTCTGCAATAAGATCGGGTTGTTGTGGTTCGTTGAAGTCTGCCATTTCTCACCAGTCAATCTGAATTCGAATTTTGGTTGGGTCTTTGCCTTCCAGAATTGGGCGCAGGAAAGCGCGGAAGCGGTTTTCAAACTCGTCGGATGTGCATGGCATTCCAGGTCGGGTCAATGCCAGCAGCAGATCTGCGCCTTCAATGGCTACTTTTTCCAGTCCTTGCAACGTGTCGCGCAGCGCAGAAATGAACCGGTCAGTCATTCTTTCTGGCAGCATGCCAGTATCAATGAAGGATGTGATTTCTTTGCGTTCCTTGTCGGCGATCATCGCAAGATTGGCACGTGAGCTGTCACTTTTTAGGTTTTCGCGCAGCCCATTGACCCACTTAAGGTATAACTGTCCAAAATCATTGGAAACCTGCTGGAGCTGCTCACCGGCTGAGGATGTGATTGCGTTCGTACGTGGCACGAACCCACACGATCCGCAAAACGGGCGGGAGCGTAAATCAGCCGCCGTCAGCGAAGGGCAAGACTTAAGGTCGGTCAATCGTTCTTCCAGCTTTTGAAGCTCTACCCTGTTCAAGAAATCCACCCCGCTCAAGGTGCGCAGTTGGCCCCAACGTGTATCGCCAGTAATGCGCTTCTTTTCCGCGTCCTGTGTCGAGTCCAGACGTGCCTTGCGGTGCAGCTCCAGGTAACGTTGGATGTAGGCGTCCTGCAAATTCGCCAGGCTTCCTTTCAACCTTGCCAGCAGTCCATTGCCCTGGACACTGGTTGAGGACCGCAGCAATCCAATATGCTCCGTTCGCACCCTGGCCGATTCGGCTTGCCAGGGATCATCAGCCGGCAGCGTTATCTCCGCCTGGTAAATGTAATCCAGCGTGGTCGCCAGGGCGCCAACTACCTCAAACAGATGATTGATCTCCTGTGCCTTCTTACGTGAGTGCAGCTCGTGACGCACCTCTCCCTGCCCCAGAGCGAAATTCCGCAGCTTTCCGGGCGAATTGAGCGTCTGCAAGGAGGACAGAAAGTTCTTGTAGTCCGTTATTTCTTTGCGTTGCTGTTGAAGCTCAAGCGGTTCCAGCAGGCTTTCGCGCCAGTAACGAGGACCTTCACGCAGATTGTCCAGCAAAATCACTATGCGATTCAATTCCTGGTCCACCGCAAATTTCAACTGCGAAATAGCCAGTTCATGGCTTTTTGCATCACTGATCAAATCCGCATTCAAATCCAGACCTTCAAACACTGCGCGCAGACTCTGCTCGGGAATCGGCTTGGGTCTGGAAACCGCGTTGAAGCGCATCAACATGGGCAATCCAACCCGCCCCGCTTCATCTAAGTTAGAAGAATCGATGCGGATACCAGGGAGATTCAAAGAAATCTCGCCTTGACGAACAAGCGCAACCAATACCACCATAAACCATTCTGGCTCTAATCCAAATTGCGTATCGCGTTCGGCATCCCTCGCGCCCTGGATTAAATCAGAACGGTTGATGACTTTTTCCTCTGGTAATTTAAATAATCGATCATGGATCGACTGAACATATAGACTGGTTTCTGTCGTAAAAACGAGCTGACCATTTTCCATATGCGCCAAGTCCAAACCATCCAACACAATTTGCGCCGGCCTTGTAACCGCAATACCTACAATTGCCCGGATGGCTGCTTCGGCTGCCTGGGACATCGTTTCCATGGTGAATTCAAACCCATTAAACTTTGGGTAGTGGGGATACTGCTCTTTGAAGCGTTCACCTAAGAAAGCAGACGCAAGCCGGAAAACCTGGTCGCGCAATGAAAGATCACGAATATTCAAGTGGAATTGAGCTAAAGCTTCGGGAACCGATACCTGTATACCTTTATATTGGATCGAGATTACTCGGGTGAGATTGTCCCTGAGCCAGTTATTAAGTATTATTCGCGCCTGATCCGCTTTTCTTTCATACTGCTCTTTATTACTTCCCGAAGAGATCGCGCTCATTTCTTTCGCGCCAGCATAGAGGCGCATCGTCAGGTCAAAATCCGTGTTTTTTTGAGATATCCAAAAGAATATCTCATCCGGCTTTTGGGATAATTCAACCTTTTCCTCTCCATAAGGGGACAGAAAGTGGAGGTAAAAATCCCGTTCTGGCTGTGCCGTGGAGCGTTCATTGGTTGCGCCTAAGAAGATGTAACCTCGCCGGGTCATCCCCTGGCCCGTCCACGGAAGTTCTCGAGGCCAGATGCGAAAACCAGGCACATAGGTACTTTCATTAAGTTCAAGCCCGCGAGCAAGCATATCGAAGAAATATCGGTTTAGCTGTTCAGCATCCAGAGACTGTGTCCGCTGTTCAATCAGTGAGTCGTAATCAATATCTTTCTTGAGATCCAGATAATACTGATCATTTTCAGTGTTCCGAGAAATGAATTGGCCATTGACAGCCCGAGAGATTTCTCGGAGAACTGATTCAACTGTTGTAAGGAGGAAGTCAGCATCGTCTTCGGGAATTGGCAGGTACAGGCACAATTGGTCGCGCAGCTCACCGGGGGTGAGTCCTACGGGTGCATATAAATCGGTGAGAGTAAGACGGTGCACTGCAAGCGCAGCGATCATCCGCATGGCTGCCGTGCGATAATCGCGCATATTTGGAGCGGTCTTGACGCGATCTTGCAAAACTTTGGTTTTTTCTTGCACTTCTCGAATTTCTGGAACCGAGCGGTAAGACGGATCTTCGTTTAGAATTGCCCAGTACTCATCAAAGGAAAGCAGGCCAGTCTCATTGGCGGGGACTTCAATATCTAGTTTTGACTCCATCTGGCGGCTTAATGCTTTCAGCAAATCACGTTTTTCAACAACCGTTACTCGTTCAAAGATCTCAAGATATGAGGGGTGTATAGGGTATAAATCAATATACTCATCCAGATGTTCTGCCATCGCCATGTAGAGCGCAGTGAATTTTTCAAGATGTTTGCGTATTCGCTGTTTCTGAAGTTCCGTCTTGGCCAAGAGACGCCGAGACACTACGTATGCCATATCCTCGCGTACAATTCGCACCTGCTCAAACCGGGCTTTCACTCTCCGTATAGAATCCGCAGCAAACTGAAAACGAGGGCTGTCAAATAAGGATTCTTGGATACCAGCAATAAAGCGAAACGGCGATATTTCGCATGCCTCACCCAACTCGCGAAGAAAATTCAAATCCAAAGCCAACTGTTGGTCCTTACGACCACGCAGATAATCCAGCAGCTCATCCATGGCGACCAATAACCCATATCCAGGGAATACTTTTTGAAATTCCCTCATCATTTCAATCAGTAAATCCTTGTTATTGGAAGCTTTTTCCATAGATGGGAAGTGATATGCCACTCCCATCTCGTTCAAATGTTTTTCCAGATCTTCCAGAATGATATCGCGCAGATTTTTTTCCGTCGCGCCGGTCTCTTGGCGGACAACCTTAAATTTGCCTGCGATTGGCTTTAATCCTTCAATAACAGCTGGGTGGGTAACCCTCTCCAATAAATCCGGGTATTCAGCAATCGCTGTAATCCATGCCATGAGATGGGACTTACCAGTACCGTAATTACCGACGATAAATAAACCATCTCCAGGACGGTCCAGATCGCACCGCAGACTTGGCAGAATCCTGTGGAGAATCACATCCATCATTCGATCTGATATGACATACGTGGAAACGAGTTGTTCTGCTCGGGCGCGTTGGTCAGCCTGCCTGAGTTGGATAATGTCAACCACCGGTTCAAACTGGATAAGCTCTTTGTATTTCATAGGTCACGTCTATCCCTTACAAGCTGATGTGATGCGCTGCCGAATGTCTGATGAAATCATTTCGTCTGCAAATATGATTAAATGCGTCCTTGCCCTGGAACAACCAACATACAGAATGGCTTCCGGTTTATAACGAATTGCGTCATCTACCTCAACCAAAATCACAATCCGTCGTTCAAGCCCTTTAAAGGAGTGTACTGTCGAAATCTGAATATCGTTTTCCCACTCTCGATTCCCATCGGTCAACACAAAGTTCCCCAACCGGGTGCCGATTTTAAAAATGGTTCTCTCTTGCCCTCGCGGCGATAAGATGACTATATCTTGAGGAGCGACATGCTCATCCACAACCAGATGGTGAAGTTTCGCCTGAACCATACGGGCAAGACCTTCCTCATTTTTATAGAAGGATAATTCTGGTAGGCGGCCAAGAGGTGCTCTGCAAATTAATTCGTCTGGCTGATTGTGAAATTCTACGACGAAGTTGTGAATAGCCTTCGTGTTTCGGCAATTCTCAGGCAGTATAAATGGATCATCATCGATGATGCCTTTTAGTGCATCCGCTCCGCTATACAAGTTTTGATTGTCATCATAAAAAACATAGAAGATCCCATCCGGCTCCAGTAAAGCGCCAAGTGCTATCCAATATGTTTCTTTGAAATCCTGACCCTCGTCCACGATAATTGCATCGAACTGAGGACCCAGTTGTTCTGCCGCGTCCATTAACTCCTCGGGCAATATCACATCGTTATATTCTTGCTCACTTGCCGGCCGACGTAATGAAAAGCCTTTTTCCTGGACCATTTCCTTACACAAACCGTGAAAATGGTTAACTGCCACTGAGGATGGAGCATAATTCCTGAGATATTGCGCCAATGCCACATTGAAACATACGAGCAGCACACGAAATCCTTGGTCGCTGAGCATCTTGGCTTTGTTCAATGCCAGCAACGTTTTTCCCGATCCAGCGCACCCGGCAATTGCCGCGCGTCTACGTTTTCGTAGAATTTGCAAAACTAGCATCTGCTGTTCGGTTAATTGAATAATTTTTTGGTCTTCCTCTTTCAGTTCCACGCCTAATGGGGTGCGAAATGCAAACGAAGATGCAAGAAGATCCTGAACTATCCGAGTTCGATCCAGACCAAGTGGCTGCTTCCTGCAGGCGCTAACGTAGTATTCGAAAATGCGAAGAACTGACTTTTCAATATCTTGTATATCTTCGTGATCGATGATTATTTGACGTGGCAGATCCCACTTCAAAGAATTCGCTGGAACTTTGATATTGGGAAAACATACTGCATGACCAATACTTACATACCGGTTCCTATCCCAACCAGGTAAATCGCATAGTTTTTCAAATAACGTATAGTGACTTTTCTTCGCCTGTTCTACGGGATCATGAATTTTATGTTGAACTCCATCTCGATCAACTGTAAACCATTCACCGGTATTAGCATGGTACTCAACCCCGCCGCCCTTCACCTCAAGAATGATTATTCCCCAATCTGGGTGAACAATAACAAAATCAGCTTCACCATCACGCGCAATGCCATCACGCCTTGCCTGCCAGGCAACGCTGTAGAAAACCAGGAATTTTGATTCCATTGTCGCCAAAGCATCATACATCCTTATTTCTGCTTTACGCTTTGGGTCGTTTAAGATTGTCTCAGGAAGATGTTCAGGGAAAATTTTAGCCATGATGTAGTCAATTAATCTATGTCTTGTTTAATATTGCTTCTCAAAAATCAGTAGATCCCCCACCTGGCAATCAAAATATTCGCATAACGCCATGATCACCGATGCATCATAACGGGTCAATTGGTTGTTCGCCCAGGAATTCAGCGTAGACCAGGCAATGCCCGTCTCGCGCTGCACGTCCATCAGAGCAATATTCTGTTGTTGCTTGGTTGCTTTTTGTGCCAGTAAAATGCGAAAGTGATTGACAATTTTTCCGGGCATGAGCCACCTCGCGA
>JAAZNW010000020.1 GCA_012798065.1 Chloroflexota bacterium
TGCAGCAAGGCTTCGATCTCGCGAACATCGATCTCTAATACCTCCTGACTCGCGTGTTCGGGAAGTTCGAATTTCATTCTGGTCTCCTAACCGGCAACTGCTAGGCGAGGTTGGCTTTGCTGAGTTTATTCAGGCTTTCAACATGCTTGGGATCATAGACGTCACCGAATTTGGTCTTGGGCATGGTGGCAGCTTTCTTCATCAGTTCATCGTATTCTTTGTCATCGACGAATGCCACCGCGCGTCCAATGGAAGCCTCGCCATCGACAAAGCGCCAGGGGAAGAAACCAACCTCCACACGGCGGTTGAGCAGCAGGTCGATCATGCCGCCAAAACATTCCGCGTGAATGATTTCTTTGGGGAACAGGTCGATGTGCATCATCTGGTACTTGTCATCAGTGAAGAACTCTTCAAGGGTCTTGCCGAATTTTTTCTTGAACACGTATTCAGCCTGTTTCGCCTGACGCGGCATCCAGGTGCGGATGATGGTGTTCATCGGGTGATCAGCAGACCCGCAGTCCACAGCAATCCAGCGTAATTTCATCTTGATCGCCCAATCGACGAATTCGTGGTCAGGACCCGGGTGTTTGGTCATATAGCGCACTTCATCAGCGGTGGGTTGATCCCAGCCGAAATGATGGTAACCGGTGTGGATGACGAGGATATCGCCTTCTTTCACTTCCACACGGTCGGTGATCATTTTGCTGGTGTAAACATCATAATCACCGCAGACGTCGCTCAGGTCTACAATGGCTGCTTCGTGCACCAAGAAATCCATGGGCAGCTGGGCGATGTCACGGCCGGGTGTGTAGAAATGGATCTCTCCGTCAAGGTGGGTGCCGAGGTGGTTGGAGTGGGTGAGCACCTGCCCGTTGGCGCCATTCGGAGCCAGGCGTTTGAAGTACTTCACCTGTAAGGGTTCATAAGTCGGCCAGGGTGGAGTACCAATTCCGATGGGGATGGTCAAATCAAGTAGTTTCATGATACGCTCCTTTTTTGAATTTTTTTCAACACTTATGGTGTTGAAATTGAAAACAGTCATGGGGAATTAAGGATCATTCTCCATGACTGTTCTTCTTACAAGTGGGTGAGATACCTGTTGAAGTGCATATTCTCACTAGTGCAGCAAGATCGGGAAGATCATCTGCATGAGGATGCCGGCTGCCAGAACAGAAGCAACCTGCCCGGCTGCGTTGGCGCCAAGCGCGTGCATGAGGATGAAGTTCTGATTATCAACCTCAAGCGCGACTTTCTGCACCAGGCGACCGCTCATCGGGAAGGCGCTGATGGCGGCTGCGCCAACGAGCGGGTTGATCTTGCGCCCGGAAAGGAGGCAAACCAGTTTTCCGAAGAGTAGACCACCGATGGTGTTGAGGGCGAAAGCAATCAAGCCCAAGATAAGAACCCGCAGGGTGCCCGTGTTCAAGAAAGTGGCTGCCTGCATGGTTGAGCCGATGGTGATACCCAGGAAGATTGTGGCTGTATTGGTGATGGCGTTCTTAGAGGTCTCCACCAACCCTGGCACAACTTCTGATTCTTTGATGAGGTTGCCAAGCATCAGGGTGGCGATGAGTGGCGCGGCTTCTGGCAGGAAGATGCCGGCGACCGCAGTAATGAGGATGGGGAAAAGGATGACCGTCATTCTGGAAACCGGTCTTGGGGTGTATTCCATGCGGATTGCGCGTTCTTTTTTGGTGGTGAAGAGGCGCATCAGAGGAGGCTGGATGATAGGCACAAGGCTCATATAGGAATACGCCGTGACCGCAATTGCGGCTGCAAGACCGGGGGTTACAAACAGCGAGCCTAACTTACTGTTGACGTAAATGACGGTTGGACCATCGATGGCGCCGATCATGCCAATGGCGGTGGCTTCAGCGAGGTTGAAGCCCAGCAGGATGGCAATGACCAACGTGGCAAAAATTCCCAGGTGAGCCAGCGCGCCCATCACGAACATAACAGGCTGGCTGAGCAGCGGGCGCAGGTCGAGCATCGCCCCAACACCCAGGAAAATCAACAGGGGAAAGAGTTCGTTACTGATCCCTGCTCGGTAGAGGACTCCAAATAAGCCTTCCTCACCGATCATGTTGGCAGCAACGGGCAGGTTCCCCAGGATACACCCGAAACCAATCGGTATCAATAGCGTGGGCTCATAATCCTTAAAAATCCCGAGGTACAACAGGAGTAGAGCCACAGCAATCATGATGAGCTGCTGCCATGTGATATCGAGAAGTCCTCCGAGCAAACCTGATAAATCGAAGCCCATGATCGTGTCCTTTCCGCCTACTCGATATCCATGAGCGGAGCACCGTAAGCAACCTGGTTGCCCTCATTCACATGGATGCGAGCGACTGTACCATCCTGGGGAGCGCGGATGATATTCATGGCTTTCATGGCTTCAATGACACAAATCTCGTCATTGGCTTTAACCTTATCGCCTGCGCGGACTTTAATCGAGTTGACCACACCGGGAAGAGGTGATTTGATTGTGCCAGGACCGGCAGCCACAGGAGCAGCCGCTGCGGGTTTAGGCGCAGGCGCGGCCGCACGGGCGGGCGCGGGTTTGGCGGCTTTGACAGCTGAAACCGCTTTGTTGACTTCTTCAGTGACAACTGTCAGTTCCTCTCCATTGACTTTTACTAAAACTTCATCATTGCGTGGGTCATCAAGGATCTCAACATCGTAGGTGGTGTCCTTGACGGTAATCTTGTATTGTGTCATCTTGTTCTCCTGATTGTGGAAGATTGTGTTAGCCGGCGCTGAAGCCCAAACTGGCGCCAGGGATTGACTTCTCCGGTGGAAGCATCTGCGAATGAAACAACCGATTCAGCTTTTGCCCGCGCAATCGCCACTGCCAGGGCGGCTGCCAGTAAGGCATGCGATTTCGAATCCGCTTTTTCTTTCTCCGGTTCAGTTGTTGCGTCTACTACGGTGTCTTTGCTTTCTTCCTCATCTTCCTTGTCAACCAGAACCAAGGTAAGCAGGTAGATGATCCCTGCCAGGATAGCGAGGACAAGTAGGAGCACCACGATGCCGATTCCGGATATTTTTAACGCTAGTCCGAGGTTTTCCATTATCCATATCCTTTCTGTTACAGCGGGATGTTCCCGTGTTTCTTGGCAGGAGAAGTGGACTGCTTGTTCCTTAAGATATCGAGAGTGGCGATAAGACGCTGGCGGGTTTCACTGGGGATGATCACCTCGTCAATATAACCAGCAGAAGCAGCCTGGTAAGGATTGGAGAATTTATCCTCGTAATCTGCTACCAATTCAGCGCGCAATTTCTTGGCTTCTTCGGGATCTTTATCCTTGAGCGATCTTCCGTGAAGGATATTCACTGCGCCGCCCGCGCCCATCACCGCGATTTCCGCGCCAGGCCAGGCAAAGCTCATGTCAGCGCGCAGGTGCTTGCTGCCCATAACGATGTAGGCACCGCCGTATGCTTTGCGGGTGACAACAGAGATCTTGGGTACTGAAGCCTCTGAGAAGGCGAACAGGATTTTTGCGCCGTGGCGAATAATCCCGTTGTGCTCTGTGTGTGTACCGGGCATGAACCCCGGGGTATCCACAAAGGTGATCACGGGGATATTGAAGGCGTCGCAGAAACGCACGAAACGGGCAATCTTGTCAGAGGAGTTGATATCCAGAACGCCCGCCATAGAAGCAGGTTGATTTGCAGCGATTCCCACGCTTTCACCATTCAAGCGGGCAAAACCAACCACCGCGTTGGTGGCGAAGTTATGGTGAACTTCAAAGAACGAATCGATATCCACTACGCGATTGATCACGTCCCTGATGTCGTAAGTTTGGTTGGGGTCAGCGGGTACCAGGGTGTTCAATTCTTTGTCGGCGCGGAATGGGCTATCATTGGTTGGGAGAACAGGGGGAGTGCTGGCGTTGTTATCGGGGATGTACTCGAGGATTTTGCGGATGATATGGAAGGTGTCATCCTCATCCTGTCCCAGGAAGTGCGCGACACCCGAAACGGTGGTGTGGGTGACGGCTCCGCCCAATGTTTCGTGGTCCACGATTTCATTGGTAACCGCTTTGATCACTTCCGGTCCGGTGATGTACATGTTCCCCATGCCCTGGGTCATGATGATAAAGTCCTGCAAGGCGGGAGAGTAAACGCCGCCGCCGGCGCAGGGTCCCATAATAACGCTGATCTGCGGCACCACACCCGAAGCCTGAACGTTGCGGTAGAATACCTCGCCATAGGCATACAGGCTGTAGATGCCTTCCTGGATGCGCGCGCCGCCGCCGTCATTGATGCCAATCACGGGCACGCCGGCGTCCATCGCCAGGTCCATCACACGGGCAACCTTCTCACCAGCGACTTCGCCAAAAGAGCCGCCCATTACGGTGAAATCTTGCGCGTAAACGCAGACTTTTCTGCCGTTGATGGTGCCAAAGCCAGCGACAAGACCGTCACCAGGGATCTTGTCTTTGTCTAAACCGAAATCGGTATGGCGATTTTTCATCAAGCCATTGATTTCGTTGAAGGATCCTTTGTCTAAGAGGGCGTCGATACGCTCACGGGCTGTCTTCTTGCCTTTTTCGTGCTGAGCTGCGATCCTTTTTTCGCCGCCGCCTAGCCGGCTCTCTTCGCGAAGGGCCTTCAATTTGGCTATCTTGTCTGTTGAATCTTGCGCCATTACTACCTCCATCTTTGAATTTTGATGTTTTAAGAACAATTATAGTTTATGCTTATCCATCTGGCATTACAAGTGATACATTTAGCATCCTGAACGGTTGATTGTCACATAAATCTTGCAGCAAAGAATAAAAAAAGCATGTGACCGAGTTGAATCACATGCTTTTTGAACTGAGTAGAAAAAAATTCTCACTCTCTTTTATAGGGTTTGAGTAATGCCGCGGGGTAAGATGCGTTGCGACCGGCGATGGTGAGCGCGATGATGGTGACGATGTATGGCAGGGCGAGAAAGAGCTCGTAAGGGAGCTTGAGACCGGTCAACTGCAGCCTGGATTGCAGCGCCTGCACTCCCCCAAACAGAAGCGCGCCCCACAACACCCTTACCGGGTGCCAGTTAGCGAAGATGATGAGGGCGATGCATACCCAGCCGCGTCCAGCGACAATACCGAAGGTGAACGAGCCAAGTTGTGCCACTGAAAGGTAAGCACCACCCACGCTCATAAGCGCGCCGCCGATGACCAGAGCGATGGTGCGCAGGCGATACACATTAATGCCAGCCGCGTCAGTCGCTTCTGGGTTATCTCCCACTGAACGCAGGTTCAGCCCAAAATTCGTACGGAAGACCACCCACCAAACGATGGGAATAAGAGCCAGGGCGATGTAGGTGAGGGTATACTGCGAGAAAATTGGACCCAGCACACGGCTTCCGGAGAAGATACTGAGTTGTTGGAAAGGCTGAATCGACGGCAGAATACGGTTTTCGCCGAAAATGACCCGGAACCCAAATAACGAGAGCGCAGTCATTAAGAGGGTCACCCCTAAACCAGAGACGTGCTGGTTCACCCCCAATCTTACGGAGAACAGGCTCATGATCGGACCGGAGATCATTCCACCAATAAAGGCGCAAAGAATGCCCATCCATAAAGAACCGGTCAACGACGCGGCGGTAAACCCACTAAACGCGCCAAAAAACATGGTTCCTTCAACGCCAAGGTTTAAAATTCCTGCACGTTCGCAGAAAAGCTCTCCGAGCGTGGCGAAGATAAGCGGTGTTGCGATACGCAGCGTGGCTGCGATAAGATCGACCAGAAAGTCTCCCATGATCATATCCTCTTAATCCGATAATTCTGAAGCAGCAGCATGCCCAGGGTGACAAGCAAAAGCGTAGATTGGACCACATTTCCCAGGTAAATAGGTACGCCTAACACGCGGCTCACCGTTTGCGCGCCGGTGTTGATCAACCCGATAAACAGCGCCGCGATGGTAGCGCCAATTGGGTTCAATCCGCCGAGGGTGGCTACGATGATGCCGGTGTAGCCATAGCCGCCTGATAGTTCGCTGATGAGGTGGTAATGAATACCGGCAATTTCGCTCACGCCAGCCAACCCGGCGATACCGCCGCTGACCAAAGCAGCGATGAGCATGGTGCGGTTTACGTTGATACCAGCGAACTGCGCTCCAGCCTTACTGGCGCCAACAGCGCGCATTTGCAGCCCAAATGGTGTGCGCTTGATGATGATGTAAACGACCACCACCACCACCAGAGCGATGATAAAACCGATGTGCAGGCGTGACTTGGGAATAAGCTGCATAAACCTTGCAGCCTCGAAGAACTCTGGTGATTTTGGCCATCCCGTTTCAGGATCGCGCCAGGGACCGTTAAGCAGCGCGGAGATGAAATACATGATGATGGAATTCATCAGCAGGGTTGTCACCACCTCATCCACTTTCAACCTGGCTTTCAGCAATGCCGGGATGAGCGCCCAAAGCATGCCACTGAGAAAACCCAGCACCAGCATCATGGGGATGACCACAATAGAGGGGAGGGTGGTGAATGTGGCGCCTACCCAGGCAGCCGCAACCGCGCCAGCGTAAAGTTGACCTTCCGCGCCGATGTTATAGTAACCGGCGGCGAAAGCAAAAGTAACCGCGATACCTGTAAAGATGAGAGGAGTGGCTTTTACGAGCACTTCAAGGGCAGAGAACTTGGTGGAAAGAGGGACGATGATAAAGTTGTAATATGCGGCAAATGGATTCGCCCCCGCCAGGAGTATAAAAATGGATGTAATAGCGAATGTTACAAGCACCGCTACCACCGGGATGAGCGCTTTGGTCCAAACCGGAGCGGGAGATCGTTCAAGTCGGAATTTGATCACAATAA
>JAAZNW010000147.1 GCA_012798065.1 Chloroflexota bacterium
GTCGCCAGCTGGGACGCCACCATTATCAGCATAGATCTTCCAATTTAGTGCTGTGGCATTCATCAGGGTTGAAAATCCATTCCAACCACTACCCGGGACAAAAATGGTATTGATCATCCAGGATTTGGCAGCAACAAAATCATCAGACAGATAGGAACTATAGGTGGGGTAGTCCGAAAATTCCTGGTTGACATAAGCATTTTGATTGACCGAGCTGAGTGGTTGTTCCCAGAGCCAATCACCCATCATCCCCTCCATGACAAAGGGTACTCCCTGCTGTGTTCCAGTGCCAGTGTCGAGGGCAGCCGCCCAGGCGCCAGAGGACGTGGAATTTTGCAGGGCATTGCCCGTGGTAGTTTGCCCAATTATCGAAATGGGCGGTGCCCACGGTCCTGAAGATCCCGTACCATTTATAGTCCACTCAAGCCAGTAGGTGCCAATTGGGAGAGAAATATTTACGCTTGCAACTGCGACCATGACGGGTCGTTCGGAGTTTGTCATGGAGGTATCAATCACGCGATATATCGATGACCAGTAGGTGTCGACCAGCCGATTGGTTACCAAATCTCCAAAAATGATGGAACTGGCAGGATCATTTGGTGGCCCATCCCAAATTTGTAAGTATAGAGCTGTGATCGTGGACACAGGGGGATAGGCGTACGCACCGGTTTGGTATGTATAGAACGAAACTGTCTGGACCTGCCAACTATTGGCGCCACTGACTTCAAAGTCATCTGCCATGCGGTTGCCGGCACTTGTTTGAACACCAAAACCATACGTGTTCAGCCCCAGCGAGGATTGGAGCACACTGGCATCATTGCCGTTGTAGCCTCCACCCGGATGCGTGACCAGGGGTCCATTATCCCAGAGGACCATTGAGTTAGTGTTTGAAGAAGTCTGTTGACCCGCTTGGATGCCATGTGGCAAGGAACCAATCCAACTGTCCGAATTCGCATCAAGCCCAGAATTGGGCATGGTAGGAACCTGGAGTGATCCATCTACTTCTTCGATTGGTATGGCATCCTCCGTCGCTGGGCCTGCCTCGAGTACGGCGGTAGGTGGCTGAAGGGGTGTGACCTGACTCTCTCCTTCTCCTTCAGAATTGATTGTTGGGGGAGGTGTTTGGGCAATGGCCTGCCTGGCTGCTCCTGTACCACTGAAAGCTAGCCAAAGCACACAAAAAACCAAAAGAAAACTAAGCAATCTGTTTTTTAACATCTGATCTCCTTTTACGATTGGTTAGGCTCGCAACGCGTTTAGGCTTTGATGCGAAAAAAGAGGATGGTGAAGGTGAAGTGAGTTGACCCTTCCTGTGAAACTTCCAGTGACTGATCTTTTTGAAATGAGGCGTCAAATTCCTCAAACAACATTAAGAGCTCTAAAAGCAATCAAATTATGGAATATATGTTGGATTTGGATGAAAACATTATAGGATATTCAATTGCTGATTTCAACTAATCACGCGTTTTTACCTTCGAGAGGGTAAGGTGGTACGACGGTAGAAAACAGATCGCAGGATGGTAAAACGAGTAGCATATTCCCGCTCAAGCCGCACAGGCTCAGTAATTTTCCATTTTCGCGCAAGCAAGAAGGATTGACTCATGGTGAGCCTTTTGACTTGATGCTTGAAGACAGCTTTGCGGGTTTTTATCATCATTTTTTCTTCCTCATATGCTTGGTCATTATTGTCCTTCCATTATTGTCCCTTCAAGTTTGAGAAATTGGATTGAATTTCGGCGCATTTTTAGAATTATTTATGAATACGGGAGTATAATGTGCAAATTGCATAGTTTTCAGAATGGAGGAATAATGTCCGTAATCCGAAAAAGCGGCAGTCTCATCGCATCAATCCTGCTCCTGGCAAGTTCTCTTGCTCTCCCACAGGTGCCCGTTTCGGCTGATGTTGAGTTAATCATCACGGTCGATAGTTTGATAGACTCCCCTGATTTCGTAACAAACAGCGTTTGCAGCGCCTATCAACCAACAGGTGGACCTTGCACACTGCGGGCCGCTATCTCTGAAGCAAACGGCAATATCCAGAACCAGCCAGTGACCATACTAATTCCACCTGATCTGTACACATTAGTGATCCCCCCTAACCCAGCGGATGACAGCCACACCGGCGATCTGGATATAACCACTATCTCAGGCAACCTGATCACCATTCAATCAACTAAACCAGGCAGCCAGGCTAATATTTCTACCATTAGTTCTTTCAATGACCGCATCTTACAGGTTGGTTGGGGTGCTAATGTGCTAATCAGGGACGTAATATTTGCTGGAGCGCATTTGGCGCTTACAGGGAGTGGCTCTGGAGGTGGGGCAATTCTAAATGAAGGCAGTCTGACGCTGGAAAGGACGGACTTTATGGCGAATTCCGTGACTTGCGCCCAGGGAGCCAATTGCACCAGCTATGTGAATGGAGGAGCAATCCTGAACTATGGGAGCCTGTATATCAGGGACACCACATTCTTCAGCAACTCAGCGGATCGGGGTTTGGCAATCTTTAATGCTGGTGGTGCACTCAATTGTCAAATCCATCATTCTCTTTTTATGCAAAACACGGGTGGATCGGGCACGATCACTAATTTTTCTACGATGTCTATCGTCAACAGCACAATGAGCGATAA
>JAAZNW010000003.1 GCA_012798065.1 Chloroflexota bacterium
GGCGGGGTTTATTGGGGCGGTGCTGCTGGCGCTGGCGATTTATGGGCTGGGTATCCTGCCGGTGAACTGGTTTGGCATGATTTTCTTGGTTATTGCTTTTGTTCTGTTCATCCTGGATATCAAAGCGCCGACGCACGGCGCGCTCACTGTGGCTGGTACGGGTTCGTTCATCGCCGGCGCGCTGATCCTGTTTAATTCGCTTTCCATACCGGGGTTTCCCAGGGTTTCGGTCGGGTTGGTCATCGGAATGGGAGTTTTCCTGGGGCTTTCTTTCTTCGCGGTTGTGATGATCGCCCTGCGGGCGATGAAAAAACCTGTGATCACCGGGCGGGAATCGCTCGAAGGAAAAGATGGCTATGTGGTTACACGCCTGGCCCCGGTCGGGATCGTGCAGGTGGCGGGTGAACAGTGGAGCGCGGTGTTGGCGCCCGGAGAAACCCCCCTTAAAAAAGGGGAGAAAGTGATCGTTGAAAAGGTCGAAGGCGTCAGGCTGGTCGTTCGGCGTATCGAGACGAAAACATAAATCCGCGTACAGCCTTTGCCTTCTCCCTCGCTGTGTCATCAGCGTGCTTCATCACCGCTTGTTCACTGTTCTACCCGTTCGATGTCCTCTTTTTGTATTGACCCAGCACAAAAAGCAGCAGCAACATGGCAACTGTAGTGGCGCATAAGAAGAGGACGAAAACCAGGGCTGAAGTGGTTTCAAGTAAGAACCCTGCCAGCCAGGGAAGGGCGAGGCCGCCAATGCTGCCCATGGCAGCCAACAGCCCCACAGTTTTCCCCTGGTCTTTCGGGAACTTCTCCACGGTGACCGCTACGGATGTGGGGTAAACCGTGCCGAGCGAGAAACCGGTGATGACGATGAAAACAACGGTGCTCAGAACGGAACCGCGGCTGAGAGCTAAGCCCAACGTGCCGAGTAAACTGCCAATAAGTGAAACGCCGAGCAGGCGTGTGTTGCTGAGCCGGCGGCTCGCTGCGGCGCCGGCAAGGCGCCCAAGGGTCAGCGCGCCCCAGTAAGCGGAGGTTACCAGTGCTCCGTTTTGATCAGCCATGCCAGTAGTGAGACCCATGTAACGGGTCG
Organism: Chloroflexota bacterium; assembly: GCA_012798065.1. Taxonomy (GTDB): domain Bacteria; phylum Chloroflexota; class Anaerolineae; order Anaerolineales; family Anaerolineaceae; genus UBA6107. The sequence continues at coordinate 1,085 of JAAZNW010000003.1, forward strand.
ACCAACTGCCTAAACCATACTCCGTGCCGACGTAAATGAGGATCAGCACGCCGATGGTCCACAAGAAGGGAGAAAGGTAAATGCTCTTCTCGCCCTTCACTTCTGCTGCAGGTTTTTTTGCAGTATCCGGGGCTGGGGCTTTGCCCACGGGAACACGCAGCAGAATGAGCGCCAGCAGCAGGAACATCCCCGCTGCCGTCCAATGGATGATCATTCCTGAACCGGTTGCAGCAATAGCCAGCCCCACCAGCGCGGGCCCGAAGAAAGCGCCTAAGCCGAAGAAGAAATGCAGCAGGTTTAACATAGGCGTGGATTTATTGGGGTAGGCGTCTGCAACCAGCAGGTTGGCGGTCAAATCCATCCCCCCCTGACCCAGACCGGTCAATAAAACCAGCGCCAGCATCAGCGGGTAAGAGTGGACATTGGTAAACGCGGGCAGCCCGAACGCAACCAGCAAGAGGGATACCAGCCCCACAACCCGCAGGCTAAACTTATCGATGATCGGCCCGGCGAAAAGCTGTATGGCGAGAGAGCCGAGGAATAAAAACGTGATGACACCCCCTACCATTACCAGGGTGGAATGGGTGTTTTCAGCCAATTCACCCAGTACCGGTCCGATAGCAGCGTAGAACATGCCAAATGCCAGGTACATACTGCAGGCAATGATCAGCGCCAGCCGCGGTTTCGTATTTAACATAAAGGTACTACCTTTCAAGCTTTAAGATAAATTTGGATAAAGAAGATGACTGCCACAACAACCCCTATGCTCACAACCATCCAACGCAGCACTACGGGACTCACCCGACCAGCCAGCTTCCCTCCAGCAATACCGCCCAACAGCGCGCTGAGCGCCATCACCCCAGCCACACGCCAGTTAACCCTGCCCGAAAACAGGAAGAAAATGGCCGCGCCACTATTGGCGGCGAAAGCGAGAAATTGTTTAAGCCCATTCAGTCGGGTCAGAGAGTCATCCAAAAAAAGCGCCAGAATGGCCAGGAGAATCACGCTCAAACCAGCGCCAAAATAACCACCATAGATCGCAGCCAGGCAGACCGGCAGTGAAATGAGCCACAGGCGTGGAGAGTTGCGCCGCGCATGCGGGTGTGGCGACCGCTTAAGCACTTGACGCAGCGGTTCACCCAACGCCAGCAGCAGGGAGGAAAAGAGGATTAACCAGGGAATCAACTGTTTGAAGACTTTTTCGCCGCTGTAAAACAGCAGCAGCCCGCCAATCAATCCCCCTAACGCGACGGCAGGCAGAAGCGCGGTTAACCTGGCGCGCTGCCCGGCCAGGTCATGCCGTTGTGCCCAGGTGGCTCCGAAGTACCCTGGGAAAAGGGATACCGTGCTGGTGATATTGGCGCTCACCGCTGGCAACCCCAGGGCGGTTAATAAAGGAAAGGTGATCAACGTGCCGCCGCCAGCGAGAGCGTTGACCGCGCCTGCAGCGAAAGCACCGAGCCCGGAGATGAGGTAATGAAGGGCTTCCATGATGTACCCCATTGTAGTTGATTTTTGCTCCTGCTGTGAATACTCACGCAAAAACCCAATTTGGCTCACAAAGCAAGAGCGACATTAAGGAACGCGTACCCTTTTTGTGAAGAAACGCAGTAAAAATCTCAACCGTTCAGGTTCTCACAGGCATGCGCGCGCTCTTTTGCCTGCCTGTTATTATTCAGCCACAATGCCCATGATCTGATCGACACTGGTCAACAGGTAATCGGGTTGATGATGGCGTAAAACTTCACCATGGGCATATCCCCAGGTAACCGCAGCGCAAGGGATACCCACCTTGCGCGCCGCTTCGATATCCCGGGACTCGTCTCCAAAACTGACCGCTTCGCCAGGTTTCACGCCAGCTTGTCGCAGCGCGCTGCGCAGTTTGCGCGCCTTGGTGAAGAAGCCCGCCTCGCATTCAAATACTGAAACCAACCCGGCGAGTTCTTCGCCAAGCACCGCAAGGACGTTGCACAGCTGATTTGAGGTGACTACCGCAATGGCAACGTTTTGCCTGGCAATGGCGCGCAGTGCGCTTTCTATCCCCGGAAAAAGCTGGATGGAGGTGATGTTCTGATACAGTAATTTTTGAGACTCGCGGGCCATTAAAATAAATTTCCACATGGGAACGCGATACAATTCCATTAACTGCCTGGCAGTATAACCCCGCATCTGTTCAAGCGAGTGGATATCCACGCGCCTGGTGTTAAAGCGTTCAGCCAGGTAATCGAGGATGCTCAACATGAACGGTCGTGTATCAGCGAGCGTTCCGTCAAAATCGAAAATCGCCAGTTTGGGTTTGTTCCGCATAATGTTTCCATTATACCGATGGTTTGCTCTTTTTCCATTTGATAACCTATCATTCACTTATCATTCGTGGCACTTTCTTCCATGCCAAGCACCCATTTGACCATCAAGCATGCGCGGCGTGATGTATCCAGCATGTTGGGTGACTATCGCACGGGTAACTTGTGGTACCGCCGGCGCCAGTTGGGTTGCCGCTGCGGTTGAACCACGTGCACTGCCACCATCGCTCCCCAGTAAACGGGCGAAAGAGATGGGCGAAAAACTTGACCAATCCATTTATTTAACCTAACATTGACGTATACAACAGCAGGGTAAACGAAATGATGCATGGTATTAGAAGGCTCGCGGCCACTGAAGAAAAACTACCTAATATGACCTGGGCTTTGGTCAAACGGGTGTTTGCCTACGCCCGCCCGTATCGACTCCCGCTTTTAGTCATCCTGTTGTTAATCAGCGCGAGCTCGGGGCTTAACCTGCTAAACCCGTTAATCTTACGAGAAATGATCGATAGGACTATCCCGCAAGGCAACGTCAGGCGGCTTGTCTTACTGGCGGTAACGCTGCTGCTGGTTGCTTTGCTCAACGGCGCGATCAGCGTGGTAAACCGCCGTTTAAACGCCTCGGTCGGCGAGGGCGTTATCCGTGATTTACGGGTCTCGCTCTACGCTCACATGCAGCGCATGTCGTTGCGCTTCTTTACCAACAACAAGGTGGGTGAGTTGATGAGCCGGCTGAACAACGATGTGGTTGGCGCGCAGAACGCGGTCACCAACAGTGTGATTTCAATTGTGACCAGCCTGGTGCAATCCATCGCGGTGCTGGTGGTGATGTTCACGCTGGATTGGCGCCTGACCTTGATCAGCATGCTGGTAGCGCCTTTCTTTGCGGTTGTTGCCGCACTTTTGAGCAGGCGGTTGCGGAGCATCGTGCGCAAACAGTTGGAAGCCAACGCTTCGATGAACGCGATGATGAACGAGACCCTCAATATTGGAGGGACGCTGCTGGTGAAGATCTTTGGCAGGCAGGCGCAAGAGGTAGAGCGCTTTAGCCGCCGTGCCAACCAGGTAAAAGAATACGGCATCAATCGCGCCCAAACGGGATCGATCTTTGGCGCGATCATCGGTCTGCTGGTGGCGGTGGGCACGGCGCTGGTGTATGGATTAGGCGGTTATTTCGTTATCAGCGGGGTTTTCACCGTCGGCACAATTGTGGCGTTCAGCTCTTTCATGCTGAGCCTGTACGGTTCGGTGCAGTCTCTGGTTAACGCGCCGGTGGATTTTGCTTCTTCCTTCGTCAGTTTTGAACGGGTGTTTGAGGTGCTCGATCAGCCCGTTGAAATCAGCGAAAAGCCCGATGCCATAGCGCTCACAGAAGTGGAGGGAGAGATCGCCTTTGAAAACATCACCTTCGCCTACCAGGCGGGCGATGGCGTCATCCTGAGCGATGTGCACCGCTATGGCAGCATGGACAGCATCGTGACCACCCTGAGTGACGGAGAGTCTGAACTTGAGCCTGAAGAACGGCGTTCTCAATCCAGGGGTAACGCTCTTGAAAACGTCAGCTTTCACGTGAAACCCGGGCAGTTGGTGGCGCTGGTGGGCCCAAGCGGCGCGGGGAAAACCACGCTCACCTACCTGATCCCCCGGCTGTATGACCCCTCCAGCGGGCGCATCACCCTGGATGGCACCGATCTGCGCGATGTAACCCTGGAATCGCTCACCCGCCAGGTTGGCATGGTGACCCAGGAAACCTATCTCTTTCATGACACCATCCGCACCAACCTGCTTTACTCTAGGCCGGATGCCTCGCAGGCTGAACTGGAAGAAGCCTGTATGGCGGCCAATATTCATGATTTTGTGCGCGAACTGCCTGATGGGTACGATACCGTGGTGGGAGAGCGCGGATACCGGCTCAGCGGTGGCGAAAAACAACGCCTGTCCATCGCGCGGGTCATCCTCAAAGACCCGCGTATCCTGGTTCTGGACGAAGCCACCAGCAGCCTGGACAGCGAAGCGGAAGCGCTCATTCAAGAGGCGTTGAAGCGCGTAATGCTTAAAAGAACGAGCATTGTCATCGCTCACCGCCTGAGCACCATCCTGGCGGCTGATCTGATCCTGGTCATCGACCGCGGGCGGGTGGTGGAGCAGGGCAACCACGCCAGCCTGCTGGCTCAAAAGGGACTTTACGCGACGCTTTATCAAACCCAGTTTCGTAAACTCGCTGAATAAAAAAGCCCCGGAGGGGTTTTCATCCTCCGGAGCATAGAGCAGATCAGGCCGCCTGGGCTAATCAGGCTTAAACTCGAGGCTCTGCGTGGAGCAGGCACCCGTCAGGTTATCGTTTAAGCACACGGTGATTTCAGCTTTGATGTCCTGGCCGGAGGGGCTGGAATCAAATCCTCCGGGACAGGTTGATACGATCATCGATTTTCCGCTGGTTATCTCGGCCAGCGTGGCGTACTTGGATCCGTGGCTCCACTGGGAGAAACCGGTATTATCTATGAAGGTGAAATTCCAACTCGTAGAGGTGATTTTTATACGGATGGATTGCAACGTGCTCGTGCCGGTATTGCTGATATTAAAATTAGCAGCGTAACCCGTACCGCAAGCGGTGAGCCCCACAAACTGGGCAGTGAAGTTCGCCCCAGGCGGCGGCGTGTTGGTGGCGGTAGGCAATGGTGTCGGCACCGGGGTGTAGACGGCCAGCGATTCCAGGTTGCCAGTGACCGAAGCGAATTCCTTCCAGATCCAGCAGCCTCCCGTATCTGATTCAGCCGCGCGCACAAAGAAGTAATCGCTCTCCGGGTTGCGCGCGATCACTTCTACCACAGACCCGGCAGGGATAACGGTAATGACAGGGAAGTAAGTGGAAGCCCCTCTGCGGCAGTTCGTGTTGCCGCTGAGGGTGATGGACACGACCTCCTTGGTGGGGGTATCGGTGGGCGGCAGAGTGGCGGTTTCCGTCAGGGTTGGCGCGATCGTTTCGGTTGGAGTTACCGCGGCGGTCATGGTTTGCTGCATTTCCACTGCCGCGGCGGTCAATGTACCGGCCACGAGGGTCTGAAGGTCGCTCTGCTCAATCGGCGCCACTGGCGTGGTTCCACCCTGGCAGGCGCTGAGGGTGAACGCGGCAATGAAAAGCAATGCAACTGTAAGAGAAATGCGTTTGATCATCATGGGTTCCTTTTCCAGTACAGAAATACTTTCGTTTATGGGGTAAAAGTGATGGTCTTGGTTACCGATACTCCCGTTTGGTCGTCACCGCTATAAAGGGTCACCTGAGCGGTGAAACTGTGACCTGAAGGATTATAGGATAATTCACCGTCATCGACAAGGGCGACACGGGAATACTCGCCTGGGGTCAGATCCCCTTGCCGATTGGACAGGTCTTTCACGCACCCATCAGTACCGAAGAAGTAATTATTCTTATGGTTTGTGGTCACCGAGTTGGTAGTGTCATCCAATCTCACTCTGATGGATTGCCAGGTGGTGCTGCCGGTGTTTTCAATGTAGAGCTGAATCCCGTACAAACCAGAACAAGACTGGGTGTTCAGGTATTTCACAAGGAAATCAGCTGGCGCTTTGGTAAAGGTGGGGGTGACCTTAGGGGTGGGGCTGGGTTGGGGGGTGAACACCGGCAGGGTACCCGTGTCACCCGCAACGGTGGTGTAACGGGTCCACAGCCAGCAATAATCGCTGTAGCTGGTAGGGTTCTTAATGTAGTAGTACTCGCCCACCGTGCTGCGAGCAACCGCTTCAACCTGCTGACCGGCGTTGATCAACCCCATAAAGTCAAACAGGCTGCCTGGGCCAGAACGGCAGTTGGTGTTTTCCTGTACGGTCAGCCAAACCCCTCCTCGCGTGGGGGTGAAGGCTGGTTCAGGCGTGTTGGGTGGGGATAGCACTTCTGGCGCGGCAGTAGGGATGGCAACGGTGGCTGTAGGTTCAGCCGTCGGGGGCACCGCGGCGGTCTGGCTGGCAGCGAATTGCGTCAGGGCCACATTCAGCGCGATTTCAGTCTGGGAAATTGCACCCGAATGACCGGCGTTGATGGGCAGATTGCAAGCGCTCAAAGAAATGCTCAGCAACAGCGCAATGACGAAGAGGCATCTTCTTTTCATGTGGCACCTCCAGTTCACCTGGCTTATAAGGATATCATACCCTTTCGAGACCAGAAAATCAATCGTCAATCTTCGCCTGTGTCTTGATCGGGGTTGGTGTGCTTTGAGCAGGAATGTAGGGTGTGAAACGCGGCAGGCGCTCAGCGCTCACCCGCTGCACCCTTTCACTGCAAGGGCTGATCAGGCAGAAAGACCCGTCGCGGTGCAGCAGCGGGATGCGCCTGCGCTCTGCTTGATAATACGCACGGGTTTCAACGCACAGGTCAGCGTAACACTGCATATCTTCCGGCCAGGTCTGAAAAAGCTGGTCAAAGGTGTGGATGAACTCTTTCCTGTAGATATCACTCACCAGGCGCAGGTTGCTGATCACCCAACACTGGTGCCTGAACTCCCAATCATAGGTGAGACCGATAAAGCGAGCATGGCTGTTAAGGTAAGGGAAAAAGGGGAACTGGCGGCAGCTCAGCGTGCGGTAAGAGCGATCGCAAGATCGCGCTCCGAGGCATTGCAACAGGCAAAGGTGCTCAGGGATCTGGCGCTGCAGGTCAGCGAAGGCTTCTTTTTCACTCGCGCTCAGGCCGCCCCGCCAGGGGCGCCATAAAGAAGTGTGGCCGCTGAGATAGCGCCACTCTGATTGGTAAGCCACTGGCACAGTGTATTCCAAATCGCAGCAGAACGGGATGCCGCGCGGGTTGTGAGGGGCGCACTTAAAACCGCAGTCCAACCCGGTCAGAGGGGTATCAAAGCCTTCATACAGGCTGCGAAACTGGATAGCGTTATTGCTTTTCATAGGCTGAAACCTGAGCGTTCTCGCCGGGTATTACACCGCGGGGTCTTCTACCGCCGCGGGTTCATCCTGAGCCGGCTGAAAGCGCTCTTGTGCGCCGATCTTCAGGTGCAATCCGTAGTAAGCCAGCGCTGAAATGGCGCACAACGCTCCGCCGATGTACCACAGCAGGTTCGGGTTGAAATGATCAAGGATGAGCCCGGCGGCCCCCGGACCGATAGTGGCGGGGAGCATCCAGGTAATACCGAAAACACCCATATAGCGCCCGCGCATATCTTCTGTGGCGAAGTTCACTGCCAGCGCCTGGCTGGTGGGTACCGCGATCATCTCTCCGGTGGTGATGATCATGATTGCCAGAACGAACAACCAGTACTGACCGACGAAACCGAACATACTGAACCCCAACATGTAAAACAGGGTCCCCAAGGCCATCATCTTAAAGGCGGGTTTCTTTTTAATCCAGCGCGTCATGCTGAACTGGAAGAGGATAACCACGATGGCACTGGCGGTGAGCAAAAATCCATACCCTTTAGGATCTATGCCATGGTTGTCGCGGAGATAAACCGAGAGCGAATGATACATCTGCTGGTAAAACAGCCCCATCAGCATGCCGGCAGCCATAAAGGCGATGAAAGCCCCATGACGCAGCACCTGGAAATATCCTTTAAAAGTGACCAGCAAGCTTTCTGGTTTCTCGCCCGGCTGATTCTGCGGTTTGGTTTCAGGAATGAGCAGGTAGAACAGCAACGCCACCAGGCTGCTGATGACCGCGTCGATAATAAAGAGAGCAAGGAAGGATTTACCGGCGACAAAACCGCCAATGGTGGGTCCGAAAATCCAGGCGAGGTTACCGACCACGCGCAGAATACCAAAACCTTCCTGGCGTTGATTTTCGGGCAGGATGTCCGCGATCATGGCTGCGTGCGCCGGGCCGGCAATGTCAGATAGCAGCCCCACGCCTATCGCCAACGGGATGAGAGCAGAAAAGGTATTGATGAACCCGAAGGCCAATGTGCTGATCGCGCTGAAGACCAAACCGAAGATGATCAACTTGCGGCGACCGAATTTATCGGTCAGCGCCCCTCCGATCATCTGCCCGACCAAACCAAAGACAGAAAACAACCCCAGCACCACGCCAGCCTGGGTCATGCCCACATGGAATTTTTGCGTAATATAAAGCGCGAAAAATGGGAAAAGCATCGTCCCACCCACACGATCGATGAAAGAGACTCCCACCACCGACCAGAATTTTCGTGGAAATTCTTGCGCTATCTTCTTAAAATCCATATTCAACATTTACGAGCGTCTTTGATAAAGGAAAAGAATATCAATCATATCACTTAATCACAAGCGCCACTTCCACTTAAACCAATTGAGGTAGTGACGTGAAAAATTCAGCCTTTACGGCTGGCGGTATGCGTCGTCAGCAGGCGCTTCAGTTATGGGGTGGCGCTGGGAGCCACTGGTTGTGTCTGCAGTGGCACCGGCGTTGTGCTCTCCGGCAGGGTCGTTGGTTGCGGGGTCGGCGTGATGAGCATGGGGGTCACCGCGGGTTCAGGAATAGAAGGCAAGCCGTCCACCAACATCTGCCACGCGGTATCCACATCGAACACGGCAATCACAGGGTAAGCCGGGAGATTGCCCAGGGCCATGTCCAACCGATCAATGACCACGCGCAGACCATCGGCTTTTTGCGCGGATACGCTTCCCACAAGCGGCAAGAGCAGGTTGCGCGCGGCTAACACATCGGCGCGCGCCATGCCGTAGTTGTTCTGCGACAGGTACAACCGGCTGCGCGACAGCAGTTCCAGCGCCCGTGTCAGCGTCAATTGTTCATCCATATTCGCCAGCAGCGCATTATTTTGCTGCGCCATCTCGGCGCGCAGCGTTGCCTGTACCTCTGAAAGCTCGTTCAGGCTGGCGGAGTGCGAATCAATGGATTTACTGGCTGCTGCTGCCTGTGTTTGCAAAGCGGAGACCTGTCCCTGCAGGTTGGTGAATTCCTCCTGCAGCGCGCCGAGGTCCGCTTCAAAGCGGCTGGTATCCGCAGCCTGGGTGGCAGCCAGTTCGCCAACCCGGCTGGTGTTGGATTCAAGCGGTTTCAGGATCTTCTCGCGGAAGTAAGGAATACCGTAATAGGCTGCCGCGGCGAGCGCCGCCAGGATGAGGAGCGCAGTCAATACACGCAAAATCACTCTCCCTACGCCTCTGCCTTTCTTCACCGCCGGTTCAGAGGAATCGTTTTTGGTCTTTCGCTCGGGATGCAGGTTATTCTCCCAGGCAGAGAGCAGGTCAGGGGTAACACCCTCAACCTCGAGGATTTCTTCTCTGGATGAGAAGGGTCTTGAAGACAGCAAGCGCTCCAGCAGTTCAGTGCTCATACCTTCTAAAAGCAGAAGCTGTTCGCGATTTATCGAGTTGAGGTGCTCTATCAGTTCCTGCATGTTTCTATCCTCCGCTTGTAAATTATCCCTCATTATAACCTTATCCCCGCGGCTTGCTTGAGACAATCCAGAGACACCTGGCAGGTACGCGCACAGTGTTTGAACCTGATTGTTCAACCTACGCTCTTTCTATATAATATGAAGACATGATGTCCATGCTTATCAACTTACCAGGAGAGAAAAATGGATGATCTTTTCGTTTCAGCGATAGTCGTTGTGGTCACCGCGGTGATCGTGGCTGCCATCTTCTTCATCACCGGGAAGAAGAAAAGAGAGAAAGAAGCCGCTCTTTTACAACTGGCCCAGCGCAAGGGTTGGCGCTATGAGAAAGTAAACCAGGGTAAACATACGGGGTTCATCCTGCGGGCACCTGAATGGACGCTGGAGTCGCTGGTCTATTCTGACTATCGAACCAGTGAGGTAGGTTCGTCGACCGTGGCGTATCATAACCGCTGGTTGACAGACCGTGTATCTTCCACGCACGGGCTGGTGATGATTGGGCCTAAATTACCCCACGCACAACTGGGAGCGCTCAATAGTCTGATGCTGCGCAAAGCCTTGCAACTGATGCTGGGAGACGAAGCAGACCAGGCCGAGAGCCTGGTAGAGATGCAAGCGGGACGCAGCTCGTTCAGCGAACGTTATTCCGTGTGGGCTGTCAACCAGGAAGGCGTTGAGCAGGTGTTAACTTACAACCTGGAAAACGCGTTGCTGCGCTGGAAAGGCAAGGAACTGCCAGTACTCAAGTTTTCAGCGGCTGGAGCTCAAATCAGCACGCGCCACGGACGGTTGGATAGCGTGGAACAGGTCCAAGAAATGGTAGACCTGGGCATGGCGGTGCTGGCAGGTTAGCAGATCATCCATGCAGGTGAGCAGGAGTATCCCGCCGGTAACCCAGGGATAGGGAAACTTACATTGGATTATCCCTTTGCCTGACATTGAAAAAAGCCCAAAAGAAGACAGGCCTAATTTAAGATTAAATGGATATAAAAACTCGTAATTAGAGATGACATCTTTTTATATGAATTGAGCTCAGGGTAACTTATGGCAGCTTTGATCGCGGCGTTGATCACCGGTTTTACGACAGGCGGACTTAGCTGCATGGCGGTGCAGGGTGGTTTGTTGGCCAGCTCACTGGCGCAGCTGATCGAAAAAGACCTGCTGGGAAAACGGGGCGGCAGGGATCAGTGGAATATCGGCCTGCCCATTTTTCTTTTCCTTATCAGTAAACTCGCCGCTTACACTATTCTTGGAGGGTTGCTGGGCGGGCTTGGCAAGTTTTTCCAGTTAAATCCACTTTCGCAGGCGGTACTTCAATTCATCATCGCCTTCTTCATTATCGGTAACGCGTTACGCATGTTGAACGTCCACCCGATATTCCGCTATTTCACCTTTGAACCGCCCGCGTTCATCACCAGGCTCATCCGCAAGAAAACACGCCAGGCAGGCAGTTTCGCCACGCCCATCATGCTGGGAGCGATGACTGTGCTGATCCCCTGCGGGGTAACGCAAACGATGATGGCGGCGGCGATCGCCACGGGGGATGTGCTGAGCGGAGCAGCGCTGATGTTCGCCTTCACCCTTGGTGCAAGCCCGGTATTTTTCCTGTTGTCTTATTTCGCTACCAAACTGGGTGCGCTTACCGAGAAATATTTCACCCGCATTGCCGCGGTCGTATTGATCGTTTTCGGCTTACTGGCAGTGAACAGTGGTTTAAACCTGCTGGGTTCACGCTACTCGTTCAGCAGCCTGGCGGAGGGTGTTGTCAGCGCATTGGAGGTGCGCCATCAAGGGCAGGCGTCGGCAACACCGGGCACTGACCTTGTCTTGAATGTGGTCGATAGGGGTTACCGTCCAAAGCGACTGCACGCGCCGGCGGGTGTTCCGCTAACCTTAACCCTTGTGACCAAAGAAGTCCATTCCTGTTCACGCGCATTCTTGATCCCGGCACTGGATTATGGCGTGATTTTACTCGCCACCGGCGAGGAGAAAGTGCAGATTCCGCCGCAGGAACCAGGCACCATTTTACCCTTCACCTGTTCCATGGGGATGTACAGCGGCGAAATCATTTTTGACCTGTAACCAGAGGGATAAAATGAAACGAGTTGAGTTGCGGGTTATGGATATGCATTGCACAAGCTGCGCGCTGCGCCTGCAAGAACTCGAGGACCTTCTCGCGGGTGTTATCCGCGTGGAGGCTTCTTACCGTAAGGGTAAAATGACCGTGACCTTTGATGAAAGCAAGGTCACAGTGAAAGATCTGGTCGCAGGCGCGCGAAAACTCGGTTACACCGCGGTGGAATAATTAAATGACAGCTCTCTGTCTGGCAAGTTATTGCTCAGTGATAGTGATGCTTTCAATCACATCACCGCTGAATTTGGGATTGGTTTGCGGGTCGCGCCTGGTGATGTCCTTTACCACTTCCATGCCGCTGATGACCTGCCCAAAAATGGTGTAATCGCCGTTCAGGTGCTCAACCGGGGCATAGGTGATAAAAAACTGGCTGCCATTGGTATCTCGCCCGGCGTTTGCCATAGCCACCACACCCGCCTTATCAAACACCAGGTCGCTGTCTTCATTTTCAAACTGGTATCCCGGGCCGCCGCTGCCGGTGCCCGAGGGGTCGCCGGTTTGCGCCATAAAGCCGGCGAGCACGCGGTGGAAGGTGACACCGTCAAAGTAGCCTTCACGGGCTAAAAACACAAAACTGTTGACCGTTACCGGGGCTTTGTCGGGGTAAAGCTGGATGACGAACTCACCGCCCTTCGCCATTTTCACCGTCGCCAGGTATTGTTTGGCGGGGTCGATGGTCATCGGCGGCGCTGCCGAGTATTGTTTGTAGTTCATCACAGCAGCGGTAGGTGAAACTCTGGCAGCCTGGCGAGATTTGATCACATATCCGCCTACAATGGCCACTGCCAGCACCAGTAAAACGATGAGGATCAACGTCAGGTCGGAATACTCACGGCTGCGTTTCTTGCTTTTTTGCCTGACGGCTTTACTTCTGGAGGTTTTATCACTCATTATTTTTCGCCTTATGATTCAGGATTTGTGCAGAATTTCTTTTTCCGCGCGGTTGATTTCAAGAAGAAGATCTTCCACCTCGCGCTTGGCTTCAGCTGAAGCGTTAGGCATGAACTGGATAAATTTGAGAAGATCGCGCGCCTGGCGCAAGATATCCCTGACATTGGCGGCGTAGGAAAAATCCAGCCAGCCCTGTTCAGCTGGAAGCGGCAGGTCACGCGCTTTTTGCATGAGCGCGCGCGCCTTACTGATACGTTGCGCGATTGGGATCACCCTGGCCATATGGATTCCGCAGATGTTGCCTGGACAGTTATAGCATAGACTGCAGAATTTTGGGAGACAAATGAACAGCCCGTTCAGCGTTGGAGCCGCAGAAGCGAAGGGAACGAGTAGCGGGAAATGCCATCCAGCGTGTAGGGGGTGTGGTTGATGATCGCCGTGGCAGCGTTTATACCGCTCTGGATGGATGGGCCAATCCCTTCTCCCATGTCCAGCGTGGAAACCCCCAAGGCGTCGCCAATCAACAAGGCGTTTCCTTTTCTGAGTAGTGGCTGCGCGGCTCTCAGGTAATACGAATGACCGAGCGGATTAAAGGGATGATCGCGGACCAACCCATATGCATACAGCCTCTCGGTGAGCAGTTCCCAATGGTGCCGGAGGGTATCTCCGCGCTCCTTTAACCTCGCGGCCGACCCGCCTACGCCCACGTTCACCACGTTTTCCGATTTTGGGAAATACCAGGCGTAGCCAGGTAAACCTTGTTGTAAAAACCAGAGATGGCACAGGCGGCTGGCGCCTGGATAAACAAATTCCTCTTCCTGGGCAACGATCAGACTGCCGCGGACTGGCTGACCTTCAGGCTCGAAAAGAGCACGTTTCACCGGGCAATTCGTTCCGCCTGCGCCGATGAGGTAACGAGCGCGGTATTCCTCGTCTACAAGATAATACTCGCCTTCCTGCCGTATCTCTTTCACCTGGTGGGTGATGACTTGTGCGCGCACGCGGTTGATCAACCATTGGTCAAATTCCACACGGCGAATGGCGTACTGCCGCGTTTGCAAAGTGAAACGCAGGCCCTTCAGCTCAATTAGGAACTGGTTGAATACTGAGAAGTTGCCGGGGTAGGCGGCGGGGTCAAGCTGGATGTCGCGCAGCACGCGCGGGGTGACCCAACCGGCGCAGACCTTGGGGCGTGGAAATTCTGCGCGGTCGAGCAGGATGAATTCAACCCCGTGCTGCTTGAGTTGCCAGGCGCAGGCAGAACCAGCCGGTCCGCCGCCGACAATGAGAACTTCTGTGCGCAGCATTGTCTCTCAGCTCAAACGACAGGCTGGCTGCGGGTTGCCCTGGCGGGTGAAGACCACCTGCCATAACTGCTGGTGCCGAGAACGAAAACCCCCGGCGCTGGTGAGCAGGTAATAACGCCACATACGGTAGAAAACATCGCCATACCTGGGTTGGAGGGACGGCCAGGCTTTTTCAAAATTGGCGCTCCAGGCCATCAGGGTCGGGTCATAATACGGCCCAAAATTATGCCAGTCTTCGACCACGAACAACTCTTCCATTGCCCTGCCAAGCTGGCTGATGGAAGGCAGCACGCCATTGGGAAATATGTAGCGGTCGGTCCACGGTTCACCACGGGTGATCGTGCGGTTGCTGCCGATAGTGTGAAAGAAGCCGATACCTTCTGGTTTCAGGCAGCGGTCAACCACCAGCATATAATCGCGGTAATTCTTGTAACCCACATGCTCCATCACGCCGATGGAAATGACCGCGTCGTATGTACCGCTGACCTCGCGGTAATCTTGCAGGCGTAGCTCCACCGGCAGCCCCTTGCACAATTCCATGCCCAGCGCCACCTGTTCTTTGGATACGGTCACGCCCAGCACCTCGACGCCGTATTTTTCAGCGGCGAATTTCGCAAAGGAGCCCCAGCCGCAGCCGAGCTCAAGAATGCGAATACCGGGATGAGCGCCAATTTTGCGGCATACAAGGTCCAGTTTGGCTTCCTGGGCGTCATCCAGGTTTTTAGCGTCTTTCCAGTAGCCGCAGGTGTACACCAGGCGCTTATCCAGCATCGCCTGATAGAGATCGTTGCCCAGGTCGTAATGCTTGATGCCTACTTCAAACGCCCTTCCTCTGGACTGGCGGTTGAAAAGGCGAGATCTGAGCGCCTGCAGCAAAAAACGAGATTCGTTTTTAACCTTTTCATCCAGCCTGGCGAGCAAGGCGCGGGTGATGAACTGGTCAATGGCAGGGCAATCCCACCAGCCTTCCATATAGGATTCTCCAAGCCCAAGGGTGCCGTCGCGCAGCACCCGATCGTAAAACGCGGGGTTGTGCACCTGGATATCCCAGGGGTCGGGACCGTTGACTTTGACCTGCGCCAGGTCAAGAAGTTCACGAACGACAGATTCTGCGCTTGCCATCATAACCTCCTTTACTGTTATTCTAGTAAAAACACCTGAATTATTCAATAGAGACGCTGTTTGCCAGTTTTGTCACAGGGTGAATGTAAAGGCACCCTGACCCACCCATGGAAGATGTGCCCAGAAAGACCTTTTCTCGGTAGGGTTTTCCCCCTGTCTTGGTGAACCGTAAATAGTGCCACGTGTTAATCGTGAACGGTTGTACGGGTTGCTTTCCTTGGCCGTCATAAATGCGGCACGGCGCAAGTGAGAGGGGTGCGCGCAGGCTCGTTGAAGTTTTTTTTTTGCTATAATAAAAAAACCTACTGAGCCAGTTGACCGTCTCCATCAGGGAGGTCGCGAAAGTGAGGAAAAAATGAAACTCAAAAAGATGGTATTAATTTTTTCAGCCGCGGCTTTGATTTTGTCGCTGTCATCGTGCAACCTCCCGGTGGCCAATTCTGGTGAAAGTAGCGCCGAAAAGACCCTCATGGCCATCTACGTTGCTCAGACGATTGCCGCTGCCAACGCTGCTCAACCCGTCCAGGTGGAAACACCTGCGGTAGCAGAGCCATCCATCACCGAGGTTCCCAGCCAAGTGTCAACCCCCGAACCCACATCCACTAAAGAGATCATCCACAACCTGTTCCCCGGGGAGCCAGGGTTTATTTCCCAGTACTGGATGGACACCAATACCTCTTCGGTTGCCAGCGAAAAGCGCGCTTATGGCGGAGATAATTTTTCCAATAACTTTTTCGAAAGACCATTCACTTCCATCGAAATGGTATACCACCCCGATATTGACCTTATAAGGGTGGAGATCAGTTCTGACGCCAACTTCTACTATTTCAACCTGCACCTTTACGGTAAATCACCCGAGCAAGACACGCTGGCAGGCAACTATGGGGTTGAAATAGATTTTAACCGGGATGGTCGCGGGGACCTGCTTATATGGACAACCGCGGACGGCAACACTGCCTGGAATATTGATAAGATTTTTGTTTTCCGGGATAGCAACAATGATGTGGGGGGTCAACGCCCGATGCGCTCTGACGCCCCGGGTTATTCAGGGAACGGTTACGACCTGCTGGTCTTTTCGCCTGATCACCTTGATGACCCGGACGCCGCCTGGAAACGGGTAAGCCCGCAAAACCCCAATGTGTTGCAGCTGGCGGTCAAAAAATCGCTTTTTGAAAACCGGGCGGTCTTCATGTGGAACGGCTGGGCTGATGCTGGGGTTAAGGACCCCGCCAGGTTTGATTACAATGACGCCTTCACAGCCGCAGAGGCGGGTTCTCCTTACGCTGGAAATGTAGATTACCCCCTGAAAAGTCTCTTCCTGGTCGATAATACCTGCCGGCTGGCGTATGGTTTTACGCCCACCGGCCTGGAGGTTGGCGCTTGCCTGATATATACACCCACACCTACACCCTCCGCCACGCCAACACAACCCGTTTGTGACTGTAGTTCTTTCCGCAACTATAGTTATATCGATACCAAGGAATGCTGCGAGTACTGTGGGTATCGCTGGGCAGGCACTTCGGAATTTCCCTGCTACGCACCTAGACCTTAGAATATCAGCTTGTTCAGTTGGGCGTCCCGCTCGGAAATGAGCGAAAGGTGTCCCCTCGAACCCAAAGGGCTTACTGCACGCTCACACAGGCAGAGAGCATGAAATAATCCTCAGCAAACGGCATAGCCCTGATCTTGTTCAGGGCGAATCGGCAAAACGCGGGAGGATTTTTAGCGATGAAAATCCTCCCGCTATCTATTTGGGTGCCATGCTCGGATGGCTTTTTAAGTTGTTCAACACTTCCTTGAGCTTGTCGAGTAATTCATCCGCGCCTTTATAAGTAACGCCAGGGTCATAAATCAACGTGCATTCACTTTCATCTGCATAGACCACTGTCAACCTGATGGTATGCCCGCCATCGGGCGCATCTTCGGGTTCCACGCGGCTATACGCAGAGCAATCCTTGCGCTTTGCGATCGTGAACAATTCTTGCAAAAGCGCTTCATCCCCTGAGAAGGCCCATTCTCCCTCATACACCTCTGTGTTCGAATAAATACCTGTGCGTTTCAGAGTGATGTTGCTGGGAGTGATGGTGTAAACCTCGTGAGCCTGTAATTCCGGCAGGATGGGCCCCGAATCCACCGTGTAAATGATGCGGTCGACTTCCTTTAACGCGTTTTTCACCTCACACCCCGTGAAAAAAAATAAAAAGATCAAGCATGCGAAACAGACCGTGAATTTATTCAGCCGAATGACCATGGATACCTTTCAGCGTTCCTCCGATTTGTGACGTTTGCGCGTGTTGTTCACCAGACCGATCAAACGCGAAACTACCATGGCTACATAGCCCACCCCTAAGAATTGCTCCAGCATCGCCAATACCCGTGTGTGCGCAGACACGGTGATTATATCGCCCAGCCCGGTGGCGGATAAGTTCGTAAAACTTAAGAAGAGCAGTTCCAAAAATGTCGCTTCTCTTCCTGGCGCGGTGCTGATGAGGATGCTGCCCGGTGCCCATATCTGGCACACCAGGTAAGCATGCGCGAAGCCCCACGCCAGCAGTGTGAAAGTTGCCCCAACAGCGAAAAGCTCATCGGTGGTTACGTAATTGTCACCCATCATGTATACAATAAGGCTGCCTGCTGTAAAGAAATACAAGATCGCTTCCAGCAGCGAAGACCAGGCCTGCAAAGCCGGCGTAGCGAAGATCGCTGAGAGCAGTGAAAGACCCAGGGCTGGAGCGGCAATCAGCCACGCTACCCACTGTACCCGCGCGCTGCTGGTGACCACCCATAACACCATCAACAACACCACCAACCCTGCCGCGTTGATCAATGAGCGCTGGCTTATCATGCCTTCAAAGGCCGCGTATAAGATCAATTGAAGTAATTGGGCGGCTAAAAGAAAGGCGGATGGGTGAAAATCGAGCAGCCGTTTTCGAATGGATGCGAATTGTTGCTGAGCGGTCATGATTGGCTCAATTATAGTGGAATTTTATTGATGGTAGAGAGAAAAATCTTTGTGAGCTCAGTACCATCTCAATAATGGATGCACCTGAAAGCTTTCTTTGTTATACTCGCAGCAGGCTTTGATTCACGAACAGATGTACCTGTGGAGGTATTTTTATGAATGCGTTCTTACACATCACTGCTGAAGCCGCGGGTTTTAATTGGTACGCCTGGGTGGTGCTGCCGCTGATCATCTTCGTCGCCAGGATTTTTGATGTCACCCTGGGCACGCTGCGCATCATCTTCGTGGCGCGCGGTAAGCGAAACCTTGCGCCCATCCTCGGTTTTTTTGAGGTGCTCATCTGGATTGTGGTCATCAGCCAGTTAGTGCAAAACCTTGAAAGCGCCACAGCCTATATCGGTTACGCTGCAGGTTTCGCCGCCGGTAATTATTTTGGCATGTGGCTGGAGGACAAACTGGCGCTCGGCACCTACATCCTGCGGCTTATCACCGCTGAAGAACCGGGGGAGCTGGTTCGGCGCCTGCGCGCCGCGGGGTTCGGGGTGACCACGGTTGCAGGCGAAGGGAAAACGGGCACGGTTCAGCTGATTTATACTTTTGTCAAGCGCCGCGATGTGGAAGCGGTGCTTTCCATTATCCATGAATTAAAACCCAACGCCTTCGTTTCAATGGAGGAAGTGCGCTCCACAGAAAAAGGCATCTTCCCTGGCGGTATGGCCGCTCAGGCTCGCGGGTCATTACTGCGAAAATCGAAATAAGTCCCTCGGCACTCTTCAAGGCTCAGGCAGAGTGACTCTCCCGGGTGAGCCGGCGGAAGGGTTACCTCTCAGCAAGGTCAACCTGGATATCTTGCCCTGTCTTTATCTTAAATCTGTCTCCCGATCACGGAATAAAGCAACCAGGTTTTAAAAAACCGGGGCAGCCAAACGGCTGCCCCGAAGGCGGTACAGGTCTTTTTACTTAACTTTTTCCATGGAGATCCCCAAAGCCTTGGCCACACCCTTGCCGTACTCCGGGTCTGCTTTAAGGCAGTTGCCAATGTGGCGGATCTTGATGAACTCGGGCGCGTCACCCATGGCGCGGGCAGTGTTCTCAAAGAGAACCTTCTGCTGTGCGGCGTTCATCAGCCTGAAGAGTTTGCCTGGTTGGGTATAGTAATCTGAGTCATCCGCGCGGGCGTCCCAATGGTCAGCGGCGCCGCTCAATTCGAGAGGGGGTTCCTTGTACTGCGGTTGGGCTTCCCATTCACCGAAGCTGTTGGGGGTATAACCCAATGTGGCGCCATGGTTGCCATCCACGCGCATCAAACCGTCACGATGAGAAGCGTGTGCCGGGGCGTTCTTGGGGTTGTTCACCGGGATCTGGTGATGGTTAACCCCCAGTCGGTAACGCTGAGCGTCTCCGTAGGAGAACAATCGACCTTGCAGCATCTTATCGGGAGAAAAACCGATGCCGGGGACAACCGCTGCCGGGTTGAAAGCCGCCTGCTCTACATCCTGGTAATAGTTCTCTGGGTTGCGATTCAGCTCAAGGACACCTACCTCGATAAGCGGAAATTCTTTCTTGAACCAAACTTTGGTGAGGTCAAAGGGGTTATAGGGCATCTTTTTCGCCTGCTCTTCGGTCATCACCTGGATGAACATCTTCCAGCGGGGGTAATCTCCCCTGGCGATGCTGTCGAACAGGTCGCGCTGATGGCTTTCACGGTCTTTAGCGATGACCGCTTCCGCTTCTGCGTCAGTGAGGTTTTTAATGCCCTGTTGCGTGACCAGGTGGAATTTCACCCATACACGTTGATTCTTGTCGTTGATCATGCTGAAAGTATGGCTGCCGAAACCATGCATGTGGCGGTAAGAGTATGGGATGCCCCGTTCGCTCATGGTGATGGTGATCTGGTGCAGCGCTTCCGGCTGGCTTGTCCAGTAATCCCAGTTATTGGTGGCTGAGCGCAGGTTGGTTTGCGGGTCGCGTTTGACAGCGCGATTGAGGTCAGGGAACTTGTGCGGATCGCGGATGAAGAAGACGGGGGTATTGTTCCCCACCAGGTCCCAGTTACCTTCTTCGGTGTAAAACTTGATGGCAAACCCACGAATATCACGTTCGGCATCCGCCGCGCCGCGCTCTCCGGCAACGGTTGAGAAACGCACAAAACACTCGGTTTCTTTCCCAACCTTAGAGAAGATTTTCGCGCGGGTGTATTTGGTGATGTCGTGGGTCACGGTGAACTTGCCAAACGCCCCTGAGCCTTTGGCGTGCATACGCCGTTCTGGGATGACCTCACGGTCAAAATGGGCCAGTTTTTCCAAATACCACACGTCTTGCAGCAACATGGGGCCGCGCGGACCGGCGGTTAAGGCGTTGTCATTTTCCGGCACTGGCGCGCCGGCTGCGGTGGTGAGCTTGGTTAATTTTTTCTTGTCTGACATCTGTTATTCTCCTTTTTTGGTTTTTTTAAATGAACAATCCGGACAAATACCTGTAAAGATGATGTTTTTATTTTCAATTACGAATCCTTCGAGACCTGACGTTTCGATCCGGTCCACGTCCATCATGAAATTAAAAATGGTTCCGCAGCGGTGACATTTAAAATGCCCGTGTTTTTGCAGTACCACGTCATAACGGGTTTCCACCCCATCCAGTGTCAGGCAGTTCACCAGGCCGTAACTGACGAAGGTATGCAGGGTATTGTAAATGGTGGTGCGTGAAAGTGTGGGGATATCGACTGAAAGCGCGGTGAATATTTCTTCAGCGGTAGGGTGACCAATATGCTCGTGTAAATACTGCAGCACCCGCAAGCGCTGGTAGGAGGGTCTTACGCCCTTCTGTTTAAGCAGTGTAGCAGCTTGATCTGAATTCATCATCTGTTAGTTGATTATACATCATTATTGTAATGATTACAATATAGGTTTTGTTTCAATATAAATTAAAGGATGCCAAAACACCAACAGGATAGGTTGGCGCAGCGCGAAGCGGGTGTTG
The DNA here is from genome assembly GCA_012798065.1 of Chloroflexota bacterium. Classification (GTDB taxonomy): domain Bacteria; phylum Chloroflexota; class Anaerolineae; order Anaerolineales; family Anaerolineaceae; genus UBA6107. Next base: position 22,135 of record JAAZNW010000003.1, read on the forward strand.
CCTCTTAGCGAATCACGATGGACTCTCATCCATTTTCCGCCATCTTTCGCGTGTCACAAGCGTATTAGAATGCTCCACATACCGGATTTCGGCCATACGCGAAGCCCGCGGTTCTCTTTCTTTCAACTTGATGGTGAAGAATAGGGTGCCTTGCCCCCTGCCCTGTAGACCTTTAAATCGTCAGCACAGTCGCGCCGGATTTCAGCAAGCGCGTCATCGGTTCCCCCCAATAGATCACCTCTACGCCCAGGCGCTCGAGCGCGTCAGTCACCCGCAGTTCATCCGCGCAGCGTTTGCAAGCGGAGAACTTGACCCCCATTTCCATCAACTCGCGCACGCGTCCTGCCACGCTGGGATCCGTGGCGACCAATTGCTGAGATGCTCCCCACAAGATGATGGTCACTTCATCCCACCAGCCATTCTTCATGCTGTTACCGCCATACGTGGTCACCATGTTCATGGCGGTAATTGGGTTGTCTGTTGTCCAGACAATGTACAGATGCGAGTTGTGGCTCATTTACCTCTCCTTGGTCAAACCTGGTTGCGCCTTCGTCACTATCCTTATGCTCGTGAGCGGTGCTGTTCGCTGGCGCGCAGATGGCTCGATTATACCAACGCGCTTTTCATCCTCGTCACTGAGAGCGGCGGTGAACCAGCCCTACAGCGGGTGATCTCCCTGCTGGTAAGCCGTAACGTTGTGTGTGCCAATCCATTCATCCATTAAATCAACCCGGCAGAGTGCCCTCTTCTGCCGGTGGTTTTTTTTAATTTATTGATCAGATATGCGCGTTTATCCAGGTTTCGAGGTCGTTGAACATTACCTCGCGCTCGGGTTCGTTGTGAACTTCGTGGAACAGCCCATCATATAACTTGAGCGTTTTGTCGACTGAAGCAGCCTTCTCGTAAACCATCTTCGCCGCGTCCGGGTCGACCAGATAATCAGCGCTACCCTGCAAAATAAACAATGGCAGGGTGATTTTCTCTACTTCAGCCGTGACCCGCATCATGGCGCGCAGCATCTCCGCAGAAAGCCGCGCGGCAGTTTTCCCATGAAAAACGAGGGGGTCATTGTTGTAGGCTTTCACAACCGCGTCATCTCGCGAGATGCCGGAAGCGTCCAGTTGAATCAATCCCATTTTGGGAGCGATCGTCGAAAATACCCTGCCCAGGGTCACCGTCAATGCAGAAATATTCTGAGGGATTTTAACGGCGGGCGCGGAGAGGATCGCTCCTGTAAATTCTTTTTGGTGGTCAAGCAAGTAAAAAGCGGTGATCAACCCGCCCATGCTGTGTCCGTAAATAAAAAGCGGTAAACCCGGATGGGCTTCGGCAATCATTTTCTGATATACCGCCAACGGTTCGGTAAAGTCTTCAAACCGCGCAAGCATTTCCCGCTCTCCGCCGGATTTTCCGTGACCAATATGATCGATGCCGTAGAGCGCGAAACCAGATGGCACGAAACGGTTTACCACGTTGGCATAACGACCGCTGTGTTCTCCCAATCCATGCACAATAAGTATCGCCGCCCTGGGCTTTCCCTCAGGCAACCATGCCTGATGGTATATCTTTAAATCACGCACACCCTGGAAAGTGCCTTCACTATGCTTCATTTTTCTCTCCTTTTGTTGATGAACTAACGAACTGACTCTTCCACTATATCACAGGTTTGCAAATTGAATTTTCACCCGCAAGCGCGTCCACTTGCTGCTCGTGGCTACAGGCGAGCGCTCTTTGGCGTTTCAAATGAAAAACCCGGGCGCAACCCGCTCTTGCGATTATTGCAATAAACGAAAATCATTAATTCCCGTATAAATCACTATACAATAGAAAAGATTAGTTTATTTTTATTGAAAAAGCAGGGATTATGTTTGTGGGTGGAGAATTTTATTATGATTCTTCTTGGCAGGTGAACACCTCCGTCGTAGACACCTCCCATTTGACCTTCCTCAACGGGGGGAAAGCCTGCTTGATAGTGATTGGTGATTACCTGCGCGCGCATGGAATTAATGAAATACTGCTGCCCTCCTATCTTTGTCCCTCCATCCTCAATACGCTGGAAAAACACGGGCTGGGGTGCGACTTTTATCCGGTGCAGCCTGACCTGACAATTGACCTCGAGGAGATGGCTCGAAAAGCGGAGGGTCACCGGGCGGTCTACTTCATCCATTATTTCGGTTGTCCCCGTGAGCCGGCTGAGCTCGACCTGCTGCGCTCCCTCCAGGCGGGCGGCACCCTGCTGATCGAGGATAACGCGCAATGTGGATTCAGTCCAACTGTCTGTGGCGACTTTGCCTTCAACAGTATGCGCAAGTTGTGCGCCTATGATGGCGGGTATCTGGACTCGCGGTTCGACCTGCTGCCTTATATCGAAAAAAGGGCTGGGCTCAAGAACAGGAGATTGCCCCTCATCCGGGACTACCGCTCACGCCTGGCTGATTATCTTTTCAACTCCAAGGGAGATCGCAATGAACTCCAGCAGCTCTATGAACTCGCTGAAAACCATTATGAGTCAGACGAGGTGGTGGAAGGGGATATCGTTGAGCGCCATCACATCGAGCACCTCGATTGGGATGGCATCAGGAAAAAACGGCGCGATAATTATCGCTACCTCGTGAGTTTGGTAGAAGGACTGCCGGGGATCACCCCGATCTTTCCGATCCTGCCCCAGGGAGTCACGCCCTTGAGCCTGCCGGTGTATGTCAACATCCCCTCACGAGACCAACTGGGTGACGCGCTGGGAGACGCCGGTATCGGTCTGACCATCCACTGGGAGGGGCTCGTACGCGACCCGCGTGTTTCTGGTAACACGGCGGTAGTGGATATGGCCTCCAGGATGCTGTCGCTTGTCATCGATCAGCGCTTCTCGCACAAGCATATGGATTACCAGGCGCAGACCCTGGCAGAATGGGTGAATCGCCATCAGAGCCCGTCATATCCGCGTGCTTGAGAACCTTGGTGAGGTGAGTTCGAGACACAGCGCAATTAAATGGGTTATCGCATTAATTTTTACTTCTTTGGCTTGTTTCGGTCTGTAGATTTTTCTAGTTGAATCTCCCATAATCGCTGCTGAAGTTCAACCTCTTCCACAGTCCATCGATGCTTGACATTTTCAGCATGCCGCCTGACATCAACCCAAGTGCGGTTTATCACATTTGGTCGCAATTCCGGGTCGTCAGAGTATGGTTCGCCCATGTGCCAGTATTTACGGTCTTCAAAGTAGAAATACTTACGGTAAGACTCGCCGAATCGTTGAATGATCCCATACTTTTCAATACAATCAATAAGCTTCGCGTGATCAGCAGCTTCACAAAGGGCTTTTGTGGTGTATTCGTGAGGATAGGTGCGGGCATAGGTCCAGGCGAACTTCCATTTCGTACGCTCGATAAGTTGAGAAAGTTTTACGCGCTTTTCAACTGGATAATATGGAAGATCTAACAATGAATACAACTGCTTTTCTGCATCTGGAATGAGTTTCTCTGCATAGTCATCCCAATGCTTCGGGTTCTTTACCCGTGGAGTATATAACTGATCCAGTTCCGGAAAAGATCTGTTCTCACTCGCTTTGATCACCAAATCATTTTGCCCGATCTTGATCACCCAGGCACCGTGAACGTAACCTTTACGCTCATAGGTCATTGTGCCCCCAGGCGCTCAACCATTGACCGAACTAGATCATACGCCCGAAATTCCATTTCTCCTCCTTAAGGGCTCATGAAATACTTCAATTGGATTTTCAACGTTGATGCATCATCCTTTCTGGAAAATGTAGAACTATAACAAAAGTGGTGAGTCAGAAGTATCCTTAAGGTGACTAAACCATACAAGGAGACTGGAAATGACTCACCAAAATGATTATAACCTTTTGGAGAGACGATTCAAGAGATTGTACCCGTTCAATACATATGAGATTTTTCCGAGGTTACTTCAGGGTGATATTTATTAATATACTCGGCTGGGGTGAGATAGTCCAGTGCCTGATGAGGTCGGATCTGGTTATAGAACCGTTCCTTATTTATTAAGGTCGATAAAGTATGCATCTGTACCGGGTCACCAGGTTCATTGACCTGTATATTTTGGTTTTCGTATGGCATATGGCCTTCTTTTTCTCTTTTTCTCCTCTGGTCTGCCCGTATTCATCCCGTAGTAGAGCCTGTAACTCTTTCCTCTTGACGTTGTGCCAGGACGACCCGCTTATCCTTTTTCCTACACGGTAATTGCTCCCGTAACTCCAGCACTCGCCCAAACAGTACTGTTCTCCACAATAACGGTTGGCGCATCAGACGTGGTCAGCAGCTCCTTTCTTCCAACTCCTTCAGCTCGTTCTCTTGCAACCTCTTACGCACCACTATCGTGTCGCTTGAGATTCTCTCGGTAGCCAGTTGATTTCTTCTTCCCTTACTTTCTTTTTCTCGAGGTTCTTTTTTGATTGGCCTTTCTGTCTCCCACGCGCTTGAACTTTTAAATTCTCCAAAACAGGATATAAGTTTGCCCCAATAACGAAAAAAGACAGCAGATTTCGGCTGATGAATGTAGAATTAGAGATGGAAGAGTACCAGTGCAAACACCAAGGAGATGTCTATGACAGAAAAAAAGATACGTGTCTTGATTGCCAAGCCCGGGCTGGACGGACATGACCGGGGAGCGAAGGTGGTGGCACGCGCGCTCAGAGACGCCGGTATGGAGGTCATTTATACCGGGTTAAGGCAATCGCCCGAAATGATCGCCGAGGCTGCCCTGCAGGAAGATGTGAATGTTATTGGTCTTTCTATCCTTTCAGGCGCGCACCTCGTGCTTGTTCCCAGGGTGATCGACCTGATACGCGCAAATGGGCAGGAAGAGGTTAAGGTGTTTGTTGGCGGCATCATCCCTGAAGAAGACATCCCTGTTCTCACCCAAGCTGGTGTCAGCGCCATTTACGGACCTGGAACACCGACCACGAAAGTCGTTCAGGATATTCGCGACGCCTTTTCAGCCGTCTGAGTTGCGGGGAGTGAGATGGTAGACCTGGACGCGGTTACCCGCGGTAATCGCCTTGAACTTGCCCGCTTGTTGACCGAGGTGGAAAACCAGACGCCTGCCGGTGAACAGGCGTTGGATCGGTTGTTCGCTCGCGCAGGCAAGGCGCACCTGGTGGGCATCACCGGTGCGCCCGGGACGGGCAAATCATCCTTGGTGAGCTGCCTGGCAAAAAACATCCGTGTTGCGCAAAAACAAACGGTCGCAATTGTGGCGGTTGACCCTTCCAGCCCCTTCACCGGCGGCGCGATATTGGGGGACCGTGTACGCATGCGCGAACTGGCAGGCGACCCGGGTGTATTTATCCGTTCGATGGCTTCGCGCGGCGAGCTGGGCGGCCTGGCGAGCGCCACCGCTGGCGTGGTGCAGGTGCTGGACGCAGCGGGGTTTGATTTCATCCTTATCGAAACCGTGGGAGCCGGGCAAAGCGAGGTAGATATCGCCTGCCTAGCGTACACCACCCTGGTGGTGGAATCCCCGGGATTGGGCGATGATATCCAGGCGATCAAGGCTGGTATCCTCGAGATTGCCGATATTCTGGTGGTCAACAAATCCGACCTGCCAGGCGCTGAGAATACCGCGCGCGCGTTGCGCGCCAACCTCGACCTTGGTTATCATCTGCACATGAACCACAATGGCGCTCACAGGATGACAATTAAAGAGAATGAAGTCAGGAATACGCCCGCCTGGACCCCTCCCATTATCCAAACGATAGCGACCCAGCACAATGGGATTGATGAAGTCGTCGCCGAAATTCTCAAGCATCGCGAATATTTAATTGATACTGGTTTATGGCAAAAGCGTGAGCAGGACAGATTGCGCAGTGAGGTTTATCACCTGCTGCAGACCGGGCTGGTGAAACGCTGGCAACAGTCAACCCCACCTCAGGTTTTCGAAAGATTGTTACAGAAAGTATTTGCACGTGAACTTTCGCCCCGCGCAGCGATTGATTCATTGCTCAATGGCTCTTATAATTAGGCTTTACATCCTATCAGGTAAGTGAGGAACAATGGAACGGACATTGATTAAAGACCTGCGGGGGAAGATCGACCAGACAGTTAAGCTGCAGGGCTGGCTGCAGACGCTAAGAGACCAAAAAAAGATGCAATTTCTCATCTTACGTGACCCCACAGGCCTGGTGCAGGTGGCTCACTGGAAACCCAATGATGAAATCCTGGCATCAAATATTGCAAGCTTGGGGGCTGAAACCGCTCTGACCATTATTGGCAAGGTCATCGACAATCCGGTGGTTAAACTGAATCAGCTCGAGGTGCAGCTGGAGTCACTGGTGGTCGAAAACCTGGCTGAAAGCCCGTTGCCTTTTGACCCATTTGCCGAAACCTTACCCGCGTTGGATTACCGGCTGGACTGGCGTTATATGGATCTGCGCCGTGCCTACAATTACCTGCTTTTCCAGGTGCAAACCACTATGGAAATGGCAATGCGTGAATACTGGCTGAAGCATGACTTTATTGAGATCCATTCGCCAAAATTGATGGGCACACCCAGCGAAAGCGGAGCGGAACTCTTTTCGCTGGATTATTTTGAGCGCAAAGCCTACCTGGCGCAATCTCCTCAGTTTTACAAACAGATGGCCATGGCGGCTGGTTTTGAACGCATCTTTGAGATAGGACCGGTGTTCAGGGCTGATCCTTCCTTTACTGCCCGCCATATGACCGAGTTTACTGGTGTTGACCTGGAAATTTCCTGGATCGATTCACATGAAGATGTGATGGCGTTCGAGGAGAACTGGCTGCAATATGTTTATGCCAGGGTAAAGGAGCTCCACGGAGAGGCGATTAAAGAGACCTTTGGCGTCGAGCTGGTAGTTCCACAGGTACCTTTCCCGCGCATTCCGATGCGTGACGCGGTAGAGATATTAAAATCCCGCGGGTATGTCTTGCCCGCGGATAAGAAGGGTGATATTGATCCCGGCGGTGAGCGCGAAATCGCGAGTTATGTAAAAGAGATATACGATCATGATTTTGTTTTCCTGACGGATTGGCCGATTGGTGTGCGTCCTTTCTACCACATGCGCCTGGCAGGAGACGAGACCCTCACGCGCAGTTTTGATCTGATTGCCAATGGGCTTGAAATCACTACTGGTGCACAGCGCGAACACCGCCCAGAAATATTGGCCAAACAGGCGCTGGAGAAGGGACTGCACCTCGAGCCTATCCAGTACTACATTGACTTTTTCCGCTATGGCTGCCCGCCGCATGGCGGGTTTGGATTGGGGCTTTCACGCCTGTTGATGGTGATGTTGAACCTGCCTAACATACGCGAAGCGGTGTACATCTTTAGAGGACCTACCCGGCTGAACCCTTAGTCGCAGAAAAGTGCAGAGATGATACTGGGAGATGGAATACGTTTACGGGCAATCGAAAAGGCTGATATCCCGCGCTTTGTACGCTGGTTGAATGACCCTGAGGTGACCCGCTTTTTGTCTTTTTTCTCTCCGCTTTCCACGGCGATGGAGGAGAACTGGTTTGAACAGCAACTGAAGATTTCGCCTGCTGAAGGCCAGGTGTTCTCTATCGAGGTTCAGGCGGGAGACGATTGGATTCACATAGGGAACACTGGCTTGCACCAAATAGAATCCATCAACCGCAGCGCCGAATTCGGCATTTTCATTGGCGAGACCGGTTACCACCAAAAGGGGTTGGGTCTCGCGGCAACCCGCCTGACCATGAAGCATGGTTTTGAAAACCTCAATTTGAATCGCATTTACCTGTATGTTTGCGAAGCCAACTCGCGCGCGATAAACACCTACGAAAAAGCCGGTTTTGTGCACGAGGGCGTCCTGCGGGAGGCGGTCTTCAAGCAAGGTTGCTACGTGAACCTGGTGCTGATGTCTGTTCTGAAATCTGAATGGGTGAATTTACCCACAAAGTGAGGATATATGCCAGTAATCTTTTCTGCTCGTCATGAACGCATGAAATATGGAGATATCAAACTCTATTCGGGTACATCTTGCCCTGAACTCGCCAATCGTATTGCCACCCATATGGGGTTGGAACTTGGAGAGCGCAACATCGTTCAGTTCCCTAATGAGAACTTGTTCATTCAATTGCGTTCCAGCGTGCGAGGGCAGGATTGTTATGCCATTCAAACCACCGCCGCGCCGGTACACCGCAACCTGATGGAGTTGCTGATTCTCATCCAAACCCTGCGTCTCGATTCTGCTGCCCGCGTGACCGCTGTGGTGCCTTACCTGTGTTATGCGCGCTCAGATAA
>JAAZNW010000126.1 GCA_012798065.1 Chloroflexota bacterium
CCACCAGGTCTTCGTATGCTTCAACCGCCTGAGTGAGCGTCTTTAGATCGATCATGCGCGCCGGGGTGAACAAGGCATTGCGGAAAGCCGGGTTGTTGACAAACGGCGTACGGCTGCGGGCATCCTGGTAAGAATCGAAACGCTGTCCGCCTGAAGTTACTTCGATGGCGCCAGCCCGGAACAACACCGCTAAAACCAGCCGCAGCATGTCAGTATCCCAACCGTAACCCAGCCCACCAAAATGCGTTTCCAGGTGTTTGCCGGTGCGCGTCTCCTTATTGCCGTATGAGAATTCGCGGTTCAGGTAATCCAGTACCTCACGGGCAATATCTGTAGAGATGTTGGGGATATATTTCGCACCGTCCTTGATCACCAGGTTCAATCCCTGCGCACCGCTATAGAATACTTGAGACAGCCCATTCAAATTGGCCGCTTTAAGGACCTCCTCGGCTTCATTGCCTTTCAAAGCGCTGGCACCCATCTCGAGCTTTGGATACAAATCAGGGACAAAGGCATCCAGGAACTTCTTGATGATTTCGGGCAGTCCTTTGCCCAGGGTGGATCCGTCCTTGGAAACCCCGCGGAACAAACCGCTGCCGGTTTCCACTGCCAGCCCAATCTTTTCGACCAGGCGCAGGAGCAGCCTTGAGACTTCTTGCTTTTCAGAAGAAAGGCAGGCGGCTTCCTCATTGGTTATCTTGTTTTGGGCCTGGAGCTGACTATATTTCTTGACCATTTCACGGGAAGCAAACAGGTTGGCAACCAGCGTATCAATTTCAGGGGTCAAGGCAAACACCCAGTACAAGTCATTCTGGTGAGCTGGCTGGCGACTTTCCTCGCGTGTTTCATCCAATTTCTTTGCCAACAACGAGGGATCCTCCGCCACTCTCAGGGAGATGGGGACCTGACCGTCGTCGCCAACAAGGATACCGTTGACGGAAATGCCCACGCGGAAATTGCGCAAGTCACGGAAGCGGTAGGTTTTTAATTTGGGTTCGCTAAAAATCGCAAGCAGGGTTTCCCGTTCAATTTCATGACGGTCTTTTGGTTTCGGTTCAAAACCACGCCGTTCGGTTTCCCAATTCTTTTCCTGGGCAGTCTGAAGCTTCCACCCGGATTCGGTGTTGCGTACGAATTGAGCATCACGCAGCCGATTTAGGGCATTTTCCACTGCAACCACCGGAGCAGGTTGGTGAACATCTTCAACCAGGCAGGCTGCTATATTTGCCTCCGTCCGCGGCAGATCACGTACGAATTCGAGAAGACACAATGCCTTGGCAACACGAATCGCCATTGGATCAGCATCGCTGCCATTGCCAAATCTTTGGGAGATGTCGTAAATATCTTTTTGCTTTTCGGTAGACAGATTGCCTTCCACCAATTCATAAATTCTGTCCAAGGTGACCAGTCGGCCCAGCGGTTGATCTGCCATGGCCGTTCGCGGAGAAACCAACATCTCGTGAGCCTGCTTGATGATTGTGCGGTTGCTGCCCCCCAGGTGTTTTGGCGCGCCCGGCTGCAGGCGAATACCCGACATGATATCGATCGAGAGTTCAATATAATGCGGCGGATAAGGATAGAACTGTACGAAGTCTTTTTCAGTCAACGCACTTTTCCGGCTGGTCCGTTCAAGACGAAGAGCAACATTTAATTGGCCTTCATTGTTTTTGAACAGCTCTTTCAATTTTGGCTCTGAGCCCGGCTTTTTTGCCAAAACACGTTTTGTGGCTACTTCCTGAATATCAGCAGGAGATAGATCGATTTCAAATTTAAAGCGGTCACGCACCTTGGCCAGGAGGACCTTCTTATCGTCACCCATTGCGGAAGTGACTTCGTCCAATTTCTCCTGGGCGGTAACAATTACCCAAACTGGAGAAGATATTTGACGTGACTTCATCAGGTTCTTGGATTCGGTGCCAAAAAGCTCAACCACACGTCTCAAGTCTTCGAGACGTTCCTGGTTATAGGCGACGTATTGTCCAACCTCGTCCACGACAAAAAGAATCGACTTGCCTGGACACCTACGGGAAGCAAGGTCAAAAGTCCTTTTAACCAATACGGCTGGAGTTACCTGAACCCGGTTTTGCGCCATGGATTGCGCAAAGGATTCAACCGTAGGATAGGTGCTGGCATCCATTTCATGCAAGATGACACCCGCCCGATTCCAGACCTGTGTACTGGTCCGTCCACGCTGGGTCCACGAGCCTTTACCAGCCTTATCTAGTGAAGCATAACGTTCATCATAGCGTTGGATGAACTCGTCCAGCTTGCCTTCATTTTCCAGCGA
>JAAZNW010000001.1 GCA_012798065.1 Chloroflexota bacterium
GGCTTATACAGCTGCCAACTTCAGACAAAACAGTTACTGTAAATATCTTTCAAACTTTGATCAAGGAGGCGGACCCGTCGGTAACATTATCATTTGAACCAACGATGCACCTTCGGTAACATTTTCTTTTGGATTGACAGGAGACAATCACCGGAACGGTTATACACGGTATACTGAACTCAGTAAGCCAGCCGCTCAATCTATTGGGGTAGGTAGTACAATCATTACAGGAACTCTTTTTATGCTGAAAACGTCTTTTCATAAATGGCGTTTACTCCTGGTTTCTCTGCTGGCTTTGGCAAACAGCTCTCCGATGTTTTATTCGTTATGGAGTTATAGCGGAGGAGAGATTCACCGATTAACGGGAACTGAGACGAAACTTAAAGTTACAAGCGGTGGGATGCAGGCAACCAGCACGAACAGCGGAGAGTTGTGTGTGCTTTTTCAAGAGGATCATGTGAAGGTTGACGGCTGTGATAAGGATAGCCCCATCACCCCCTGGCAAAGCCCCCCGGAATGGGAGGTGAGAGAGGTGATCGTTTCTGACCTCAATTGGGATAACCAGGAGGAGATCGCAATGCTGGTGTGGCGTCCTTTCAAGCCCTGGCCAGTTGACCGCTTTATGCCAAGCGCGGGACGCATTAACACCTTTCATGATAAGAACGATATGAGCTGTCACCTGATTCTCATTGGGCTGCGAAACGGGAATATTAAAGAATTGTGGGCTGGGTCAGCGATGGCTGACCCGCTAAGGGAAATTCACGCAGCCGACCTGGATGGAGATGGACGGCAGGAACTCGTTGCTCTTGAACATGCCTATAACGGAAACCCTCGTGCATCTTCTATCACGGTGTGGGCATGGCATGGGTTTGGTTTTTCTTTGCAAGCCAGGCAGAATGGAAGGTTTTCATCTCTGCTTGTACTACCAGCCGAACAAGGGAAAGTGATATTGACTCAATAGGACCCTCAAGGAGGAAAAAATGAACCGCTTGTTTAAAGTACTCTCTGTGTTGCTCATCGTCGCATTTCTACTCAGTGCCTGCCAGCTGCCATTCAACCTGGTGGAAAGGATTAAAAATGCATTGATTGAGAAAGGGCAATCGGGCGAGGTTACCGAACCCGCCGCCCAGGGCACTGAAACGACGACCACCCAGCCGCCGGTGGTATACCCAGCAGAAGGAATGGCTCCCGTGTTCGCAGCCTATCAACAGCGACCGTATACCATGCCTGAGGTTTACCAGGGGGGTTACACCCTTCCTTTAAAAGCCAGCGAGTTGGTCAACCTTGACTTGTTTGATCTGACTGACTCTCAGGTTGAGGCGCTGCTCAACAACGGTTTTGTCGTTCAGCCGCCGAACAATGACCCTAGCCGCATGTACAACGAGTTCTATCAGGCATATGAGTCCATCCGTTATGAGGAAACTCCGGTTTTTGTCACCACGGATGCTATCTTTCACGTATATCATCTTATCTTTGATAAGATGCTGCGCGATTTGGAACGCACTTTTTTCATTGACACCTTGAAAGAACTGACAACCGCCATGGTCACTGAATCTGTGGCTCAATACGAAAAACTGCAAGGTAGTCCTCTGGAAGAAGCCGCGATTCGTAATGTGGCTTTCTTCACGGTTCCCGCGATGATTCTTGACCTGCCGGTGAGCGTACCAGCTGAGGCTAAAAAATTGGCCGAAGAGGAGCTCGCGTTGATCAATGAAGGTGGTGGCATTTCAGCTTCACCGATTTGGAAGACAGAGGGACAGGCGACTGACAATGTCCTTTTAGAGGATTACTCTCAGTACATCCCGCGTGGGCATTACACGCGCGACGAGGCGCTGAAAACCTACTTTAAAGCGATGATGTGGTTTGGGCGTATGACCTTTCGCCTGATGGACCCGATTGAAACGCAACGCGCACTGCTGGTGGTGCAGGCCATGCGTAACGCGTCTACAACTTCAGGCAAACCAGCGCTTGAGCTCTGGCAAAACATTTACGACCCCACTGTTTTTATCGTGGGAAAAGCGGATGACCTATCAATCTACGAGTATGGAAAGCTATCCGATGAGGTCTTTGGTGTTCACCCAGAGCTGACCTCTTTTGCAGACCCCTTACTGGCAGAGAAGTTCACCCAGGCAGTGAAGCAGCTACCTCCTCCGCAGATTAATTCCATGTGGGTCTACATCTGGCAGGAACGCGACGCAGTCACCCAGGGATTCCGCTTTATGGGGCAGCGCTTTACGCTGGACCAATATGTGTTTGGAAAATTGATCTGGCGAAAGGTGGGCACGACGGAAAACCCGCGCGACCTGCCTAAAAGCCTGGATTTCCTCGCTGCGCAGGGTTCAGAAGAAGCCTACAATCTGCTTGCCGAAATGGGTGAAACGAAATTTGAGAACTACGATTCGCAGCTAGCCAAAGTGAAAGAAGAGGTGGCCGGGTTTGGTATCGATTCCTGGACGCAGAACCTTTACTGGTCATGGCTGTATGCGCTGCAGCCAATCTTTGCCCCCAAAGGCGAGCAATACCCGCCATTTATGCGCACCCAGGCCTGGCTGCGCAAGGATATGCAGACCGCGCTCAGTTCGTGGACTGAATTGAAGCACGATACCATCCTCTATGCCAAACAGGTGATGGCTGAGATGGGCGGAGGGGCATTGGACAAGCCACCCAGGGGGTACGTGGAACCCAACCTCGAGGCTTACGCGCGCTTGCTGGCGTTAACCGAAATGACGCGCAGCGGCCTGGAAAACCGGGAGATTTTGGATGATGTGACCCGCGGGAATCTGGATAACCTGATCGAAGAACTGGTCTTCTTGCTGGACGTTTCACAGGCCGAGCTGAATGGGGTGAAGCTGACAGAAGAGCAATATTGGCGCATCCAATATTTTGGCGGCTGGTTAGAATCCATGACCATCGCTGCTTCAGACCCTGCTGATGTTGCGTTGGGGGGCGGCAACCTTTCGGACCAGAAGTCTGCCCTGGTAGCGGATGTGGCGACCGGGATGGGTCGGGTGTTAGAGGAAGGAGTGGGATACCCAACCAAGATTTACGTAGTGCACCCCGAAGCACCATACGAAATTGCTGTTGGCGCAGTTTACACTTATTATGAGTTCGATGTCCCGCTGGCTGAACGCCTTACAGACGAAGCCTGGCAGAAAATGCTTGAGACAGGCAAGGCTCCAGCGGCTCCGGAATGGACAGGTATGTTCATCGTGAAATGATGAAATTGCGTTCGAGCGTACAAGGAGCGCTGATACTGGCGCTCCTTGTCTTAACAGGATGCCATCGCGCTAGCGACAGTTCTTCGCTGTTCTTGGGCGGAGATGTGTTGCTCTATAGGGCAGGGAAGCCTCTTTTTCCGGTAGAGGATGAAGCCATTTCTCCATGGGGGGATTTCATAAAGGTCAAACAGGAGGAACATGCAGACCTGTTTGCGGTCAACCTTGAATCTCCTTTTGGATTGAGGGTGGTTGAGCATGGTTTGGAAAATCCATCGATGAACCTTTGCGCGGATGATGACGCGCTGCAGCATTTGCAGCAGGCTGGGGTTAACCTCATCACAAATCACAACAATCATGTCAATGATTGCGGATTCTCCGGTCAACAGTATACAGATGAATTACTGGACCGGGCTGGCATTCTTCACCAGAGAAATCATAGTTCAGTCCAGTTTGTCCCAGCGGGGGGCGCGGTTATCGCCGTGTTGAGCATAAATGACTACGAAAGAGATTACGAAATTGTCACGGTGGTTAACGAGTTGAAAAAAGCCCGCGGAGCAAGCGATTTGGTGCTCGTTTCGGTGCACTGGGGACAGGAGTACCAGGCAGGACCATCGCAACACCAGCAGGAACTGGCACAGTTGCTGGTAGATGCCGGAGCGGATGTGATTTGGGGGCACCACCCGCATGTGCTGCAGCGTATGGAATGGCTGCGTTCTTCGGCAGACGGGCACACGGGATTGGTGATGTACAGCCTTGGCAACGCGTTAAGCGACGAGTGGATGCTGCCAGACGCACAGCGCACGGCTCTAATTCGATTGACATTTTCTCATCACCAGGTAAAAGACATCCTGGTTGTTCCACTGAAGATGGATATGTCCTCGCGAACACTTCTGCTGGAAAAAGACCCACAATTATTCAACTGGTATGTTGAACGCCTGTCGCTGGAGTCTTTGGAAAAGAAAGGAACGACCATCCGATTGTTTGAATTCGCGCAAACCCCGTAGCCTTCAAAGAAGGTGTTTCTCCATGCGCCATGAAGGTTCTTCAACGGTGTGCCATTTGCCCAGATGGTCGATATAAGACCAGATTCCCGGCTCTTCTCCCACGATTTGGAAATTCAGGCGGTGATACAAGCGGATCGCCTCCAGGTTATCACGCGCAACATTCAAAGTAAGGCGCGAATAATGACGGGCAACCAGGTAAGCTTCAAGAGTCTTAACCATTCTGGTTCCCAATCCCAACCCGCGGTAAGGCGGTTTAATACGGAACGAATAAAGATAAGCCCTGTTCCAGCCGTTGGCAAGCTCAGGTCGGTCGCAATCCAGTTGCAAAAAAACCTGTCCCACGATGCCATCCACAGGTGATTCTGCCACCCAGGCTGCCGCGGTGCCAAGCCGGGTGCGCTGGTAAACCCCGCGGTACACATTACGGAAGTGTGTGTACTCGCCATCCCATTCCAACGCGGGCAGATCCTTCTTTTTCAGCTCACGAACCAGAATCTCATCCAGCGGCGCCCGGGAGGGGTGGTCAGTTGAGAGATCCGTCATTGTATCTCTTTGAGGAGCCTTTCCAGTAATAATGCTTCTTCCTTCTCGTTAGTTACCCGCCCATCCAGCCAGGCGTCACGAATGGCGGTAAGAATGCTGGTATATTTCGGTCCAGGCGGAATACCGCGCGCCAGCAAGGTGTTGCCATCAACCCCGGGGAAGATGAACCGCCATTTCGTGGCATACAGGTTGATGCTATCTTTTAGTGAAGAATGCTCACACACGATGTAAAGAGCGAAAACTCCATAAAGGGGTATTTTTTCCAGTTCAAGCGTTAGCTGGCTGGGTAACCCTGCAGCCAACTGGTCCAGCTGCTGCCGCGCGCTGATGATATGCGCCAGCGTATCCTGCAACTGGCGCGGCAGGCGCAACCTGTTTGCAACTTCAAGCCCTGTGTTTCCGTCGAGGCTTGCCAGCCAGGTGAGATAAATGAGCGCGTGGCGGGTGGTTGTGTTGCCGATGAGGTCAGGTAGATTCCAATCTGAAAATTGGGCGTAGTTGATTGCCTGAGCGAAAAAAGCGTCATTTTGCCCCTGCCAGCGCAAGCCAGGGTGGATGTGGCGCAGCAGGCCCAGTTCTTCAAGCCGACGCATAATGGATACCGGGTCGTGATCATTAAAAATCAGGTCTAATTCGTGATGAATACGTTCGCCGCTCAATTGATGCAGCAGTTCAAGCGCTTCAGTCATCAACTGTAGAGTTCGTTTTTCAATTTGAAAATGGAAACGCTGCTCAAATCGCACCGCCCGCAGCAGGCGGGTTGGATCATCTACGAACGAGAGGGAATGCAGCACCCTGACCTGTTTCTTTTCCAGGTCCTGGAGACCTCCCCAGTAATCATAAAGTTCACCGTAATGACGACCATCCAATCGAAGCGCCAGGGTATTTATTGTAAAGTCTCTGCGATGCAAATCCAGCTTGATGCTAGACCGCTCGACGGTAGGCAGGGCGGTGGGGTGGTCGTAGAACTCGGTGCGCGCGCTGATAAAATCCAAGGCTTCGGGGAGGTCGGTGGCGCGACCATTTTCTATACCCATTCGTTTGAGGAGGTTTGCTCGAATTGGCTTAATAAACCACTTGGCGGTACTGAAGCGTTTATGCGGGATCACGCGACCGCCATATTGTTGGGAAAGCGCCTGCGCGATCTGCAGAGCATCGCCTTCCACGACGATGTCAAAATCAATCGAAGGGCGTTCTAAAAGCAGGTCGCGGACAAATCCGCCAACGATATAAATGGCGTGTTGCCCCTTTTCTGAAGCGCCAGCCACAAGTTTCAGTAAAGCCAACCTGGATGCCGGCAGGGCTTTTTCCAGCATGGACGCGTGATTTCTCTGCCCGGGGATGATACCGTTATGCCCGGGGAGGGTTTTGAGCAGGTCGGTGCGGGTAACAATGCCGATGATTTTGCCGTTTTCGGCATCTACCACTGGCACCTGCCCCCAACCTGTAGCCGCCATTAATTGCTGTAGTTTATCGATCGTATCGGTGTTTTTTAGAAAATGCTCCCCGGCTTCCATCAGGCTTCCGGCGTTAAGATTCAATTTATGGCTCAAAGCGCGGTCAACCGCTCTTCTGGTGAGCAACCCCACCACTTTGCCATTATCAACGACAGGATAACCTTCGTATCCATAACGCTGCATTAATAAATGGGCTTCATTCAATGAAGTTGAAGGACTGATGAGGTGCGGCTTTTTGGACATGATTTTATTGAGAGTCAGGGGTGGTTCAATGGAGCGTTCAAGTTCCTCGATAACCTCGTGGCAGAAAACATCCAAGGCGACCTCTTCGGCATCCTCTGCCGCCTGGATGAGCGCCGCTGCGGCTCTTTCATGCCCCCCACCGCTAAAGTGCTGGGCGATACGCGCTACATCTACCTGGTCAGAGGTGGAGCGCGCCACCAGCCTGATCCCTTCAACAGTCCGCACGAAAAGGAAGAGCGCATCAGGGTCTAACAGGTCGCGCAATTTGTGGGCAATACTGGCAATTTCCTCGTTAAAATCAACCGCGTTAGCGCACGAGAGGATGATGGTTTTGCCGTGGATATTGATCGTCTGGGCGTTTTCCAATAACCGGTCAGCCAGCTTCTTCTGACCCTCAGATAGCGCCGGGTTCAGAAATTCAGCAGCGATCTTCAGGCTGGCGCCTTTTTCCATCAGGTAGGCAGCCGCGTTGACATCACGCACAGTGGTGGAGGCGTAGGTTAACGACCCGGTATCTTCATAAATTCCCAGCAGCAGCAGCGTGGCTTCGATGATGGAGATGGGCCGGGCGTGTTCGCGCAACAGGTCGACGAGCATCGTGGTTGTGGCGCCGACCTTTTCAAACCGGGTATGCCACTGCGCGGGCAGGTCAGTCCTGGGGTCGTGATGGTCCACAATATTGACCGCGGTTTTGGCGTTGATGCCTTTCAGGGTGACCAGGGATTGCGTATCAACCAGGGTCACCTGCTGGATGCTATCTGCGCCTAAATCCCGCGCTTCAACAAAGGGAAATTTGTCACCATACAGGTTGAGGAAATGGCGCACGTTACGGTTCAGGCGGTTGGGGAGAACAGGAATGGCATGTTCATTTAAGAGGTGCGCGCACAGCAAAGCTGCCAGCGCGTCAAAATCCGCCTGTTCATGCGTGAGAACCACATTCATAATTTGATTGTAACATCAAGGCGCATATCTGTTACGATGAGCAGTTTCAGAAAATTATAGAATGGAATTACAATTGTGCAGTATGGAACTGAGTGACCTGGAAAGACAGCGTTATAAAAAACACCTCCAGCTGGAGTCGATTGGGGTTGAAGGTCAGTTAAAGCTTAAACACGGACGGGTGCTGGTGATCGGCGCGGGCGGATTGGGCTCGCCGGTATTAATTTATCTGGCAGCCGCGGGGGTAGGCAACCTATCTATTCTGGATGATGACCTGGTCACGCTCTCGAACCTGCCGCGCCAAGTCATTCATATCACTAACAAGATTGGCACACCGAAGGTAAATTCTGCGTGGGAGCGCCTGGAGCAGATGAACCCAGAGATCAGCTTTCGACCAATCCAAGAGAGGCTGCAACCCGCAAACGCCGAATCAATCATCAGCGGTCATCAAGTGGTTGTGGATTGCACAGACAACCTGGATGCGCGATTGCTGATCAATGAAACCTGCGTCAAGGCCTC
Organism: Chloroflexota bacterium; assembly: GCA_012798065.1. GTDB lineage: Bacteria > Chloroflexota > Anaerolineae > Anaerolineales > Anaerolineaceae > UBA6107. The sequence continues at coordinate 7,924 of JAAZNW010000001.1, forward strand.
CATTCCCTTTGTTTATGGCGCGGTTTTTGAATATGAAGGACAGGTTTCCGTCTTTGATGCAAAACGAGGACCATGCCTGCGCTGTATGTTACCAGAGCAGCTTTCTGCGGGCACCATACCAAACCCGGAAAATCATGGATTGCTCTCTACGGTCCCCGGAGTGATTGGACTGTTACAGGCGGCGGAAGTGATTAAATTGCTGACAGGAATTGGCGATACGCTGGTTGGGGTATTGGCGCTTTATGATGCCCTGGCGGTAAACCTCACAAAAATCAGGATAGCGAAACGCGAGAATTGCCCCGTTTGCGGCACGGCGGCGTAATCAAACCAATGGAACAGGATAGAGCAAGAATGACAGAAAAGAAAGTGCTACTGGCTGTACTGGCTCACCCAGATGATGAGACGTTTGGCACCGGGGGATCACTGGCGCATTACGCCAGGGCAGGGGTGGAGGTTCACCTGGTTTGCGCCACACGCGGAGAAGTGGGAGAAGTGGACCCGCTGCTGATGGGTGAATTTAAAAGTATTGGAGAACTGCGCGAGAATGAACTGCGCTGCGCTGCGGGCTATTTAGGGCTGGCTGGGGTTCACTTTTTAAATTATCGTGATTCCGGGATGGCTGGATCGCCTGAGAATCATCATCCACAATCGTTGGTCGCGGCGGACCAGCAAAAAGTGATCGGTGAGATTGTGCATTACATCCGACTACTGAAACCCCAGGTGGTCATCACTTTTGACCCTATTGGTGGGTACATGCACCCTGACCATATCGCCATCCACCAGGCTGCAGACAAAGCCTTTTACGCGGCTGCAGACCCGGCGTTATTTCCATCTAACCTGCCGGCTTACCAGCCACAAAAATTGTATTACCATACTTTTCCACGCGGTTTTTTGCGCACCACGGTCTGGCTGATGAAAATTGCCGGAAAGGACCCCAGCCGGTTTGGCAAGAACAAAGATATTGACCTGTTGAAAATTTCACAAGCAAGGTTTCCCATCCACGCGGTGGTGGATTACCGGGATGTGATTGACCAAAAACACCAGGCAGTTGCCTGCCACGCCAGCCAGGGGGGCATGCGCATCACCGGCGGCGTTTTGGATAAGTTGCGCAAGGTTTTTGGCGTGAGCGACCAGTATATGCGGGCTTATCCGCCGCCAACCCGCCGGCGTGAGCGGGACCTGTTCGATGGCGTAATATTGACCGACGCCGCATCAGAAAACAGGCTGTAAACAACGAGCTGAAGACAAGGTGCGGTGCGGATGTGCTCCTTTCGACGAGCCGGTTGCTCACTATTTTGCTTCAAACACAATGGCAGACGGTGAGATCTCTCCTGGCGGTTACGCGGCGGTCTCACCGCGGTTACCCGAACAATGGGACGTTCTCTAACCCAGCGCATTCCACTCCGTTTGGTTGTTCAAACCGCCCAAACGGTGGCGGGTGATTTCTTACTCCGTTACCTCTAAATGATAGCAAACATACCTCCGCAGCTACGGCGGGCTTCAGCGGAATGCGAAAGAAAGGAGGTTAGAGTTTGATTACATTGCCGCAGAAATCACACTTGATGCTATCCATGCCGCGCAGAACAGGTTTGGTAATCGAGCCGCCGCAAAACGGGCAGATAACCGGCGCGGCTTTGGCTTTCTCTACCGCCTGGCTGTCTATTTCAATGGCGCGGTCACTATCCAGCTCGCGTGATTTGACCTGCGTGATCAGTTTTTGCCATTCATCGCAGTTTTGACCGTCAAGGTGAATTTTCGCGCCGCGCGCAAACGCGCCTGATTCGAATTCGAGGGTGAGCCAATCCTCATTCTTCAACATACCCTGTTTGGTCGCCTGCACGGAAGTGATGGAAAACACGGGAACTTCGAACAACAGCTCCTGAACCTTCTTGCGCTCGGTGGTCACGAAAAGGACTTTCTTGGTGGCGATTTCTTCGCGTTGTTCAAAGAGCAAGCGTTGGTCAGTTAAAAACAGGATTCCTTTTGGGTCGGTCTTGTCTTCTTGCTCATCACGAGTCCAAAGGGCTTTCACGGCTCGAACCACGCTTTCTGTGGGTAAAAAGCCAAAACAGGCTGATTCCGCCAAATCGAGTGTCTTTTCAATCTGGCTCATCTGAGACTGAACTTTATTCACTTCGTTATTCAACTTGTCAAATAAGTCAGTGACGGCGCGTTTTGAAGCGCTAACACGGGCTTTAAAATTTGTTATATCTGATTGGAGCATCTTCACTGCCGCGCTATTGGCAATACCTGCAGCGCGACCTTCTAAAACGCGCAACTGGCTTTGCAGCGCGTTAGATTCTGTCGTGATCTGGTTAAGTACATGGCTGCGCTTAAGCGCCCATTGTTTCTGGAACTCTTCTGCCTGGGTTTCAAGTATCTTATTGAAGGCGTATTTACGAGCGCGTACTTTCTGCACGCGCAGCGGGAGATTGGCGATGGCGCTGTCGAGGGTTGAATAGGTATTCCGGACTGAGGTGAGTTTTACCTCGTCAACAAGCCTGGTGATTTCGCTGCGTGTGGAGGCGATATCTCTATTTAATTGTTCGGCAGGTGTGAGCTGTGTTGAAGCCATGGGATTCCTCCTGTGGGATGAGATGCAAATGATTACCCACTATTGTACCTTATTCGATTACCAATCTTTTTGGACCGTCGTGACAGAGGTGTGAAAACAAGCCGGGGTTATCTTGGATTGTTGGCGCATTCGAAAAGAACTTTTTCCATACGCGCGGCGATATCGCGACGGTTGAAATGCTCCACCACGTAAGCGCGGCCATTTAACCCCATTTTCTTTCCCTTGTCTGGTGCGGATGAGAGCCTTATGACTGCGTCCGCGAGCGCGGCAGGGTCTCCCGGAGGGACAAAAATACCTGCGTGGGCTTCTTCGATCACCTCGCGAATCACGCCATCAATGGCGCATAAAACCGGGCGACCAGCAGCGAGGTAATCAAAAACCTTGTTGGGATAGGTGGTTTTATACAATTCGATTGGTTTAAGGATCGCCAGGCAGGCATCGGCAGCGGCAAGAACCTTTTTCATTTCCGTTTTCGCCACTGATGGGACGAAGATGACATTCTGTAAACCAAGGTCATGGGCGAGCTGTTGTAAGGCGGCTTTTTCTTTTCCGTCACCCACCAGCACGTAAACAATTCGGCTGTCTTGCGCAGTAAGCTGCGCTACCTTCAGCACTGTGCCCAGGTCGTTAGATAACCCATGCGCGCCGGAATAAAGGACAATGAAAGCGTGCTCCAGCTTCAGCTGCTGGCGAAACTCACTGCCGTTGTCTTCAGGGTCGAACATGGCTGGGTCAACGCCGTTGGGTATCAGAACAGGGTTGCTACCTCCTCGGCTTGTGATATGAGGGATAAACCCTGGTGAATTGACCACCAGTGTGTCCGCGTGATGGTAAAGGAAGCGCTCAAGCCAGTTAGACAGGCGAATGATCAGCGGGTTGCGAATGACCTTCATCGCCACCGCGAACGCTGGCCAGAGGTCACGCACTTCGAAAAGGAATTTTCTGCCTTTCAGCCGGGCCAACAGCCAGGCGGTCCATCCCTGAAAAATGGGAGGGGAGGTTCCCCAAACGACATCCACATTTTTTACGCCAAGACCAATACAAAAGGATGAAAACATGAAACTGACGAAGCTGATCAGGCGGTGGAAGAAACTGCGATGCAGCGCTGGATAGGTGTAAGCGCGCAAAATTTCGATGCCTGGTTCCGGGTTTTCCCGTGTAACCCAGCGCTGCCTGGCCTGACTGGCTTTGCCGGTGAGGTAGCTCACCGGACTGGTGATGATCGTGACGCGATGACCTTTTTCGGCGAAAAATTTGGCCATCTCGTAATGCCGGGTTCCACCTGGCTCATCCAAAGCGGCAAGAGCCTGGTGGATCAGGAGGATGTGCATCGAGCTTATCTTCTCCTGCTTATCGTTCTGCATCTGAGATTTCCCATCTTGTGATCAGTTCAATCGACCTGGTTGAATTGTAGACCAGCGAGAAAGAAAGCGCCGGGTGTTTTTCAGAATAAGTGTCCGATTCCCATCCCAAACGGATGTCCGCACGCGTGCCAACGAGCGTATGACCCGCGCGGACAAGCGAGACATCCTTTGGCTCGAGCGCTTCAATGGGCGCCATCTGTCGCGCGTTGATGATCAACCTGAGCGTGAACGGCTGCCCATGTAAGACAAGCGTCTGGTCTTTTAATTGCCAGTTCCAATCCGGCAACAGCCAGTGCAGGCAGTACTCCACGAGTTGGACATTTTCGCCCTTTTTTAGCAGACGATCGGTCACGAGAAAGCCTGACCCGTGAATGGATTGCAGGGTTCTCTGATGGGTGATGCCAAACCGGCGGTAGCCATTATGGTTTGCAGTGATGTAGCCCTCCTGGTTGTGTTCCAACCATCTGGCTTGCGCCTGTTCCAACCATAAAAAACGGCTCATTCTTTGCATCTGGTCTTGGTGGTTGACCGTTATCGTGTTGTGCACGCTGGTGGTATCCAGCGCATTTTGCCACGGCGGCGGCAGGTTATAGGAATAGGTGCCGGCATCGCGCGCGATGTTGTGCCCATCCCACCAGAGGTCGACGTGCAACTGGTCGGCGTGGGCGGGACGGCTGCGGAAACGCACGCCGCGCAAAGTCCCCCAGCCTGTGCCTTTTCCGACCCGGCGCACTGCCGGCGAAGAGTGAAAATCCAGGGAAGGTTGGGCGGGTTTTACTGTTAGACCCAGCCAGTTGGCCAGCTCATCCCAGAGACCTGCTGGAAGGCAAGGCTCACCGAGAAATGCAATGGCAGCGGCCTGGGCAGTAGGGCGGTAATCCCGGAATTCATCGCAGCCGAAAGGCAACAGCAACGTACCGTCATTATGCCCCAGGTTGGGCAGCCGGCCGCTGAGCGGGTCAAGCTGGGCGAGCATCCAACGGCTGGCGGCAGCCAGTTTACGCATTACAGCCGGCGGCAGCTCTCTGTTTTGCTGACGCATCCGCGCGTGGTAGAGCAACGACAGCTGCAGCATTAAACGGTGATAATTGGCGCTGTGTTGAGCATAGGTGCCATCCTCTTCCACCTGCCGCAGCAAGGCGTGATTAAAATAACTTTCGCCCTGGCGGCTCCATTCCCGCGCCCTGGGATGCAGATTGGCGAGGAAATCGCCCGCCAGCATCAAGCAAAGGGACTCGCTCAAGATATGATTGTTGTGCTGAGATCTGGCGTAGTTCAGGGTGGGCAGAATACGCTCCACATGATGAACTATCGCTGTGGTGAGTCTTTCCAACCGTTGCGAGGTTGAAAAAGACGAAGAGTGGAAGGCGGAGATTGCGATGATCCACATCATCGCCCGCATGCCAACCTCTTGGGCGGATACCCAGTTAGGACCGGCGTTCACCGTGTTGTTGAGGTTGAACTCGTCAAATTTTTGCCAGAAGAGCTCAGCCGCAGATTCCTGCGCTTTACCGCGGTAGACGCCCGCCAGGGTCAGGCTCCAAAAAAACGCGCCGGTTCCCACACCATCTTGATATCGTCAAAGCGCTCCTCGTTCACGTCGATCCAGTGGACACTGGATTGCGAAGGAGGTTCAAGGTGGAGAATTTGCGAGGTCGCGTAGAACGGGCGGTAATATCCGTCTTTGAGAAGGCGCGCTTCTTCAATCATCAACCTTGCGGAAAACTTACCGGAGAGACGCTCCCAACAGGAGCGCCAGCAAAATTCAGGCGCTGCAGATACTAAAAATTGTTCGGGCGCGGGCAAACCGCCGAGAGGAGTGAGTTTGCGCGTGTACCCACTGCGCAACTGCGCCTGGTAGAGCGAATAACTGACCAGGTCAGCCACCCCGAGTTCTTTTATCAGCAGGAAAAGTTTACGCAGTTGATTCAACTCGATTCGTCCGCTTTAAGGCGGCTCAAACCTTCATTTCAGTGGCAGTGCGCAGCGCTTGAAGCGCTGCGAAGCTTGCCCGCGAGGTGTTGAGTAACTCATCATAAGGAATGGGAGGAGTACCACCCTTTTTAACCGCTGCCAGGAAAGCAGCCCAGGATTGCGCGTGACCTTTGTCCTGGCGCAGAACGGAGCGTGATGTCTTTCGTTCATTTTCTGAAACCAGCGCAAGCGAACGGAAATCTTCCAATACGCCAATCTTGCCGCTGGAAAACACCTCGATCCTCTCCTTGGGAAAGTTCTTGTTGCCGTTCGCCAGGTAAGCCACTGTGCCGATTGAGCCATCCGCGTAACGAAAGGTCAGCTGCACGTTGTCTTGCCGGTACTTCGCTTGATCTGCCAATGCCGCCGCGCTCACCGATACAGGTACAGCGCCAATTAGAAAGGTGAGCAGATCGATGAAATGGCAGGCTTCGCCGATGATACGCCCGCCGCCCTGCTCTGGGTCATGCAACCAATGATTCAATGGCAGAAAGCCCGCGTTTACCCGGTAATGGGCATATAAAGGCTCCGTCCGCTGAGCGATGAAGTTTTTAAGAGTGAGGGTCAACGGGGCAAAACGGCGGTTATAACCCACGCTGAGGAGTGGAGCGTCTGCCCTGGCGAGTTCTGCTTCGATCTCTGAAAGTTCTTCAGCGTTCAATGCCAGCGGTTTCTCGCAATACACAGCTTTGTGATGGCGTAACGCGCTCAACACCTGGCGGGCGTGATGTTGATGCCGTGTGAGCAACACTACCGTGTTGATATCCGCGCTGTCCAGAATCTCCTCTTCTGAGGTTGTGGCAAATTCGAAACCGAACTTTCTGGCAGCCTGTTGGGCGCTCATACCCGAAGCAGTGGCAATGCCCACCAGTTGCGCTCCGGGGGTTTTTTTGATCACCGGCAGAAAAACCGCCTGGGCGTAATTTCCCGCGCCCAACACGCCGAGCTTGATGGCGGCAGGCACGTTGGCGGCTGACGGCGTAACCAGCACTTTCTGCTGGTTGCTGAAGTCTTCTTTTACCGGGTATGTGAGGAGAACGCCCATGAAAGGCTCTGATCGTTTGCCAGAGATGAGGTCATAAGCGCTGACAGCGTCTTCGATAGGTATGCGGTGAGAAATAAGAGGGCGCACGTCCACCTTGCCAGTGTGCATCAGGTCAATGAACGCCTGTAAATTTCGTCCTTCTGTCCAGCGCACATAGCCTGGCGGATAATCGATTCCTCCTTCTTCGTAGACAGGGTCATACCTGCCAGGCCCGTAAGAGCGGGATATCTTAAAAACCAGTTCTTTTTCATAGTAGCGTTTTCGCGGGATTTGCATCCCCACGGCGCCAACAGCCACCACTGTACCGCGGTCACGAGCGATATCCCCTGCCAGTTCAACTGGGTCCTGCGAAGGCGTATCCGCGCAGATCAACACGTGGTCAAAACCGAGCCCGTTGGTCACGCCGGCGGCCAGGTTCGCGCATTGTTGTCGTTGGGCGGCGGAGAAACCCAGCGCTTGCGCCAGGCTGACCCGCTCCTCGCTGAGATCGATACCAAACACGAGGCAGCCTGCGGCTCGCGCAATTTGGGCGGAGAGCAAACCTAACAGACCTAAACCGATGACACAAACACTTTCTCCCAATTGGGGAGAAGCCAGGTGGAAGCCATGCAGCGCGATCGCGCCAAGAGTGGTGAAGGCGGCAGATTCGAAATCTACATTTTGCGGCAGGCGCGCTGCCAGGTTCACCGGGACGAGCGCATACTCCGCGTGCACGGCATAACCACCACCTGCGCAGGCCACCCGATCGCCGGCTTTAAAATCCAGCGCATCTTCACCCGCCTTGACAACTATCCCTGACGAGGAGTATCCCAACGGCATTGGCTGATCAAGTTTATTGAAAGCCGCTTCTACTGTGGGAAAGAGTCCTTCGCGCATGGCTTTTTGAACCACCTGCTTAACCAGGTCTGGTCGAGAGGTAGCTTTACCAACCAGGTTTTTTGAGGCAAAATCGACGACCATACGCTCTGTTCCCGCAGAAACGAGAGAACAGGCGGTTTGCACCAGCACCATGCCGCGCCTGACGGCGGGAACAGGCACTTCTTCGACAACCGTTTTTCCATTGTTTAAGTACTGAAGTATCTGTTTCATGGTTTCTCCTATATCAGATTATATTCGATTATCTGCAGCGTTGACCTTCTCCCTCATTCGCCTTTTTGAAACATGCAGAATGGCATGGAAAGTGCATTAAAAACCCTTACAGCTCGTGCAAGGTCGGAGGAAGGTATGTTGAAAAAGATACTGTGGATATTAATGCTGCTTATCATGACCGCCTGCACCATCCTGTTTAAAGATGGTGTGAATATTGTATTGGGTGAGCTCACACCTACCATGGTCGCTACATCAACCCCGGTGGATATTGGCGTGGAAATTACACCCACCGAGACGGTTGAACCAACAATGGAACCAACGGCTACTGAAGAACCAGTTAATCTGCCTTCACCGACAATAGTAACAACGGCTGAACCAGAACCCACCCCCACGCCTGAAGCAACGGCTACCCCTTTTGTCGCGGTTTACGAAGTGCAAAAGGGCTCTCCAGCCTACCTGGATAATTTCGCTCATCTCTCCGATGGGTGCGCTTGGCAGGGGATCGCGGGTCAGGTGTTCAACAGTAAAAAGGAGCCGGTTACAAACCTGGTTGTGAAGGTCAGCGGTGAATGGAATGGAAAGAAGATTGCCAGTGTTGGTGTTACAGGAATGGTCGCCGGCCTGCCTTACGGTCCGGGCAGTTATGAGATTGTGCTGGGAGACAAGGCGGTCAATTCAAACGCCACCCTGTACGTGCAGCTTTTTGATGAAGGGCAAAAACCATTAACCGAACCGATTGCTGTTTCAACTCAGGCGGATTGCCAAAAAAACCTGGTGATCTTAAATTTTGTGAAGAAATAATACGAAAGCGCGCATTGAGCGCAGGCCCCAGGTGATGCCACGCGTGTTCTGTGGCAGTGTATAATTCAGCCAATGGCAGAGCAAAATCAAGAGACCAGCAAAGACCTGCTGCTGAGTGATGTTTTCATAAGGGCAGCGCGTTATTGGTGGCTTGTGACCATCCTGATGATAGCCGGGGGGGTAGCAGGTCTGCTGATTGCGCTTTTACAGAAACCGCTCTATGAATCCACTTCCCAGGTCACCACGGTGATCGATTTCGCATATGCCAACCGCCTGAAAGATTACGAAGAGGATTTTCTTCTCTCTGCCATTGGAGATATTATCACCTCAGACGAGGTGATCCAAGCAACTGCCACCGCTGCTGTTACACTTGGCCTGTTCACGAACCCGGACGAAGTAACCAGGGGAATGACGGCTTCAAGGCAGGGTTACCGTTGGCAATTAAGCACTCGCTTCAACGACGCGCATGCCTCCCAAAAAGTGAACCAGCTATGGCTGGATTCCTCGATGCGGGCGCTTGAAAATCTCCGCCAGCAGTCCATCAAAGCGCTGGCGCAGATAAACACAGAAGCGCAGGTGCAAGCCTGTTTTCAACAGTCTGTTGTCCTCGAGCCCGTTTCTTCTTATTGCACTGTTGATGAAATACGCGCGCTGCTCACCCAGTCAGAAAGTACAAACAATGCCACCTCGTCGCTTTCATTACTGAACAGGCTGCTAATCTCTCGTATTAGCTTTCAGGCAACGCGCGAGGCTGAGCTGCCTGACCAACCGGTTCACATTGGGTTGAACACCGCTACACTCGCTGGTGCGGCTATTGGGCTGCTTACCGCGATCATCCTGTTCGTTTTGGGTTACCCGCGAGTTCTTCGCGCAGGCTGCCAGAAATGAGTTCCCGGTTCTGGTTAAAGAGTACCTGGTATTGTTGGGTGTTGCTGGTGATCACCCTGCCCATCACTACTTTTCCAGTGGTGATGAAATTGACTGGCTCCGCTTCAGTCGCACCGGCGGCGTTACTGCCATTAATTCCCCTGGTGCTGTTCTTTTTGCCTGTATATTTTTGGCAGAAAAAGGCTTTGCCTGTTCAGTCGAAAACGGTGCTGTTGTTCTTCCTGTTCGCGATGTTCACTATCGCGCTGGCTTTTCTGCGGCCATTACCTCTCTATAAGGCGCAATCGCCGCTTGCAGCGGGGATGAAGGGCGTAGTGACCTTGTTGTTGGGATTTCTTTTTTACCTGGTTGCAGTCAGCGTTCCCAGTTCGCCTGAAAAAATTGACAAGACCCTGCGCCTGGTCAATTGGAGCGGGCTGGTGGTGGTGTTGTGGTCCATTCTTCAGATTGTTCTGGAACCCTTGTTCCCCGCTTCCAAAGTTGCCCTTAATCAGATTCAGTCTTTCATTTCACCTACCAGGCTGCTGGATGACCGCATGCAGGGTTTTGCTTCTGAGCCTTCTTGGCTGGCCCATATGCTCAACCTGGTTTTTCTGGCCTACTGGCTTGCTGCCAGTTACAATCGCACCAGCGTTCACCTGTTCAGGATCTGGAGGTTTTCTTTTGAAAACCTGCTGGCGCTGCTGGGCATTGTGGCGCTCGCGGGGACGCTCTCGCGTGGCGGAATTTTAGCTTTTCTCCTGGTGCTGGCAGTGATCTTTGTATTGTTGAATATCAGGATGGTCAAGTCGCTGATACGAAAGTGGGGTCAACCCAAAAACGGTTTCAGAATCGCTGGCATCACACTGGGCCTGGTTCTGGTCTACCTGTCATTAATCGCTGCTGCCTTATGGGGATGGAGCCGGTTGGACGCCAGGATGGAGAAAGTTTTTCTCTTATCGACCAAAGGCGAAAACCCACTCATCGAATACGCGGACAATCTACGTTTCGGGGAGCGGGTGATTTACTGGCAAACCGGCTGGAATATTTTTAACGACCATCCCCTCATCGGTGTTGGGGTTGGTTTTTCGGGGTTTTACTTCCCGGAATATCTACCGGATGCGGGGTGGGGGTTGAGTGAAACTCGCAAATTAATGTTCCGGTCTGAAGGCTTGTTGAACATAAAAAACCTGTGGTCGCGGCTGCTGGCTGAGACGGGAATCATTGGTTTCGCATTGTTCCTCACTTTTCTGGTGCTCTTTGCCTTCACCTCTCTGGAAATGGTCGTAAAGGGTGATGGGAGACGAAAAACATTGGGTTTTATGGGGTTTTTCATGCTGGCTGCCTTGGTAATTGAAGAATTTAGCGTGGACAGTTTCGCGCTGCCCTATTTATGGTTCAGTATGGGGTTGGTCACCGCGGGTTGGCGTTGGTACACTTTTAAGAATGGTGGAGAACATGGATAAATCTGAAAAGTTGGTTTTACTGGTTTTTCTGGTCATATTAGTCTCGGCTTGCTGCCTGCTGGTGGCTTGCGGCGGGATGGCTCTTCTGTTATCAAGCGTATCGGGATTCCTTTCTCCGACAGCAGACACGGTTACATTCGCGGATGGTACGCCAACGCCGGGTAGCCCCAGCTCAGTAATACAACCTTCGCCAATGGCGACAAAATTATCTTCTGAGGATTTTGAGAGGATCTACCACACGCTCTCCACGCTGGAAAACACCTTCATCCCAAGCGCTGATTTAATTTACCTGGCTGAACGCTTTGAAGGCAAAAAAGGCATTCCCCGGCAGTTGACCACACCCCCGGTGGCTTACGAAGTGGGAGACCGGCTGGATTTTTACAAGATCAACACAGATACCAACGTCTCCAGTGTTACCACTGCCGTGTTGCGCTATGCTTCAGACACATTATATTTCTGGGTTGAAGAGGGTGTAAAAATTGACCAGAAAGAATTGCAGAAAACGCTCGACGTCTTTGAAAGCAAGATCTACCCAACCAACCAGGAATTTTTTGGAACAGAATGGATCCCGGGGGTTGATAACGACCCGCGCCTTTACATTTTATACGCCGGAGATTTAGGTTATTCCCTGGCAGGCTACAACGCATCTTCGGATGGCGTACTGCCACTGGCGTACAAGAATTCGAATGCGCATGAAATGTTTTATATCAATTCGGATGTTCAAACCCTTTCAGACCCCTACACCCTGAGCGTGATGGCGCATGAATTCCAACATCTGATTCATGGCTATCATGACCCTAACGAGGAGTTGTGGATAAATGAAGGCTTCTCGGAACTGGCAACCCTGTTGAATGGGTACAGCGCAGGTGGGTTTGATTATCTCTTTTCCTACGACACAGATGTGCAATTGAACGACTGGTCAACAGAATCTGGAAAAAACGATGTGCATTACGGCGCCAGTTTTCTTTATGTCACCTACCTGCTGGACCGATTTGGAGAAGAGATTACCAAGGAAGTTGTCGCTGACCAGCTTGATGGATTTACAAGTATTGATCATGTTCTGGCGAAAAATGGTTTGACCGACCCAGATACGGGGAAGATTATCAACGCTGATGACTTCTTTGTGGATTGGACAATCGCGAACCTGATGAATGATACCTGGTTCGACGATGGTCGGTACGCCTATCGTATTTACGCATCCGCCCCCACAGCCAGCATCACAGAAACGCTTACCTCCTGTGCTGGTAAACAGCTGGATCGGACGGTGAAACAATATGTAACAGATTATATTGAACTTGATTGCCCTGGCGAAGAGATCTCGCTGCAGTTCTCTGGTTCACCAACAGTCCCTGTGCTGCCAATCTCCAGCGGAGAAAACCACTTCATGTGGTCCAACCGCGCGGATGGCTCGGTTACCAGGCTGGGCCGGGAGTTTGATCTAACCGGGGTCAGCGCACCTATAACCCTGCGCTATGAAACCTGGTACGACCTGGAGGTTGATTATGACTATGTGTACCTGTTGGCATCAATTGATGGAGAGAACTGGCAAATAATTTCTACACCGTCCTGCAGCCGGAAGAACGTTTCCGGTAATAATTACGGCTGCGGTTACAACGGCTACTCAGGCGGCTGGATCGAGCAAGAAATAGACCTTTCTGCTTACGCGGGGAAAAAGGTTACTTTAAGTTTCGAGTATGTGACAGATGAAGCGGTCACTGCGGAAGGATTTTTGCTCGACAATATTCAATTGGATGCGCTCAACTACCAGGCTGATTTTGAGTCAGACGATGGCGGCTGGCTGCCTGAAGGGTTTGTGAATATCGAAAACCTGATCCCGCAGAGCTTTTTGGTAACCATCCTGGATACATCTGGTAAGTCAAAGATCCAGAAGTACGCCCTTGACGCCGGGGATGAAATTTCAGTCACCCTACCTCCATTGTCTTCTGGTCAAACGTACGTGGTGATTGTCAGCGGGTCTGCCAGGTTCACCCGGCAAGAGGCATCCTATAGAATTGACTTACGGTGAAGTATTGCTTTTTTGTGTAAAACCTGGTCGGAAAACAGGTCTGTTTTTCTTAAGCCACTGCCCTCTGCCTGCATGAGGTTTTAACCGTCTCGCCAGGCTTGAGGGCGTGCTTTCTCACTACCCCAGCGGGATGCGGATAAACCTGTGGACAACCTCTGATGGCTTGATGGTCATAATGCGTAAGAGAAAAAAGGGCAAACTTGCTTTAAAACACCCAGCACTGCATAACGTTTTTTCCCGACAGAAAAAACCTGAGAAATAAGAGGGCGTGAAAAGTAAAGCAGTTGCTTAAGTTCAAGCAAATGCTTTTGGTTGAAGATCACCCGGTTTTTTTCTGTAAGCGCGCCAGTTCCTGTTTTAATTCTTCACTGCGTTGGCGGGCGGCGTTTTGCACCTCGTCACGCACATGTAAACAGTTGTCTTTAATTCGCTGGCGCATTTTGTCCCCGGGTTCAGGAGTGAATAAAAGCACTGCCAACGCACCCACGACACCGCCCAGGAAAAAACCAGTCAAGAACTTTTCGATGGATTTCATAGTTCCTCCAATTTCTCAATTCACTTAATTATAGCCCTTTAAGGTGCGCAATTAACGTTCGAGGTGAAACAGCCGGAAAAACCATGGCGCGAAGAAGGTGACCCACATCCCGATAAGCGTATACCTGATGAAACGAAATATTCCGCCAATCAGCAAGGGTTCTTCAGGAAAGACGAGTTTCAAACCAAAATAGAGGACAACAATGCCTATCAAACCAAATGCATAACGCGCCATTTTTTTAACAAGCGAGCATTTGATTTCATAAACACCGAATTTCTTACGCCACGAGGTAAACCCAGCGGTAAAACCAAAAGCCACCCCGGCGATGGTGATCACCCCATCAAGATTAAGTGGGTCGGGGGCTTCCGCGCCGGCTGCCTCTGCCAAAGTGCTCCAGGCAGTGGGCAACACCCACCTGCCAGCTGATTGCTGCGCCAAAAATCCCAGCAAAATAAAGGTAATCGCAAATATGAATGAAATCAGTAGTTGGGTGCCGAAAGCTCGTTTTTTAAGCCAGCTGGATACTGGCGCTTCGAGCTTGATATAGAGCAGCACGACCAGTGCCCCGGCAAGCCAACCAGTTAATACATCATGCAGAAAGTGAACACCCAGGTAAATGCGCGAAAGACCAATGAAGAAGATCAGCAGCACCGCGAAGATGTAAGCCCATTTTTTACGGATAGTCGCTGCGATGATACCCCAGATGGCTGCCGAGTTTTGAGAGTGCCCAGAAGGCATCCCAAAGGAAGTTTCTGAGGAATAGGCGCGTACACCGCTGTCAACCCAGTATGGGCGTGGAGTAAGAAAGAGCATCTTGAGGATGGAGTTCAAACCTCCGCTAAGAATTAACATCATCCCGGCGCGAAAACCAATGACCGGGTCAATACTCCAGTAAAGCGCCGGCATCACCAGTAAAAAGAACAGTTCGCTGCCCAGAAAGGTGAACGCCTGCATGGGGTATTCCAACCAACCGTCCAGGTTTTGCCAAAACAGTGTGACAAGAATTTCAAAATCAATTAACGCTTCCATCGTTTCCTCCCAAATTATGAACCAATTAAGTCAAGTTTAAACATGTACAACCCGATTGCGGATGGTTTCCATACGGGCTTCAGCCAACCCGGGCAACGAAGCAGATAGAGAAAACGGGCCGCTGGCTTCTCTTTTGAGTGAAGCGGTGGCGCTGCCGGTAATTGCCGCGCTGAGGGGGTCATAGGTGTGCTGGTAAGCTGTAAGGAACGCGCCGCAGAAAACCTCGTTTTCGCCTCTTGGGTCGCTCGCCAGCACTGGATAATCTGGAACCAAATACTTTTGTGAAGAATAAGCATCATGGAGCAGGTATCCGCCCTGTTGTCTTTTGACCACTACCGCCCGACAGCCATAACTGCACAGAGCAGCGGTCATTTCCCACAGGTCATGAGCCCGGATGCGAAAGAGGTCGCGCAGTTCCGTTTCTTTCACAAAAATTGCGGTTGCGTCTTTGCATAATACAACGACATCGCCGATCCGTTCCGGCACCATGGTTGACCGGTGAGGTTGCAAGGTGATATTCCGAATCGAGCCTTTCTCCAACATGGCAGACAGTTTAATCTGACTGTCGCCATCAAGCGGGCATATATGCGCCGCGGCGGCTTCCATATACTCATCCGGTATCTTTTCCAGCAGAAGGCGGGAGTAATGGGAGAGACT
Organism: Chloroflexota bacterium; assembly: GCA_012798065.1. Classification (GTDB taxonomy): domain Bacteria; phylum Chloroflexota; class Anaerolineae; order Anaerolineales; family Anaerolineaceae; genus UBA6107. Next base: position 23,352 of record JAAZNW010000001.1, read on the forward strand.
ATCGAGCGACCCATCTTCAGGAGTGTATTGGTAATCCAATAATTCCTGAGGAAAGGTCAGGCGGTGAGAAGCATAAATCGCCGCGGGGTTATCATAGAGACAGGTACGCTCATCCAGATAAGCCTGAAAAGCACGTAAATCCAGCGCTTCATCCGTGGTTTTTATTCCGCGCGCATCGAGCCCTTTCTTTATCAGCGCTTCGATCCATGTCGCTGGAACGCTATGATCGATAACCGCCAGCAATCCGGCCTTCTCTCCCCAATAATGAAGCGCGGCGGCAGCATAAAGGAGGGAGCCGCCTGGTTGGTTGGAGGTTGCTCTGCCATTCACATCGATGATAAATTCCCGCTGAATTTGACCGGCAATCAAAAACTTTACATCATTTCTTCTGTTCATTAACTAAACGGAATCTATTTTGTTGGCTAGAAATCAAGTTAGTGCAAAACTTATCGGTGACCGGTTTCTGAAATCAGCTTGAGAAGTGTGACAATACCCATGCCGATCTTGGCGCCGTCTCCAGTGGTGAGCAAGCGGGTTTCACCGCTCTCCTCCTGTTTTTTTACAACCAAATAAGCAGCTGCCAGACCTGTCAATAAACCAATTGAACCGCCGATAAGGAAAGTCAGAGATTTCCAGTTCGGATTACGAGACATAATCACTCCTTTGGTGAAGATTTAATATGTAGCGCCAGGCGAAGCAAACGCGTGATCCCGGCATTCACTGATCTGACTTGGATGAACGGAGCGGTAATTGCCTGTGTGAATTTCGCGTTGTGGATTTTTAGCACCCGACTATAACGCCCGGCAGTAACCAAATAGGGGGCTATAAAATGGCGTGTTTTTTTAAGTAACCAGATACATAAGAAAAGAAAGGCTAAGGGGATCAGACCAAGGAACAACCAGGGAAGGATCAAGAAAATGGTCGAGATGATGGACCAATCAGCTGCATTGCTCTGAGGTGTGCCTGCTGACACGATGACCAAGATCAATCCAGCCAGCACGGCGAAAATCGTTCCCAGGATTGGTAAAAGGATTTGCCAGAAGACCTGCCTGCGGTGAATTTGCGCTGCAGGGCGAATGGCGGATGGGATAGGCTGATAGTTTTCCATGCATCCATTTTAGCATTAATCACCTGTCTAGTTTTTTAAAGAAGGAAGAAAATGTTGAGAAACTCAAAAATAATGTATAATACTCCTCGTAAGATGTGATTGAGTGGCTTATTAATTGCGCGTAGCAAGCTGGCTTTTCGATAAGAATACTGGGTCGAAAAATATTTTTACACTCCGGATGGAGTTGGATGTAGATTAAATAAATTGAGATTGGATAATGATTCTCGAATTCATGAACTCTACAAGATTTCAAATAACACCACGGGGACAGGAATGTATTTTGGAAAATCATCATCGGGCTATCTGTTCCAGGGCGTCAGGGAAATCGATCCAATTGAAACATCCATGAAGTAAAAATACACAAACTGTGATTGATTGAGTCACAGAAAACCAGTTTATTTCGAACAGCCAGAAGACCATTTTGGAATTTTGGCTTTTTTGTTTTACGATGATGACTGAGAAGACGATAACCGCGATCAGAGTTCAAAAACGCAACCCCGAACGAGTCAATATTGACCTGGACGGCGACTTTGCTTTTGGCCTTTCACGGATTACTGCGGCGTGGTTAAAGATCGGAGACAGGCTAACCCAAGAGCGCATTGACGCATTACAGCGCGAAGACGCCATTGAGGTTGCCTACCAGCGCGCGCTGTTGTTGCTCGGGTATCGAGCCAGGAGCGAACAGGAGCTGCGCCGAAAACTGATAGAAAAAAACTTCAGCACTGAACAGGTGGATCAGGTGGTGCGGAAGTTGAAACAGGCGAACCTGATTCATGATGGTAGTTTTGCCCGCGCGTGGGTTGAGAACCGTAATAACTCGCACCCGCGCAGTCAGCGCCTGATGCGTTATGAATTACAGCGAAAAGGGGTCGCTGAAGAGGATATTCAACGCGCTATCAAAACTTCAGCGCCTGATCAAGAACTGGCCCTACGCGCAGCTGAAAACTATTATCGAAGGCTGACCGGGTATGACTTCAAAGTCTTTCGCAATCGATTGAGCGGGTTCCTGGCGCGGCGAGGTTTTTCTTATGAAGTCATCGCACCGGTGGTTGCCGCCCTGTGGGGGCAGCGAAGTGCTAACAATAATACTGACGAAGAAAATGAGGAAGAATAAACATGGGAAAAATTGAAACGGGACTGATCTTACTGCTTGTTTTAGGAGCGTTGTTGCTCGCGGCGCTGCTAACGATTTTGCTGGTAAACATTTACAAATCAAAATTTAAAAAAGAACAAAGTGAAAAAGCAGACGCTGTGATACTTACAGCGGTTGAGAAGGCCAAAACGATTGAACTGGAAGCGCGAGATAAAGCGCTGAAGGTGCTGCAAGAATCTGAGCAGGAAGCGAACCGGCGGCGGCAGGATATTTTAAGAGAAGATGACCGGCAGCAGAAAAGGCGCGCAGAGCTGGACCATCGCCTTGAGAGGCTTGAGCTACGCGAGCAAAATTTGAACAAGCGCCAAAGCGCGCTGGATAAAAGAGCCAATGAAATCGAAAAGTTGTACGCTGACCAGTTGGAGGAATTGCAACGCATCGCTCAAATGACGATGGATGATGCCAAGCAAGTCTTAATGACCGAAGCAGAAAAAGAAGCGCGTAATGATATGGCGCGCATTATTCGTTCCATCGAGGCTGAAGCCCGAACCGAAGGAGACAAACGCGCCCGCGAGATCATCACCGATGCCATTCAACGGGTCGCTTCAGAACACGTGGTGAGCGTTTCTACTTCGCTGGTGACGCTGCCTAACGAGGAAATGAAAGGCCGCATTGTTGGGCGTAATGGGCGAAATATCCGGGCTTTTGAACAGGCGGCTGGGGTGGATGTCATCGTGGATGATACACCCGAAGCAGTGACCATCAGTTGTTTTGACCCTGTGAGGAGAGAAATCGCCAGGCGTTCACTGGGCCGCCTGATCAATGATGGCAGAATTCATCCCGCTCATATTGAAAAGATACTGGCTGAAGAGGAACGCGAAGTAGAGAAAGCCATCGTAGAGGCAGGCGAAGAAGCCGCCTTTGATGCCGGAGTAGCAGGGATGCACCCCGAAGTGTTGAAAATGCTCGGGAGGTTGAAGTTCCGCACATCTTACGGGCAGAACCAGCTGGCGCACGCGGTGGAGGTGGCCAGGCTTTCAGCGGTGCTGGCCGCGGAATTAGGTGCAGATGTTGAGGTAGCCCGTACAGGCGGTTTACTGCATGACCTGGGTAAAGCGATGGATCATAATACCGAAGGCACGCACGCTCAGTTAGGCGCGGATTTTGCCCGGCGTTACGGGGTGAACTCGAGGGTGGTGAACGCGATGGCCTCCCACCATCACGAGGTGGAACAGGAATCCATTGAGGCGGTCATTGTAGAAGCGGCTGACGCTATTTCAGGCGCGCGGCCGGGAGCCAGGCGTGAAGACCTGGAGCAATATATCAAACGCCTGCGCGCGCTGGAAGAAATCGCTAACTCCTTCAAGGGAGTACAACAAAGTTACGCCATTCAGGCTGGGCGCGAGGTGCGTATCATCGTTCAACCTGAAGAAATTGATGACCTCGCTTCAACCCGCCTGGCGCGAGATATCGCCAAGAAGGTGGAAGAAAGTATGCAATATCCAGGTCAGATAAAAGTGACTGTTATTCGCGAAACACGCGCTGTGGAATTTGCCAAGTAAAATCAAGCGACTGATCTAAGGGCTCTCCGAAACCGGGGAGCCTTTTTTATCAGACCAGGGCATGATCTCCTCGAAGAAATCGAGGCCGTGCCAGCTTTTCACTTCCATGCGACTCAAGTAATAGAGGGTGGATCGACTATGTGTCGCTGTTGAGCCCAATCCAACCGCGGAGGTGTATCCCGCGCTGAAGGTATAGTTCATTACGCCAATGTCTGCCACGCCGTAGGGATAGGCGAAGGTGAGAATCTCAATCCCGAGAACTTTCTCAAGATATGCTTTGGAAGCGGTAATCTCCTCTTGCCATCCGTCGCTCTTGGTTAGGTCAACGTGGTTTAAGCCATGCGAACCGATCTCCCAACCCTGGTCAATCAATTCTTTCAACTGCTCCGCGCTGAGGTTGCCTTGCGCATTCACCGCATTGGCGACGATGTACGCGGTTCCCTGGAACCCATATTTGCGCAAAATCGGGTAAGCGTTTTCGTAAAGGTCGAGCCAGCCGTCATCGAAAGTGATGATGACTGGGCGCCCGGGGGCGGTTCCACCTTCGCGGATCAGATGAGCCAGTTCGGTGACAGTGATGGTTTGATACCCATTTTGATAAAGCCAGTTCATCTGTTCATCCAAAGCGCTGGTGGTCACCGAGTACTGGGTTTGCAGGGTATCAGAAACATGGTGATACAGCAAAATGGGAACGGTTACTTCGCCAGGCCCCAACTCTTGCGGGGCAAACTGGGGATGTTCTTCAGGCGTTTCGGTTTCTTCGGTTGGCAAAGGTGTAGGCGTAGGAGGGGGAGTGGTAGTAGGAGTGGCGGAAGCAGGAACCTGGGGCTGAAACGGGGTCATCGTTGCCGTCAATTCCGCTGATGAACTGACCGTCTGGTGTGAGCAACCAGTGATGATGACGGAGATGATCAAAATAAGAACAAAGCCTAAACCTCTAAAATATTTGCCCATAGTGCAGAAATTATAATCAATTATTTTTGAAAATAGGGATTGAGTTGCATTTCTGACTCCACGGTGGTGAAGGGACCATGCCCTGGTATCAATACCGTTTGCGGTGGCAGCGAGAAGATTTGGGTAATGATACTGTTTTTCAACACTTCAAAGCTACCACCCGGCAGATCGGTGCGCCCCACGCCCTGATGGAAAATAAGGTCGCCTACTACCGCAGTATGGAGACTTTCCATGTAAAAAACAACAGAACCAGGTGAGTGACCAGGCGTGTGCCTGATTTGAATTTTTCCATCACCCAAATGGATCGTTTGATTCGCTGTGAGGAAGATGTCAGGGTCTTCGGGGACGGCTATTGGTATGCGAAAATGAACCGCTCCTCCTCCGGCCCGCCACAAAGCCAGATCGCTCTCATGCAGACCGATCTTTGGTTTGGGGTGCAGCTTGGTGAGCAGGTAAGCGAGACCAGCGAAGTGATCAAAATGCCCATGGGTACAAAGTATCATTTCCACTGACAACGAGTTATTGTTGATAAATGTGAGCACCTGCTCTGGCTCAAAAGAAGGATCCATGATGATAGCACGGCGGGTTTCATCATCATGCAGGATGACCACATTGTTACTCATCATACTGGACGTAAAGGTATCAATTTTCAGGCTCATGCAAGCGACCTCTTTTTTGTCTTACAAGGACGGTCAGGTTCAAGATAATCGTGATTGAGATAATAACCAGGGAAACAGAGAAAATCGACAATGGGTTATTCTTGTAAAGCACCCCGGCTATTACAGGCGCAATTATAACTGCGATGGCGTTCATGGTCTCTACCATACCGTAAGCCAGGCCGGTCTGGCGTGGGTTAACCAGGGTTCGGGAGATGGCGAGCACCATGGACCGGCACAGCCTGTAACCGCCGATGAAAAAATACCCGAAGCCGAACCAGAAAGGCACGCGGGCGAAAAGAAATGTAAGTGAAAAGACCAGCACCCAGACCTGACCGATGATAAAGCCGATGACCGAGGGCAAACTTCCCAGGGCAAGGGTGGCAACGGCGTTCCCCAGGCTGCCGACAGCGCCAAGGATCCCGATCATGGAGCGCGAAAACGCCTGTTGATTTTGCAGGAAACTGGGGGTAAAGGGTTGCGGCAAATAGATGGCGAAGATACTCAGCAGAGTGATCACCAGGAAAGCAAAGAAACGCGGATTTTTCAATGTCCCCTTTGTGGTGGCGTCAACCTGGTCCGCGTGATGGGTTTCTGGCGCTTGAGAGGTGAAAAGGACGATAATGGTGGAGATTACAAAAATAATGGCGGCTACCATATAAACGGTCTTCAGCCCCAGGCGGTCGGCGATCAACCCCCCGCTGATGGGACCCAGCACCGCCCCAAGGTGGTAAAAACCTGAAGGGAAGGTAAGCGCCCGTCCCACGCTCCAATCGCCGCGCACTTTGGTGATATAGCTGTTCATAGGGGCGACCACAAAACTGGTCAGACCGTATAGAATCAGGCCGACCACGAACATGGGCAGGGTGTTGGCCAGCGCCATTGTCCAGGCAGCAGAGGTTCCTAAAAACCATGAAGCCCACATGATCGACCTGGAACCGAAACGGTCTGAAAGATACCCTGAGGGTATTTGGAAGACCGCCATCGCGACACCCATCACGCCAAGAATACTGCCAATCATTACCGGGTCCGCGCCAAATTCCTGCAGGTACAACGGTTGAAAGTAAATAAGCAGCCCTTCACCCATTCCCCAGGCGAACAGGGAGATTGTCACCAGCAGCAGGTTGCGATTCATGCGTCTTTTAAGACCTGCTTCAAGAATGCTCCAACTTGAGAGAAGATCCTTTCTCTTTCTGGCTCACAAATGATCACATGTCCGCTGTCTTCAACCCAGAAGCTGGTTTTTTCGGCTGTTGGCAGAAGATTGTAGATCGTTTCAAGGCTTTCTGGCGGAATCCCCCGGTCTGCTCTTGATTGCACCAGCATAACAGGTACGCGGATGTTCTCAAGTTCACCCTGCATGAGCTTGATCAATCTGTCCAGCTCGATGATCGCCCGGCTTGGGTAATAGGGGTAATCCTTATGCTCCTGTGCTGCCGCGAGGTCGCGCCAGTCAGGTTTCCCTTTCTTGATGGGTAGATTCAACCTGCCGATAAGCGGTAACAACCAGGCACGCGGATCATGAGGGAGTGAGCAGGGAGCGGAAAAGGTAACCGCTGCGCGGCAATCAAAGCGAGCCGCGGCGATGAGGGCAAGCACACCGCCCATAGATAAGCCCATTACGACCTGCGTGTCTGTACACCCTTTTAACAGGTTCAAACCATCTTCAACGCTGGCGATCCAATCGTCAGCACGCGCACGGCTCATGTCCCGCGGATTTGTAGCATGACCAAACAGTCGCGGAGCAAGAACAGTATAACCTTCAAGAGCCAGCGCATCTGCCAGCATGCGCATTTCTTTTGGCGTGCCGGTAAAACCATGAATGAGCAGGCATCCTGTTTTTCCTGCGGGGATGAAAAAGGGTTCGGCAGTCGCCATGGTTACGGTTTTAGCCATTTGGAGCTCCAGTTGTTCTCTTAGAGAATCATCAGTTCGCGTGAAAGGTCGCTGAATGTTTCGCAGCCGGTATGCGTAATTACCAGGTTGTCTTCAATACGCACACCCCCTCGCCCGGGCAAGTAGATGCCTGGCTCAACCGTGTAGGTCATCCCCGGGCGTAACGCTAGTGAATTCCCGTTGAAGATGTAAGGCGGTTCATGGTCTTCCAACCCCAGCCCATGACCAGTACGGTGAGTGAAAAAGGCCCCGTATCCCGCGCCTTCAATCACTGCTCGGGCGGCCAAATCCACCTCTCCAGCAGTCGCTCCAGGTTTACTGGCAGCACGGCCGGCAGAGTTGGCCTGTTTCACCGCTTCGTAGATGGCTTTTAGCTCGGAATCTATTTCGCCGATAGCGAAAGTGCGCGTCAGGTCTGCGCAATAACCGTTCGAGCGCGCGCCCCAATCGATGACCAGCAAATCTCCTGATTGGAGAGGGCGCCCTGTGGGTACCAGGTGCGGGTTGGCGCTGTTCGGCCCTCCCGCCACGATGGGCTGAAACGGCAGCTCAGGATCAGAACCATTCCGCAGCAGTTGAATGGTCAGTTCAGCTGCGATCGTTTTTTCGTTCACACCTAGTTTGACCAGCGGGAGAATATCCAGCAGAGAACGTTGGGCGATTTGCACTGCTCTGCGCATTTCGCTGATCTCATCCATCTCTTTCAATAGGCGCAACTCTGAAGTGACAGGGCTGGCCGAGGTGAATTCGGCAGATGGGACAGCCTGCTGGATATAATTCAATTCGAGGTAGCGCATCCTCATGGGCTCAACACCAATCGTTGCCTGGTCAAGGTGTAACGGCGCCAGGGCCTGCCTGTAGGCATCCACCCAGGTGGAGGGATCGTCCTTGTAAGCTGCTGAGCGCAACGAGATGCGAGAAGTAGCCAGTTTCCCCTGTTCCAGTTCGGGCAGAATCAGCAAGGGCGGCTCATCAAGGGTGTAAATCAGCATGGATGGTCGTTCCATCAGGTGAAAATCCAACCCGGTGAGGTAAGCAAGCGTGGGTCCCGGGTTCAAGATGATGGTTTTAAGCTGGTGTTGCTTCATTAATTCGTGTAAGTGGGCGAATCTTTTTTCTGTCATCGATGAACTCCTGAATAAGAGGATTATAGCCTGAAGCAGGATTGGAGAAAAGCATACATCCAAAATTTCTTTAGCCAATTTCTTTCTTGACACTGCGCCATGTCTCGATTAAAATCTGGCTACCTTTGTGAACGGGCCTGTAGCGCAGTTGGGAGCGCGCTTCAATCGCACTGAAGAGGCCGGGGGTTCGAATCCCCCCAGGTCCACTAGCACGGCAGGCTCGAGCAACAAACGGGTAATATCCGGGCCCATAGCGCAGTTGGGAGCGCGTCTCAATGGCATTGAGAAGGCCGGGGGTTCGAATCCCCCTGGGTCCACTAGAGCGAACGCAGGAGTAGTAGGTCATCCGACAGCGAGCCGGGAGAGCGAGGTGCGAGCCCGGCGTGTGTTGCGGAACACAAGGACCGAACTCGCCTGAAATCCGAGAGGATAGCTTTTCCGGTGAAGTGCAGTAACCGGTAACGGGTAAGCCCGTTAGCGCTAATAAGCGGTCTGCGTCAACTGCAGGCAAGCAGGGTGGTACCGCGGAGGATTCCTTCGTCCCTGTAGGGAAGAAGGTTTTTTATTTTAATGCTTTGATTGGAGAGAAGAATGGCCTGTCAAGTTCCAGAATATATCCCCGCAGAAATTGAGCCCAGGTGGCAGCGCCAATGGGAGGCAGCCGGTCTTTATCATGCGGATATTGATAAGAAGCGCCCCAAGTTTTACGCTCTTACCATGCTGCCTTATCCTTCAGGTGACCTTCACATTGGTCATTGGTATGCTATTTCGCCCTCTGATGCGCGCGCGCGTTACAAACGCATGAACGGCTTTAATGTTATGTTCCCAATAGGTTTTGATGCGTTCGGCTTGCCGGCTGAGAACGCAGCCATCAAACACAACATACACCCCCGTAAGTGGACTTACGCCAACATCCAAAAAATGCGTGAACAATTCCGCAGTATGGGAACGATGATCGATTGGCGCAGGGAGATCGTGTCTTCTGATGAAAAATACTACCGCTGGACGCAGTGGTTTTTCATCCAGCTGGTCAAACACAATCTCGCTTACCAGAAACTGTCTCCGGTGGACTGGTGCCCCCACTGTAATACCACCCTGGCGCGGGAACAGGTGTGGGGAGATGACCGCCACTGCGAGCGTTGCGGCACACCGGTCATTAAAAAAGACCTTAAACAATGGTTTTTCAAGACAACCCGTTACGCCGATGAACTGGTCAATTACGATGGGCTTGATTGGCCTGAGAGAGTGCGCACGCTGCAGACGAACTGGATTGGCAGGTCAGAAGGAGCGCTGGTGACCTTTAAAACCGAAGCAGGAGATGCGCTGGAGGTTTTTACCACCCGCCCGGATACCCTGTGGGGGGTCACGTTCATGGTATTGGCGCCTGAACATCCACTGGTGGAGAAGCTGACCACCATTGAACAACGGGCAGAAGTGGATCAATACGTTTTGGATGCTTCTCGCCAATCAGATATTCAACGCGAATCGACAGAAAAAGAAAAGAGCGGCATTTTTACCGGCGGATACGCCATCAATCCTGTTAATGGGGAAAAGATCCCGGTTTGGATCTCTGACTATGTGCTGATGACCTATGGCACGGGCGCCATCATGGCGGTGCCTGCCCATGATGAGAGAGATTTCGATTTCGCCAGGAAGTTCTATCTGCCGCTGCGTATTGTCATTCAACCACCAGGGTTACCCGAACTAAAAAGTGAAGACGTGACCATGCCTTTACCTGCTTTTGGCACTATGGTCAACTCAGGGGAACTGAGCGGAACCCCAGCGGAGCAATCCTTTCGCCGGGCTGTCGAATACGTGGAAAAGATCGGCGCCGGAAAAGCTGCCACCAACTACCGCCTGCGCGACTGGCTTATTTCACGGCAGCGTTACTGGGGCGCGCCTATCCCCGTTGTCCATTGCCCGAATTGCGGCGCCGTCACTGTGCCTGAAGACCAGCTCCCCGTCCGATTACCTGATGATGTGGAGTGGAAGCCAACCGGGGAAAGCCCCTTAAAACTGCACCCTACCTGGCGATTCACAACCTGCCCGCAATGCGGTAAACCCGCAGAACGCGAAACCGACACGATGGATACATTCGTGTGCTCATCCTGGTATCATCTGCGCTACCTCAGCCCGGATTACGATAAAGGTCCTTTCGATCCGCAGGAATACGATTACTGGATGCCAGTGGACATTTACACCGGCGGCATTGAGCATGCCAACATGCACCTTATCTACACCCGTTTTTTCCATAAAGCGTTGCGCGATATGGGCCTCACAAAAGGCAACGAGCCCATGCTGCAACTGCGCAACCAGGGGATGGTGTTGGGAGAAGATTCAGAAAAGATGTCAAAGAGCCGCGGAAACGTGGTCTCTCCGGATGACCTGGTTCACACCTATGGGGCGGATGCAACGCGCGCTTACCTGATGTTCTTCGCCCGCTGGGACATGGGAGGACCGTGGAGCAGTGGGGGGATTGATGGCGTGATGCGCTGGCTGAGGCGCGCGTGGAGCCTTGTTCTGGAACCCGGGCAGACTGGCGCGGTCAACGAGGAGTCGGTAAAAACACTGCGCCGAAAAGTACACCAGACCCTGCGCTCGGTTTCCAGGGACTTTGAGCAGTTTGAATTCAATACCATCATCTCCAGCCTGATGGAACTTTTGAACGAGATGGCGCATCTTAAGGACAGCGTTTATGGTAGCGATGCATGGAAAGAAGCCATTGAGATCTATCTTCAGATGATGGCGCCGGTGGTGCCGCACATTGCAGAAGAACTGTGGCAGCGAATCCACAAGCCATATTCCGTTCATACCAGCCGCTGGCCAAGCGTGGATGAGAAGGCTGCCGCGGACGAAGAAATCACCCTGGTGGTGCAGTTGAACGGTAAGGTGCGGGACCGTATCACCGTACCGGTAGATATCAGCGAAGAGGAAGCTAAAACCCGCGCGCTTAAAAGCGACATTATTCAGAAGCAAATGGAGGGTAAAGAAGCCCGTCAGATCATTTATGTCAAAGGGCGGCTGATCAATATCGTGGTGTGAGCCGCACGAAGAGAAGAAGTATGCTGGCTGCCGGCTTTTAGCGCAGCCAGTTTTTTTTTAACTTCCAGCGCGTGTTCCATTATAATGAACTTGACTATCAAGAAGAAAAAGCGAGGTGAATATGCTGCTTGGTGAAATGACCTGGATGGAAGTGGAGCAATACCTTAAGAGAGATGACCGGATCATGCTGGTGACCGGCGCGACCGAACAGCATGGCTATATTTGCCTGGAAACTGACATCAAGATCCCGCTGACCCTGGCCAGCCATGCCTCAGAAAGAACAGGCGTGTTGGTGGCACCGCCGTTGAATTTTGGCTGTTCCTCGTATTTCGTCGACTTTCCCGGCACCATCAGCTTCAGAGTGCAGACACTGATCAACGCAGTGGAAGATATGGTCAGGTCTGTGCATCATCAGGGGTTCAAACGCATCCTGTTTGTGAACGGTCATGGCGGGAATGACCCGGCCAAACTGGCGCTGGGAGAGCTTGTGAATGAATTACCTGACCTGCAGGTGAGCTGGTACGATTGGTGGAAATCCTCCTCAGTGGCGGCCGTGGCAGAAGCACACGGATTGGGGATGTATCATGCGTCCTGGATGGAAGCTTTTCCATTTTTAAGGAGAAGCGGTATGCCGGATGGCATCAAAGAAGCCTTCAAACCACTTCAAATCCTGCCTTCAAAGAAAGTTCGCGCAGCCCTGGTCGACGGGGTTTATGGGGGGGCATTCCAGGCAAGCGATGAAATCATGAATGAGGTTTTCAACGCTGCGCTGCAGGACGTGCTGGGGTTACTTGAGTTTAAGATGAGCTAACGCATCCACATGAGAATCCATCCCCGTCTTTTCAAGGAAGCGAGGAAAAACGGGCTGTTATTTCTCCTGACAGCCCTTGCTTCTTTCCTGGCGGGAGGGATCGCGGTAATCCAATCCTACCAGCTGAGCCGCGTCATTTCCGGCGTGCTTATCGATCAACGCACGCTTAAGGAAGTCAGTTCGATCCTGCTGTTCATTCTCTTGCTGATCTTCTCTCGTGTGGTCTTGACCATCATTTCAGAGGCGCTGGCCGGCAGGATGACGATCGCGATCAAGCAAAGATTACGGGCTGAACTCCTGGATAAGGTCAATCGGCTGGGGCCTGAGTTTCTTAAAAATGAAAAAACAGGAGAACTGACCACCACCGCGCTTCAGGGGGTTGACGCGTTAGACGCCTATTTTTCGCAATATCTCCCGCAAGTATTAATCTCCGTGGCCTTGCCGCTGACCATCCTGGCGGTGGTGTTCCCAATGGATCTTTTAACGGGGATTATCTTCGTTTTCACCCTGCCTTTGATTCCAGTATTCATGGTCCTGATCGGCTGGGCATCAGAAGCGCTAACAAAGCGACAATGGAAAGCGCTCACATACCTGGGGAATTATTTTCTGGATACATTGCAGGGGATCGCAACATTAAAAATGCTCGGACGCAGCAAGGAGCGGGGAAACGAAGTACGCGATGCCAGCGAACGTTATCGCCTGGCCACGCTGGCGGTGCTGCGGGTGACATTCATTTCGGCGCTGGCGCTGGAACTGATCGCCACGATCTCCACCGCCGTGGTGGCAGTGGAGATCGGGTTACGGCTGCTTTACGGGCGTATCGCATTCCAACAGGCTTTTTTTATTTTGTTGATCGCCCCTGAGTACTACCTTCCCCTGCGCAACCTCAGCGCCCGATACCACGCTGGAATGACCGGGGTGACTGCGGCGCAAAAGATATTTGAAATTCTGGATGTTCCTGAGCCTGCTCGCCAGCCGGTTCTTTCAATAGAGAACCTTGAGCAAGTCTTTCGTACAGATTACAGGCTAAGGGTCAGTAACCTGTACTATTCTTACCCGGGAATGGGTTCTCACTCCATTCAGGATATTTCTTTCTGTATGCAAAAAGGGCTGCATTATGCCCTGGCGGGTCGAAGCGGTTCTGGGAAAAGCACTTTAGCGCGCATCCTGTTGGGATTTATTGAGCCTCAGGAAGGCCAAATTTGGGTAAATGGGTCACAAGTGCAGGCGTATTCACTGGAAGACTGGAGGAGGTTCGTTGGCTGGCTACCTCAAACCCCCTTCATCTTCAATGACACGCTGTTCAACAACGTGACTTTAAGAGACACCCGGTTTTCTACCAGTGATGTGGAGCGAGCCCTGCGATTGGCCGGCTTAGCTCAACTGCTTGCCACGCTGCCGCTGGGGTTGCATACTCCGTTGCTGGAAGGAGGGGCCCGCTTCAGCGGAGGTCAGCTTCAGCGCGTGGCATTGGCGCGCATCTTCTTACGCCAACCCTCATTGCTTGTGTTGGATGAGCCCACCTCGCACCTTGACCCTGGATTGGCGCGTGCACTGGATGATACGTTCAAGACTCTGCTGCAAGACCGAACGACATTGACCATTGCGCACAGGCTTTCAACCATTGCGCAAGCAGATGAAGTGATCTTTCTTAAAGACGGGCAGATTGGAGCGATTGGAAAGCACGCCACCTTACTGGAAACCTGCCCGGATTATGGCGCGTTTATTCACGGGTCGGGGGTACTGGCGTGAAAGGGCTTTGGCGAGTTTGCATCATCCTTAAGGAATTCTCAGGGCAGGTCTTTCTCTCGCTGATACTTGGTGTTGCTGCCGTTGCCGCGGGGATCGGGTTGTTGGGTACCTCTGCTTTTCTCATTGCCAGCGCAGCCTTTCAACCTTCGATCGCGGAATTACAGGTGGCAATCGTGGGAGTGCGCTTCTTCGGTATCAGCCGCGGCGTTTTTCGCTACCTGGAACGGTTGGTTTCGCATTCTGTCAACCTGCATGTGTTGACCAGGTTGCGCGAGGATTTCTACAAGCGTGTTGAACCCGGCGCGCCGGCAAATTTATTTTCTCAACAGGGCGGGGATATGCTGCAGCGGGTGATGGGAGACCTGGAAACGCTGGAGAATTTTTATATTCGCACTATCGCCCCTGTTGTGATCGCTCTGGTGATCCTCGCTGGTGTGAGCCTTTTCATCGGTGGTTATGCTTTACAGCTGGGTTTGATCATGGCTGCTGGGATGGGTATCAGCGGGTTTATTCACCCCGCGTTAGCGGTTTTTATTTCACGAAGCCCCATCATCCAGCTGAGCAGGTCGAAAGCCGCGGCATCAGCCAGGTTGGTTGAAACGTTGCAAGGATTGGAAGACATCCAGGTTTATAACGCCCAGGCGCCATACCTTGAAGCGCTGCTGGGTGAATTTCGATGGTCTGCGGTGCTGCAAAAGCGCCTGGTGAATCTCAATGCTGTCAGCAGCGGGTTGGCGTTACTGTTCACCCATCTGACTGTGTTGTTATTGTTATGGGTGGGTATTCCCCTGGGCAGCGCCGGGCAATTTTCTGGCATTTCGCTTGCAGTGATCACACTGGTAGCGTTAGCCAGCTTTGAAGCGGTATCCGCGATGCCCGCGGCTGCACTTCATCTCAATGCCAGCGCGGCAGCCGCCAACCGGCAATTGACAATTGGCGAAGAAATGAGCGTCTACCCGCGGCTCACTAAAACACCGCGAAACATACAGCGACCAGAACTGGCTTTTGAAGCAGTGCGTTTCACCTACCCGAATGCTCAACGACCTACCTTGGAGGACATTCATTTTAAGATAACGAGCGGCTGCAAGACAGCCCTGGTTGGCGCCAGTGGTGCAGGGAAAACCAGCCTGGTGAATTTATTGCTTAACTTTGAGCAGCCGCAAGAGGGGAGCATCCAACTGAATGGGGTCAAGCTTGCTGAAATGGATGCAGAAGAGAGCAGGTCCTGGTTCGCGGTGTTACCGCAATCAGTGTATCTATTTAATGATTCCCTGCGCGGCAACCTGGCGCTGGCAAAAGCGGACGCGAGCGATGAAGAGCTGATCAGCGCGCTGCGGGCGGCATGCCTTTCTGCATGGTACGAGTCGCTGCCGGAAGGGCTGGACACCTGGGTTGGAGAACATGGGGTGAAAATGAGCGGTGGAGAACGGCAGCGGCTGGCGATGGCTCGCGTGCTGCTGCAGGATCGAGCGTTCATCATCCTCGATGAACCCACCGCCAACCTCGACCCTGCTACTGCGCGGAAGATGATGGATCAGCTTTTTACCAGGTCGCCCAACAAAGGGCTGCTGCTGATCACTTATGATTTGGGATTGCTGCGCGAGATGGATGAAATACTGGTGCTTAGCGAGGGTACCATCACACAACGCGGCAGGATGGATTCATTACTGAAAGCAGGCGGGGAATTTAAACATATCTTTGAAATGGAAAACAACAAAATTCGCGATTCGTGAGTGCCAACCGCAAACTGTGCAGGTTTATAATCGGGATATTACCGCGTCGATGGCTTCGTGTGAAATCGCGCCGGGGCGAAGGATTCTGACCTCATCCGTAGAGCAATCCACAACGGTGGAGGGAACGCCCCCGGGGCAGCGCCCCCCATCCAAAATGAGCGGGACCCGCCCGTTCAACTGGTTCATGACATCTCCGGCATTATGCGGGTTATTCTTCCCACTCAGGTTGGCTGAAGTGGTAGCGAGAGGGCCAAATTTATTCAGCAGCTCAAGCGCGATGTTGTGATTGGGCATCCGGATGCCGATCGAACTTCCCGCGGAGAGCAACTCTGGGAGGTCTTTCTTTTTTGGTACCACGATGGTTAGCCCTCCTGGCCAAAAGTGCTCAATTAATTTACGCGCGCTGGCAGAAAGGAAATCTGTGAGTAAATCCAAATGCCCGTTATCGCCGATAAGCACAGCAATGGCTTTATTGGCGTCGCGCCCCTTGGCTTCAAACAACTTGATAATACCTGGAGAATAGAAGGCGTTGGCTCCCAGACCGTAAACAGTATCGGTAGGGAAAGCCACGATTTCTCCTTCTGTCAACAGGTCGAGAGCGGTTTCGATGGAAGCGGGGTTATCTGCGGGCAAGGTTATGGTCTGCATTGTATAACCTGTTTCACAGCTGGATTTTAAGAAAACGATTAATAGAAGCCAAGTCCTTGATGAAGGAAATACTGGCGTCAGGGAAGCGATGAGCGGCGATGCTGCTGACCAGGTTATCTTGATTATATTGTATTTCCAGAATTGCACATCCACCTGGCAACAGATGGTGTGGCATTGTATCGATCAGTCTGGTAATGAGTTCCGTTCCATCAGAACCGCCATCCAGGGCTTCCCGCGGCTCGTACTTAACCACGCTTAACGAATTGAGATCAATGGATGGAATGTAGGGGAGGTTGGCCAGCACCAGGTGGAACTTTTGCTCAACCTGTTCAAACAGGTCTGATTCAACCAAACGGATTTGACTTGCTACTTTATGGTAACGAGCGTTGGCGGTGGCAACCGCCAGTGCAGCAGCGGAAATATCCACCGCGGTGACTTGCAAACCAGCCAGTTTTTTTACCAGGGCGATGGCAATAGCGCCTGAGCCAGTGCCAATATCGATTACTTTTCTCTTCTCGGGATAAACCCTCAGCCAGGCAAGGGCGTGCTCCACGAGAATTTCCGTTTCTGGCCGGGGAATGAGCACCCGGTTGTCGACGATGAAATCCAGCCCAAAAAAGGACTTGTGCCCGGTGATGTAGGCAAGGGGTTCTCCCAACAGCAGTCGGCTGACCGCGTCTTCCATCAAGTGATATTGGGCGTCAGTGAGCGCCGTTTCAGGATGAGAAATAACCCACGCAGTAGGTTGTTGTAAGAAATGGGAAGCAATGGCGTTGATTTCGATGGATGGGAATTCCGTTTTTCCCTGCAACTGCGCTCGTTTTTGGGCGATCCAGCGGCCCAGATTAACTCTCGTCATAATCGCCGCTTGAAGAGAGGCGGTCTGTCTCATCGCGGAGAGCGAGTTCGTCAATGAAGAGGTCAATTTCGCCGGTCATCACTGCGGGTAAATTATAAGAAGAAAGGTTGATGCGGTGATCGGTCACCCGGCTTTGCGGGTAATTGTAAGTTCGAATTTTCTCTGAACGGTCTCCGGTGCCTACCTGGGAGCGGCGGTTTTCATCGCGCTCCTGGCGGCGTTTTTCTTCTTCAATTTCAAACAGCCTGGCGCGGAGAATGCCCATCGCCCTGAGCTTGTTCTGCAACTGAGACCTTTCATCCTGGCAGGCGACGACGATACCAGTAGGGATGTGCGTGATACGCACCGCGGTGGCGTTTTTTTGCACGTTTTGCCCCCCCGCGCCAGAGGACCGAAATACATCGATGGTGATGTCGGATTCAGGGATCTGAACATCAACTTCTTCTACTTCTGCCATGACCGCGACCGTTACCGTTGAAGTGTGGATACGACCGCTGGATTCAGTGGCGGGAATGCGTTGAACGCGGTGCACGCCGGATTCAAATTTAAAACGCGAATAAGCCCCTTTGCCTTTGACCATGAAAATCACTTCTTTGAATCCGCCGATGCCCGTTTCGTTGGAAGAAATCATTTCCACGCTCCAGCCGCGGGCTTCGGCGTAATGCATGTACATGCGCATCAACTCTGCGGCAAATAACCCCGCTTCGTCACCGCCGGCGCCCGCGCGGATTTCGATGAACACGTTGCGATCATCGCGCGGGTCGCGAGGAATGAGCAGGCGCTTCAGCTGTTTTTCCAGCTCTTCAATCTGAGGAGGAAGCGCTTCAATTTCGAGATTGGCGAGCGCGCGCATTTCATCATCGCCGCTTGATTCCAATTCTTTGGCCTGTTCCAATTGATTGAGCAGAGAGCGGTAGCGGGCTGAAAGCTGGATGACCGGCTCCAGTTCTGAACGTTCTTTGGCGAGTTCCACCACTTTTTGATAATCCTGGATATTCTCATCCATCAAGCGGGTCAGTTCGTTATAGCGGTTTTCGATAGCCGTGATTTTTTCGAGCATGGCATTCCTGAATAATTAGAATCGATCGCTCAGATTATACCAGCCTTCAAAAGCCACCCATCGAGCGCGAATTGACTCAAAAATAATCTTGCTATAGGAAACGACGGTGACTCAAAACGAATGTTACCCTAGGGCGACAACCGCGCAAAACGCCTTTGAGATCTTGCATTTACCTTTTCTTACAGTTCGCTTAAAATGAGGAGGTAGAAAAATCACAGGAGGTAATGATGGCATGTACTGATAAGAAGGTATACCAGAGCAGCGAAGCGCCGGCGGCTATCGGCCCATATTCCGTTGCGGCCGGTGGCGGCCCATTTGTGTTCAGCGCAGGCCAAATCGGCATCGACCCTGAAACGGGCAATCTTGTCCCAGGCGGTATCGAAGAACAAACGCATCAGGTCTTTTCCAACCTATCCGCTGTGTTAAGGTCAGCGTCTTCTTGCCTGGAACATGTTGTGAAGACCACTGTTTTCCTGCGCGACATGAAAGATTTTCCCGCTATGAACAAAGTGTACGGCGGTTATTTCCCTTCCAACCCGCCGGCGCGCACCACGATAGCGGTCGCGGGTTTACCCAAAGATGCGCTTATCGAAATTGAGGTGGTGGCGCTGTTGTGTAAAGACGGCGATTGCGCATAACAGGCTGAGAATAGGATTTTTGACCCACCGATGGAACCGGTTAAAGTATCGGTCATCATCCCTTGCTATAACGAGGAAGCGACGATCGAGGAACTGCTCAGCGCGCTCCTCGCTCAAACTTACCCAATTGACCTTATGGAGGTCATCATCGCGGATGGAATGTCAACAGACCGCACCCGCGAGAAGATAACCGCCTTCAAAGCCGGGCATCCGCAACTGACCATAAGAGTGGTGGATAACCACCAGCACACCATCCCGGCGGCACTTAACCAGGCAATACAGGCTTCTACGGGGGCGGTGTTAAGCCGTATGGACGCGCACGCCATACCAGCGCCGGATTACATCGAAAAATGCCTCAGGGCTTTAAACGCTGGCCTGGGGGAGAATGTGGGAGGGGTCATTAATATTCGCGCTGGAAGCGACACCTGGGTTGGGCGCGCCATCGCTGTGGCGACCGCGCACCCACTGGGGGTAGGTGATGCTCATTACCGCACGGCGACGAAAGCGGGTGTAACCGACACGGTTGCATTTGGCACATACAGGCGAGACGTGGTGAAAAGCATTGGGGGCTACGATGAAGCCCTGCGTATCAATGAAGATTATGAATTTAACACGCGCGTCAGGCGCTCGGGCGGGAAAATATGGGTTGATCCGGCGATTAGGGTAGACTACTATTCCAGGCCGGACCTGCGCTCGCTGGCCAGGCAATACTTCTCCTATGGTTACTGGAAGTATAAAATGTTGAGGCGTCATCCCGATTCGCTACGCTGGCGGCAGGCGCTGCCCCCGGTTTTTGTTTCAGGTATTTTGATGTTATCATTATTATCCACATTCTGGATACCCGCGCGGATTTTATTGGCAGGAGTGGCAAGCCTCTACCTGGCGATTCTTGTTGCTGGCACGATCCAGCCTGCCATCCAGCAAAAAAGATCCAGCCTGATTCCAGGGGTACCGCTTGCCATTATGACCATGCATTTTTCCTGGGGAAGCGGTTTTTTGTGGAGTATGTTGAAGTCATTGGTTAAAGGCTCTGAGCATGACCGTTGAAAAGCCTCAAATAAAAAAACGCTGGCGCATCCGCAATGGCGAGAGACAGGCGATCCTGTTTCTTGGCGATATGCTGATAGCTTACCTCGCGGTTTTTGTAGGGTTGTACTTCTGGGGGCAAAAAGATTGGCTCGACTTCTCATGGGCCTTCCTGGGGCAACGCGCTCCGTTCTGGTTCTACCTGCTGCCGTTTCTCTGGGTCATTTTCTTGATCGAAGTTTACGATATCCGCAAAGCCAACCACCGGAAGGATGTGATTCGAGGGGTAGCCACCGCAGCCGGGATCAGTTTTATCATTTACCTGGTCATCTTTTTCATTTCTGATCCAAACTCGCTACCCCGGCGGGGCGTCTTTATCTTTATTATCGCCGCAACCATTCTCACTTTCGCCTGGCGTTCGCTTTACATTCGAATTTTCACTGCCCCGGTTTTCATGCGCCGCGCCTTGATGATTGGCGCTGGCAAGGCTGGTTCAACACTGGCTTCCATGCTGCGTGAAATCCACCCGGGGCCGTTCATCCTCGTTGGTTATATCGATGATGATCCTGAAAAACAGGGGGAAGAAATCAGCGGTTACCCCGTGCTGGGGACAGCGGAAAGGATGACGGCTGTGATCGGTGAACAGGATATCACCGACCTGATATTTGCCATCTCGGGGGAGTTGAAACCTGAATTGTTTCGCGCTATTTTGAACGCGGCTGAGAGCGATATTGAGGTTACTTCGCTGCCGAAGCTTTACGAGGAAGTTTTTGGCAGGGTGCCGATATTTTTACTGCAAACCGATTGGATATTACGTTCTTTTATTGACCAAACGCACACCAGCGGCGTATATGAAAGCGTCAAGCGCCTGATCGACATCGCAGGCAGTATTGTTGGTTTGCTCCTGCTGGTTTTGCTGTACCCCCTGATTGCGCTTTCTATCATCATTGATTCCGGGTTTCCCATACTCTACTCCCAGATGCGCGTCGGGAAAAATGGGCATCCCTATAAGATATTTAAGTTTCGTACCATGTACCAGGACGCAGAAAAGGATGGCGTGGCGCGAACAGCTTCAGCCAATGATGCCCGTATTACCCGCTTTGGAAAGATCCTGCGCCGCAGCCACGTGGATGAGTTACCTCAATGCTGGAATATCCTCCGGGGTGAGAACAGTATTATTGGTCCGCGCGCAGAGCAGATCGAACTGGTCAACAAATTTCAACAGGAACTCCCCTTCTACCGCGCGCGCTTATTTGTCCGACCCGGGCTCACCGGCTGGGCGCAAATCAACCAGCGTTATGCCACAACGGTCGAAGATACCGCGGTCAAACTGGAATACGATCTATACTATATCAAAAACCGAAACCTATTACTTGATTTGACCATCATCCTCAGAACGGTTGGAATGGTTCTGGGATTCAAAGGACTTTAATGAGAATAAAATTCAACATGCGCAACAGATATATGGTCATGATCGATATGGCGCTTACCATTATCGCGGTGTTAGGCGCTTATGCGTTGCGGCTGGAACTTGGAGCGCTTTTCTTTTTCTACCTGCCTTCTGCTTACTGGATGATCGCGGTTTCTTTGTTGATTAAGATACCGATCTATTATTTGTTCAGCCTATACCGGCGTTTGTGGGGATACGCCAGCACCAGGGAATTACGCTTGATCTTTCTTGCTGTAACCAGCGCCTCTGTGCTGGTTTCAGCAGTGATGATTTTGCTGTTGACCTTCAAAGTTTTTAACGGGTTTCCACGTTCGGTACTGATCATCGACTGGCTGCTTTCGATATTTCTTGTCGGCGGTACACGCTTTGCCATCCGTCTTATCGCGGATAACGTCAGCACGGCAGCCAATTCTATGAAAAAAAGGCCTGCCAAGCGGGCGTTGATCATTGGCGCGGGAGACGCCGGCGCGCTGGTGGTGCGTGAACTGCAGAAAAACCCTGATCTCAATCTCAACCCGGTAGGATTTTTAGATGACAACCCCGCGAAACTAAAGCAGCAAATCCATGGCATACCGGTTGTTGGGTCACTCGCCGATATCGGGAAGATAATTGAACATCGTAAGATCGAGGAAGTCATCATCGCCATTCCCAGCTCCAGCGGCAAGGTTGTGCGGATGATCGCGGATGTCTGCCGCTTGAGGGGCATTCCCTTTCGGACGATGCCCGGCATTTATGAACTGATCGGAGGTAAGGTCAGCATCAGCCGGTTGCGCGAGGTAGATATCACTGACCTTCTGCGGCGGCAACCCGCTCACATGCAGGAAGATTTGATTGGTCAGACCCTGACCAATAAACGGGTGATAGTCACCGGGGCGGGAGGTTCCATTGGTCGCGAACTCTGCCGGCAGATCGCGCGCTACGAACCTTCACATCTCATACTGCTTGGACATGGCGAAAACAGCATTTTTGAATCTCTTTTAGAACTGCAAGAAAGCAGTCCTTCACTATCGCTCATTCCCGTTATCGCCGATGTGCGTGATTACCAGCGCATCCATCATATTTTTGAATTGCACAAACCAGATATCGTGTTTCACGCGGCCGCGCATAAACACGTGCCTATGATGGAAATGAACGTGGACGAGGCGATTGATAACAATGTCCGCGGAACGCTCAATGTGGTGAGATGTTGTGAAGAAAACAACACTGAGCGGTTGG
The DNA here is from genome assembly GCA_012798065.1 of Chloroflexota bacterium. Classification (GTDB taxonomy): domain Bacteria; phylum Chloroflexota; class Anaerolineae; order Anaerolineales; family Anaerolineaceae; genus UBA6107. Next base: position 45,979 of record JAAZNW010000001.1, read on the forward strand.
TGATGATTTCAACAGATAAAGCCATTCGCCCGGCAAACATCATGGGAGCGACCAAGCGCTTCTCAGAGATGATTGTGCTGGACGCGGCCGAGCGCACCGGTCACGCTTATTGCGTGGTCCGTTTTGGTAATGTGTTAGGCAGCCGCGGCAGTGTGGTACCCCTGTTCAAACATCAGATAGCTATCGGCGGACCGGTGACCATCACACATCCAGACATGAAACGTTATTTCATGACCATTCCTGAAGCGGTGTACCTGGTGTTGCAGGCTGCGGCGATGGGGAATAACGGAGAAACCTTTGTGCTCAATATGGGACAGCAAGTGCGCATCCTGGATTTGGCGGAAGACCTGATTCGTCTATCAGGACTGGAGCCGGGAAAGGATATCGAGATTGTGTTCACTGGCATCCGCCCTGGGGAAAAATTAAGTGAAGACCTCTGGGAGGAGGGCAACCCGTTTGAACCCACCCAGCATCCGGACATTTTTAAATTTGATGACCCTACCAATCTGCGCGGTGAGGAACTAAAAAACAAGATTGCCCAGTTGCTTGACCTCGCTGATAAAGGGCAGGCAGAAGCGATCATTTCCCTGATTGATGCTACCATTCCTGGCGCTACGTTAGGGAGCACGCCGGCGCCTGAGCTGCTCTCGATCGAATAATCATGACAGTGACTCTCGCCCAATGGAATGAATTCCTAAAGCAGCATCCCAACGCCCACTTCCTTCAAACAGGACCCTGGGGCGAATTAAAATCCCGATTTGGCTGGAAGGTCGTCCGGCTGATTGAGCAGGGGGATGGAGCGCAAATCCTGTTCCGAAAACTGCCTTTTGGCTTCACCATCGCCTACCTGCCCAAAGGGCCTGTGGGCTGGAATGAAAAACTTATTAAGAAGATCGATGCGGTTTGCCAGCGAAACCGCGCGATCTTTATCAAAATTGAACCCAACCTGATGGAAGGGGAACGCGAAAGCGAACTCAGGTTTTTGGATGGATATATTCCTTCCAGCCCGATACAGCCACGACGCACAGTGGTGGTGTCTCTTGAGGGAACTGAAGAGGAAATCCTCAAGCGCATGAAGCAAAAAACCCGCTACAACATTCATCTGGCGGAAAAGAAAAATGTGGTGGTAAAACGCTCTCATGATGTTGCTGAGTTTTACCGCATGGCGATATTAACCGCCGAGCGAGACCTGTTTAGCGTTCACACCCGGGCTTATTACCAGGGAGTGTATGACTTGCTGGGGGCACAAGAAAATTGCGAGCTATTGACGGCCTATTACGGCCGTCGCTCACTGGCTTCGCTATTGGTAGTGCGTGCTGGCGAAAACGCATATTACCTTTATGGCGCGTCTTACGATTTTGAACGGAACCGCATGCCCACATACCTGATTCAATGGGAAGCAATGAAATGGGCCAAAAGCCAGGGATGCTGCAACTATGACCTGTGGGGCATTCCGGACCTTGAAGAGGAAGAGTTGGAAAGGGGATTTGCGCAGAGGGACGCGCATGATGGATTATGGGGAGTGTACCGCTTTAAACGTGGGTTTGGCGGAGAGGTGAAGCGCAGCGTGGGAGCGTGGGACAAGGTTTTTAATGAACGCCTGTACCGCATCTATACGCGCTATTTAAAATTACGCGGCGGGCAGGGCGATTAAGAATGGTGCATTTCTGTCAGCAATGTGGCTCGGTCACCGATAGGCGTGAAATCGGAGGGCGCGAGCGCGAGGTTTGCCAGCGATGCGGAACGGTTTACTATCCACAGTGGAAGGTCAGCGCAGGTGTGCGCGTAGTCGAGAACGGCAGCTTGTTGCTTGTACAGCGCGGCATCGACCCATGGCGGGGCAGTTGGCACATGCCCGCTGGATACGTAGAAGTGGATGAAGAGCCACGCGCGGCCGCAGAACGCGAAGCCCTGGAAGAAACCGGACTGGTTGTTCGAGCAGGCAGGTTGGTAGACTGTTACGCTGATACCTCGGACCCTCGTGGAAAAGTGCTCATCCTTCTTTATGAAGCATCCATCCTCGATGGCGCGCTTTCTCCCAGCGCAGAAACCCCCTCAGTACGATTCTTCTCACGAGATGAAATCGCAGGGCTTCCTCTGGCGGGAATGAGCGCCCGTTTAGAGATAGAGGATTGGCTCAATACTGAGAAGTAAAAAAAATGATGACGTGTCGCAATTCCTGGAATCAAGACATTGCACAACTGCCTGGCGCGAACTTCCTGCAAACAAGTGAGTGGGCAGCCGTGAAGGCTCAGGTGGGATGGGAGAAGGAAGAGCTAACCTGGAAGGATGAAGATGGAAAACTGATCGCAGCCGCGATGCTGCTCACCCGATCCACTCGGCTGCTGAAAGTTGGCCCACAGATGAGCATCGGCTACATTCCGCGGGGGCCGCTCACGGACTGGACAAATCAACCTCTCGTTGCGCGCGTAATCGCTGACCTGGAACAGACCGCCAGGGCAAGAGAGCTGGTTTTTCTCAAGATTGACCCAGAGGTACTGATAAGAACGGGTTCTGAAAGGACCACAGACAACCCTCATGAGGTGCAAGAGCTGCTCATGGCCCGTGGTTGGAGGTGCTCCCCGGAGCAAATTCAATTCAAGAACACCATGCTGCTTCACCTGGATGGAGAAGAGTCAGATTGGTTAACGCGGATGAAACAGAAAACCCGTTACAACCTCAGGTTGGCGCAGAAAAATGGCATTGTGGTACGCAAGGCAACAATGAAAGACCTGCCTTTGTTGTACCGCATGTTTGCTGAAACCGCGCGGCGCGACAACTTCATCATTCGGTCTGAAGCCTATTACCTGGATGTGTGGTCGCGCTTCATGCAGGCGGGTATGGCGGAGGGGTTGATCGCTGAATTCGCGGGGCAACCCATCGCTGGAATGGTGTTGATGTTTTTTGGCTCGCGCGCCTGGTTCGTCTATGGCATGTCAACCAGCCAGCACCGTGAAAAGATGCCCAACTATCTGCTGCAATGGGAAGCCATGCGCCTGGCGCACGAAAAAGGCTGCACAACGTACGACCTGTGGGGCGCGCCTGACACACCAGATCCATCTGACCCGATGTTTGGAGTGTACCGTTTTAAAGAAGGGCTCGGCGCGGAACTGGTTTATACCATTGGAGCCTGGGATTTCCCTCTTAAACCTGCGCTTTATCGCCTTTATCACCATGTCATTCCGCGCGTGCTTTCGATTACCAGATATGTCCGCCGGAAAAAATTGACTCAGGAGGTCATATGAAAATCCCCAGAGTGCCGATCGCTCATCTACCCACCCGTATTGAATACCTGCCACGCCTGACCGATGCTTTAGGTGGCCCACAATTGTATTGTAAGCGCGATGACCAGACCGGGTTGGGTTTTGGTGGAAACAAGACGCGCAAACTGGAGTTTTTGTTGGCTGAAGCGCGCGCTCAAAACGTGGATACCCTGGTTAGCGTGGGAGCCATCCAATCCAATCACTGCCGGCAGGTGGCGGCGCTGTCTGCCCGATTCGGTTATCAGTGCATCCTGGTGTTGTCTGGAGACGAACCTGCTCTCGCGAGTGGGAATCTTTTACTGGATCAGCTTTTTGGCGCGAAAATTGTGTGGTCGACGCGTGACAACCGTTTACAGATGCTGGAGGATATCGTCAAGACAGCGCAACATGAGGGTCGACGCCCTTATAAAATCCCTTATGGTGGCTCAAGCGCGGTGGGCTTGATGGGGTATGTTGAAGCCATGAAAGAACTCGAGCTCTTCCCAGAGAAGTTTGACTGGATTGTTATTCCCTCATCCAGCGGAGGAACCCAGGCGGGCATGCTGCTGGGAGCAAAAGGGGCAGGCTTTACCGGCAAGATTCTGGGAATCTGCATTGAAGGCAACAACCGGGAATTACACAGCACTGTCGCCAGCCTGATGCGCGAGGGTGCGGAATTGTGCGGTTTACCTCCAGTGAGTGAAGATACGATCCTGGTAAACGACCATTATGTTGGCGGGGGGTACGGGATAATGGGCACTCCGGAAATTGAAGCAATTAAGCTCCTGGCTTTGACTGAAGGATTGCTGTTGGACCCAGTTTACACCGGAAGGGCCGCGGCCGGCCTGATAGACCTGGTCAGGAAGGGCTTTTTTAATAAAACGGATAGGGTCCTTTTCTGGCATACTGGCGGCACACCTGCCTTATTTGCAGAACCATACCTGTCGCTGTTACAACACTAAAACCACCTCTCTGCCCCGAGCTGGTTTTTTGCGCATGCTATAATGCTTTTTTGGAGAGAAGCATTGAATATTGATGTTGCCACAACGGTAAAAGTGATCCTGGTTTTGCTGGGGATTGCAGCCATCGTTAGCCTGACAATGGCAGTAAAATCCATCAAAGCAGGTTACAGGCTGCTTTTTTTCCAGAAGCGTCAATTACTGGTCGCTCACGGCTGGCGCCTGGTGCTGCTCGCGCTTGGGTTGCTGCTCACAGGGCTGGTATTAATCCGCTTTGGAGAACCGATGGTCTACCGCTATTTTCCTCCTTCTCCTACCATCACCCAAACGCCTACCGTGACCATCACACCTACGATCACCAATACGCCTTCGATGACCTATACCCCGACCATCACCTTGACTTTATCTCAAACTTACACACCTTCATTGCCTGAATTCATCCAGGCGACCATTCAAACCCCCGTCGGACCGGACGCGAACGCGATTTTCAGCCCATTGAGTTTTTCTGACACCATAAAAGACGGTGTGGTGACGACTTCTTACAGTGAGTTTGAATTACCCGTGGGGACGTTATTTGGTGGTTTTTCTTATGACCGTATGGCTATTGGAGCGCAGTGGACGGCTTTATGGTTCTATGGAGATGAGTTGATCTGTTCAGAAACCAAGGCGTGGAATTATGCTCCCGGAGGTTATGGTTATACGGATTGTTCACGCCCTGTGGACGCCTGGCGTCCGGGGATCTACGAGGTGCGAATTTTTGTCGGACAGACCTGGAAACAGTCAGGCACCTTCAAGATCCTCGGGGAAGAACCCTTGGTTGAAAAAATTCCAACGAGCATGGGAGCACAAGCACCTGTTGAAAGCGCAGTAACCGCAACCCCGCCGTCCACTCCTTGAAGTTAAAAACTGATTTGACCTGGTTTTGCAAAGAATCCGGCGATTTGAGCTGCGAGCAGCGCATTATTCTTTAATAGCGCCAAGTTTGCCTGCAGGCTTTTCCCCGCTGTGATTTTGCCCAGTTCCTCCAACAGAAATGGAGAGAGTGCCGCGCCTGAGATCCCCTTGCGGTTGGCGGATTCAACGGCTTGGGCGATCGCGTCATCGATTTTCTGCTGGTCTACCCCATATTCCGCCGGAATGGGGTTGCATACCAGAACCGCGCTGCGGCACCCGGCACGCCAATGAGCCGAAGCGATTTTAAAGGCTTCCAGCGCAGATTCAATACGGTAGTCCACTTTAAAACCACTGCCTGGTGAATAGAACCCCGGGAATTCATTCGTCTGGAAACCCAGGACAGGCACCCCGCGGGTTTCCAGGTTTTCCAGCGTGGCAGGAATATCCAGAATGGCTTTGGCACCCGCGCAAACGACGACGAGCGGGTTGCTGGATAGTGCAGGTAAATCGGCTGAAATATCAAAAACATTTCCACGATGCACTCCGCCGATTCCGCCGGTAGCGAAGACCTTAATGCCAGCAGCGCGGGCAACCATCAAAGTTGCGGCGACGGTCGTACCGCCGCACGCCCCGCTGTTCAAAGCGATCCCGATATTGCGCGGGTTAATTTTGATGGGGTTGTTTTCCTCTGCCAGGCGCCGGAGTTCAGATTCGCTGGCGCCAATGACGATCTTGCCGTCAATGAACGCGATGGTGGCGGGGATGGCTCCCTGACCGCGGACAATCGCTTCCATTGAGAGGGCGAGTTCCAGGTTGGCAGGGCGGGGTAGCCCATGCGTGATGACTGCTGACTCCAGGGCAACGACTGGCTGCCCATTTGATAAGTCTTGGCGCACATCAGGGCGAACGAGATAAATATCTGGGAGGTCCAGTTTCATGGTCAGTCTCCGGCTGTGATATAGTGCAGTATATATTAAAATGGTGAATAGGGCATCCTTATTCGGAAAAAAGGCAGGAGACTACAATTGACCCCGGGGCAGCAAGTGACAAAGCGTAAGCGTATATTGCGGGATTTTAAGGTTTATTGGGTTCTTCCGCTGATTTTTACCAGCATGCTGGGCGTAAGCCTGGTGCATTACTTTGGCGGCAACCTGAATGGGATCAGTATTATCCTGGGTGGCATGGTTTGCCTGTCGTTGTTCGCGATGCGCATCTTCTTGAACGCCTATTTTGACCATCCGGACTCTCCGATCTCGGCGCTGAGTCGCGAAGATGAACAATGGGAAAAATTGAAAGAGGTCAAACGCAACCTCTTGCTTCAGTACTCATTATTGAGTTTAACCGCTGGCGCCACCTGCACTATTCTTCTTATCGCGCGTCAGGCGCTCTCCACAGCAGGATTGATTTTCTTAGGGCTGGTTTTGTTGGGCTTCCTTTTATGCGCAAGCCCACCTTTACGACTGGATAGAAACGGTTACGGGGACCTGGTTGAGGGGGTTGTCACGGTGAACCTGGTTCCGGCCTTCATGGTCAGCTTGCACCAGGGGGAGGTTCCAGCCCTGCTCTTGCCGTTGACTCTGCCTTTGTTGCTTTTGTACATTGCCGCGAAAATCATGTTCGCCTTGAAAGATTATGGCTTTGACATCATGCACGGGCAGAAGAGTCTGGTTACCCTCACGGGCTGGAAAATCGCGGTTTTCCTTCACAACTTGCTGATTTTGGGATCTTTTGTGTTGATTGGCGTCTTTTTGCTGACCAGAGGACTGCCCTGGTCACTGGCCTGGCCAGCGTGGATGGTTCTCCCATTTGGGATTTTTCAGGTATGGCAGGTGCTGTGCGTGGCGGAAGGTGATAAACCAGCCTGGAAAATCATGCTCTGGTTGGCAATAGGGATGGTACTGATGATGATCTACTTAATCCAGGTGCCGCTATGGTTCTGATGGTGGTTGAAGGGATTTGATATAATCAGACAGGAACAGGAGGAATACCATGCTTAAAGAAAACACGCAGGCTCCAGATTTTTCACTGCCAGATGAAACTGGTGTTATCCACACACTCTCCCAATACGCTGGTCGGAATATTATCCTTTATTTCTACCCGAAGGACGACACCCCAGGATGCACCATTGAAGCCTGCAACTTCAGAGATGATTACAGCGCTTACGAAAACAGCCAGGTGGTTATCCTGGGGGTGAGCCCTGATTCTCCCAAATCACACGCCAGATTTAAAGCCAAATATCACTTACCGTTTTCACTGCTTTCTGATGAAGAGCATAAAGTGCTGGAAATGTATGGCGTCTGGGGAAAGAAAAAAATGTTCGGCAAGGAATACCACGGTGTTTTACGCACCACCTACCTTATCGGCAAAGACGGGAAGATTATCAAAGTATTTAAAAATGTAAAACCCGCTGGCCACAGCGCCGAAATCCTGGCAAACCTGTAAAAACCGCAAGGCTGAGGGGAGGGCTTACGCCTTTTTTACTGCAGCGTGAGGATCGTTTTGCCTTTATTCCACAGCTGTTCTAACCGGTAATAATTTCGCATTTCGGGCGAGAAGATATGCACCACGATATCTTCAAGGTCGGCCACCAGCCAGCCATCTCGTGATTCTCCCTCGATGTTGACAATCAGCTCCAGGTCTTTCTTAATGTAATCACGCAGGGTTGTAGCCAGCGCTTGCAGCATTCGATCGCTGGTCCCGTTGCAAATGATGAAAAAATCTGTAAAAGTGGTCAGTTCACGGATGTCCAGCAAGATAATCTTTTCAGCTTTTTTTTCTTCCAGGAAATTGACGATTCGATGTGCTTTTTCGATTGGATCCAGGATTCACCTCTCAATGATCGATTTTCTGAATTCTAACATAGTTGTTCTAACCTTTTAATCTATGCGCCGAAAGGATGGAATAAACTGGCCCTGAGGGTTGAAGGTCAGATTTGAACAGTATGATCTTATCTGCGACCATATCACCGAAAACGGGCGCGGGTTGGAGGTTCCTCAGGCGGGTAATGACCTCTTGATAACGTTGACCGGCAACTTGCTGGTTAACGCGGGCAAGCGTGAGATGAGGGGAAAAGGGTTTGCGCTCCGCAGGAAAGCCAAGCGCAGATATCGCTTTTTCGATTTGTTCGCTCATGCGCTGTATCGGTTCAACCGGCTGCACTCCCACCCAAATAACGCGGGGTTGTTTGAACCAACCAGGAAAAGCACCCAAGCCGCTGATGGTGATGGAGGTCTGCTTCAAGGTTACTGTCAAGCGATCCAAATGCTCACTGATGGCGGGAAGGCTGGCTGCTTTTACATCCCCCAGGAATTTTAGGGTCAGGTGGATATTTTCTGGCTTTACCGGGCGAAAACCGGCGTCGCGGTTCGCGAGCCCATAGCTTTGGATGAACAAGCCAAGTTGTTGATGAATCTCGCGGGTGAGCGGAATGGCGATGAAGGCACGAATGTTAGTTTGCATCTCTGGTTCTCATTCTACCTGGTTTTTCTATGCGGAAAGAGACGTGATATGGCTTATCTACCCATTTTACCTAAATCATGGTATAAGAACGATACCCTGCTGTGTTCGTGATGATGCGACACCGGTTTTGAGCCAACACTTCTAAAAGGGATCCTCCTCTCAACAGGGTAACGCGATAGGCTTCGGCCAAGGCGGATCTCTGTGGCAGGATCCACCTGCTTCGGCAGGTTCAAAACTACGCAGCACACGGCATGGTGGGGTCTTTTTTTCTCAACAAACCCGGATCAATTTGCATAGAAAAACCACCGCTGGTGAAGCGCTGCCTTGGAAGGATGAGCGTGAGTATAAGCAGGCGGTGTGGTTCCATTGAGCAACCGAGGCTAAATGTAAACACCTGGGCTGTGTTTGAAATCAAACCGAGATCGTTTTCCGAGATGGAGGTCGATGAGCGCCCACGTTCAAATCAAAATTATTAAAATCGTTGACATTCTCACATTCACTTGCTACACTAATAAAATGATAAGGAGGAGCATATGGCAAATTTTCGTTTAATCCTTCAAAGTGGAAGTGCTGCCGGGACGGAATACCCGCTTGAAAAGACCGAGATCTACCTTGGCCGAGACTTGAGCAATGATGTGGTCATCAATGACCCTGAAGTTTCTCGCCGACACGCCCGGTTGGTACTGACTGGGAACACGTATGTCATTGAGGACCTGGGATCTACCAACGGCACTTTTTTGCGCGGGCAAAGATTAAGCGCGCCCATGTTGCTCAATCCGGGTGAAACCATCACCATAGGAGAAAATGTTCTGCTCAAATTTGAAGGCGCGTCCATCGATCCTAACGCCACAGTGGCGGCTTTCAGGCGCTCTTCTGCCGAGCCAGTTACCTCCGCGGCACCTGCCCAACAACCTTTCGTACCTCAGCAGCCTGCAGCGCCGCGTTACACGCCCGCCCAGCCCGCTGCGCCCCAATACGGCGCACCTCAACCCGCCGCTCCGCAGTTCGTGCCGCAACAGCCTGTGACCCCTCCCTTCGCCACGCCACAACCGGCGCCTCCCGTCCACGCTGCTGTGGGAGGGGCTTCCCCCGCTCCGTACGCGCCGACGGCGAAAAAGAAATCTGGATGGCTGATCGCATTACTGGTTGTGGTGGGTGTTTTGCTTATCTTTTGCATTGTCCCCTGGCTAATCATTGAGGTCACAGATAGTTACTGCGCGCTTTTTCCGGGGATCTTTAATTCAATCCAGCCGGGCGTCTGCCCGTAAACCTAATAAAAACCCAGACGAAACTGGCTGCGTAAAGCCAGTTTCGTTTTTTAACCACTATCCCTTATAATAATCATGATGACACTTCAGGAAAACCCCTCTTCGCCAGGCTGGTCGACCAACACAAAACTTGTGGTGGGACTGGCGTTGTCTGGCATTACTATTCTCTTGCTCATCCGTTTTCACAATATCCTGGCGCCGTTGCTCACCTCCGTGTTGGTAGCGTATTTATTCCATCCAATCGCGACTTTTTTTAATAAGAAGCTGAAAATTCCCTGGCGCCTGATTACAACCATCCTTTTTCTGCTCTTGTTCGCCATCATTATCGGGCTGTTAACCTGGGGCGGTATTTCCATTGTTGAACAGGTACAAAACCTGATCAAACTAATCCAGGGAATGATCACCGACCTGCCTGGATTTTTCGAGGAAATTTCCAGTAAACCTTTGGTCATTGGACCTTTTGAATTTGACCTTTCGAAGCTCGAATTGGAAACACTCTGGACTCAGGTTGCGGGGATCGTCCAACCGTTATTGGCACAACTGGGTAGCCTTATTGGTTCGCTGGCAACTGGTATTGGTTCAACGCTCACCTGGCTGGTCTTTATTCTTCTGATTGCGTATTTTATTCTGTCGGAGAGCAACAAGGCGAATTTGATCAGAATTGTCATCCCCAGGTACCAGGAAGATATACAGAAGATCGTCACCCAGCTAGGGCATATCTGGAACGCCTTCCTGCGTGGGCAGCTACTCATTTTTGTCATCACCGTTGCCTATTACGCCCTTCTGCTCAGCGTGCTGGGGGTCAAGAACTTATTCCTGCTCGCGTTTTTAGCGGGGCTCGCGCGCTTTGTCCCTTACGTCGGGCCGTTTGTAGCCTGGACGACATATGGCTTGGTGGCGCTATTTCAAACCGAGCACCTGGGAATGCAGCCACTCCCATACGCGCTGCTGGTGGTGGGCTGCGCCTGGTTTTCTGATTTTCTGCTGGACAATTTTGTAGTGCCAAGAGTAATGTCAGATGCGCTCGCCATTCATCCTGCCGCTGTACTCGTAATGGTGATCATTTCAGCCAGCCTGTTCGGGTTCCTGGGAATTCTGTTAGCGGCTCCTGTTTTGGCTTCAATTCAACTCATCGTGACCTACTTGATAAGTAAACTCGCAGACCAGGATCCCTGGCTGAACCTGAGGGTCATCCAACCCCCGGAAAAACTATCGGTAATCTTCATACGGCAGTGGCAGCGCACGAAAAATGCTTTCTTGAGGATCAATATCTTTAAAAGAGACACTGCTAAAAAACAGGCAAATAACCCACAACAATCAAGTAAGAAAAAAGGAGAAAAAAATGAGTGAAAATTTTGATCCGAAAGTGACCACGATTGCAGAAACAGATAGTTACGCAGTTTGGTCTGCGGAAGAACCGGATGGCGAGACGACTTATAACCTGGAATTGAACAACGTTACGATTCACATGTTTGAAGAAGAGTACGCCGAGTTTCTGGAATTGGTGAAAAAACTTAAATAAGGAATAACAGAGCGACCATCTGCTCTGTTGTGATGATTGATTGGACGCTCCAATAAAAACGACAATCAAGGATTGTGCATGGATTTAAACGAACATCAGCATTTTGCCCAAATTGATCGCGAGGATATGCTTGGGCATATTATGGGTTTGCCACTACAACTGGAGAAAGCCTGGCATCTCGGAAAAAAACAGCCATTAACCGGAATCCAACCAGTGGAACGCATCATTCTGGCCGGGATGGGCGGCTCAGCCATTGGCGGCGACCTGCTGGCTTCTTACGCCGCTGATCAGTTAGAGGTGCCTTTAATCGTTCACCGCGATTATGACCTGCCGGCGTGCGCTTCAGGCGCGGGAACGCTGGTGGTGGCTTCTTCTCATTCCGGTAATACGGAAGAGGTGCTGTCGGCTTTCGAGCGAGCCTTAAAAAACAAATGCCAGCTCATAGTGGTGTGCACTGGCGGAAAGCTGGAAGCGCTGGCGCGGGAGCACCATGTTCCGTTATGGAAATTCGAACATCATGGTCAACCCAGGGCCGCGGTGGGGTATTCATTCGGGCTGTTATTGGCGTTATTAACCAGGCTTGGTTTGCTGCCAGACCCTGAGCGGGAAGCGCAGGCGGCCATTAAAGGGATGAGAGCGCTTCAAGAGAAAATTGACGCGCCAATACCGGTGCTGAAAAATCCAGCAAAAAGGCTGGCGGGGCAATTGATTGGGCGTCACATTACTGTGTTTTCCAGCGGCTTTATGTCTCCTGTGGCGCGGCGCTGGAAAACGCAGCTCAACGAAGTGGCAAAGGCGTTCGCGTCTTTTGAGTATTTACCTGAGGCTGACCATAATACCCTGACCGGTATTTGGAATCCACCCGGCAGCGAGACGAGAGAATTTTGCCTGTTTCTGCTGGCAGGGGAGGATCATCCGCGCAACTTACTGCGTTTGGAGAAGACCAAACGCATCCTCATGCTGGAAGGGATTGGCACGGATCTCTTTACCGCCGTAGGAGAAACACGCCTCGAGCAGATGTGGAACGCGCTGCTCTTTGGAGATTACCTGGCGTTTTACCTGGCGATGATTTACGACACGGACCCTACACCCATTCCTCCTATCGCCACACTCAAAGAAGAAATGAGCGCATAAACCCATCATTAACACCAGCGGACTGCAGGCGCGGTTGCCTGCAGTTTGTTTCTTGACAATTAGAACAGATTTGCTATACTAAATTCAGCATGAGTAAAAGCGCAACACGAAAAATCCTCCATGTTGACCTGGACGCGTTTTTTTGCGCGGTTGAAGAGCAAAGGGAACCTTCGCTTGCGGGTAAGGCTTTTGCGGTAGGAGGAAAGGCTGACCAGCGCGGGGTTATTTGCTCCTGTTCATACCCGGCTCGCAGAAAAGGGGTTCGTTCAGCCATGCCTACAGGGCAGGCGCTGCGCTTATGCCCTGAATTGATTTTGATCTCTACCCATTTCGGCGAATACTCCGCAAAATCTAGTCAGGTGATGGAAATCTTTCATCAGTTGAGCGGGCTGGTGGAACAGGTATCGGTGGATGAAGCGTTCATTGACGTAACTGATTTGCCAGAACCGGTAGAGCAGATCGCGCGCGCATTGCAGGCCCGAGTGAAATTGGACACCAGTCTACCGTGCTCAATTGGCGCCGCGAGTAATAAACTTGTGGCAAAGATTGCCACAGACACCGGCAAAAACCAAAGTAGAACAGATGGGTACCCGCAGGCGATCTTATGTGTACCTGCGGGTACAGAAAGGAGCTTTTTGTCTCCTTTACCGGTGAGAGCCATGTGGGGTGTTGGACCGAAGATGGAGTCCATCCTGCTAGGGATGGGGTTGCGCACGATTGGTGATATCGCCAACTGCTCTGTTGACCGGTTGGAAAGGCGATTTGGAAAAAGCGGTGTTGATTTGCATCAGCACGCCCTGGGGATTGACAATCGACCAGTGACCGTATCTTATGAAGCCAAATCCATCAGCCAGGAGGTTACATTTGCCCGCGATACCACCGACTTGCTTTTCTTGCGGCGCACCCTGCACGAACTTGCAATCAAGGTGGGCTATCGTATGCGTTGTGAGGGTTTATGCGCGCGAGTGATTCGCCTCAAACTGCGTTTTGCTGATTTTACCACCCACACCCGGCAGGTGATGCTGCAGGCGCCCACTGACCAGGATAGTGTGATCGCCACCGAAGCTGAAACGTTATTAATGAAATTATGGCAGCCTGACCGCCCGGTGCGTTTGATTGGTGTTGGAGGGGCGAACCTGGTGGAACATGTTCACCAGCTTACCCTGTGGGAAAGCAAAACGCAGAAAGAAAGGAAATTGTTAATCGCGTTGGATGAACTACGCGAGAAATATGGAAAGGAGGCCGTTCAGCGCGCTGACCATATCCGCAAGCGGCACAAAGAGGAGTGAACCGGGAACTATGTACCTCTCTGTTTTCTTCATTCTGTCTTTATTCTGCTCTGTTTGCTTGCCTCTGGGTGACGAGTGCATTATAATTTCGAGGTTCGAAGCAAGCCACCGTAGCTCAGCTGGCAGAGCAGGCGTTTCGTAAACGTCAGGTCAAGGGTTCGAATCCCTTCGGTGGCTCAATCATTTCCGGCAAAAAAAGCTCAGGTCAAGGGTTTACTGGCAGGAACATCCAGCACTCGCACAAGGCGCTCGCAAATCCCTTCGGTGGTTCAACCAATTCCGGCAAAAAAGCTCAGGTCAAGGGTTTACTGGCAGGAACATCCAGCACTCGCACAAGGCGCTCGCAAATCCCTTCGGTGGCTCAACCAATTCCGGCAAAGAACCTCAGGTCAAGGGTTTACTGGCAGGAACATCCAGCACTCGCATAGGGCGCTTGCAAATCCTTTCGGTGGCTCAACCAATTCCGGCAAAGAAGCCCAGGTCAAGGGTTTACTGGATGCGGTTGACATGACGCAATACACTCTCCAAGGCTGTTGTTTTTAAAAGGTCACTTTGATAAGGTAAAATGAAGAAATGGACATGGAGACAAATAAGAAAAAGTCAGGCTGTGGGTGCGGTCTGGCGATGCTCATTTTGCTTGTTGTGGTGGTACTGACCTCCCCTTTGATACTACGGGGGATTGGCGCCCTGCTTATTTACGCTGATCCGCTCAAAGAGGCGGATAGCGTGGTAGCACTGAGCGGCGATACCGGCGACCGGGTGGCAGAGGCAGCCCGGTTATATCAAAAACAATATGCCAGTTATCTCTTCATAACCTATACTGACGAACCAGCGCGGGATGCCCTGATACGGGCTGCGGTGATAGAAGGAATTCCGGCTGACCGCGTTATTGTGACGGAAATGCAGGTATCCAACACGGTAGATGAAGCACGCGCCATCAAAGCGCTGGCAAAGGAACGCGCGCAGGATTCACTGATCATCATCACTGATCCCTTTCATACGCTGCGAACGCGCATCATCTTCCGCAACGTATTTCGCGGAAGCGGGATAGATGTTCAGGTGCGGCCGGTTGGCGGGCATTGGTACCGTTCCACCACCTGGTGGCGCACTGCTGAGGGTCGGCGTTACACATTGGAAGAATACCTGAAAATTTTGCTGTACTTTTTTGGCAGGTATTAAATTAGGATGCTTTCCGATGGATTCTAATATAATTATTCCATGACCAAACATAAAAAACCACTTGTTATCGGAATCGCCGGTGGATCGGGCTCAGGGAAAACCACTGCAGCGGACATCATCCTGAAGAAGGTTGGCTCTCACCGCATTGCGTATCTGCAGCACGATTCATACTACCGGGAACTGACCAACCTACCCATCAACCAGCGCCGGGAAGTGAACTTTGATCACCCGGATTCACTTGAGTCCGACTTAATGCGGGAGCATATCATGGCGCTCAAAGAATGGAAAGCCATTGAGGTGCCAGTATATGACTTTACCACCCACAGCCGAACCAGCCAGACACTGCACGTTGAGCCCAGGAGGGTGATCCTTGTAGAAGGAATCTTGATCTTTGCCGAGCCGGCTTTACGCTCGCTTTTTGATGTGAAGATCTTTGTAGATACTGACGCGGATATTCGCTTTATCCGCCGTTTGAAGCGTGACCTTGAAGAGCGCGGGCGCACCACCGAGATGGTAATTAAACAGTACCTCACTACGGTGCGACCGATGCACCTGGATTTTGTGGAGCCCTCAAAACGCTATGCGGATGTGATCATCCCTGAGGGGGGACTGAACGAAGTGGCGATGGATATGGTCATTGCCCGAATTGAATCTATGCTGCGTGACGACAGCAACCCATGAGCAAATTAAGCGGCTGGAAACTTACTTTTGTCAGGGTGCTGGTGCTTCTGGCGGTTATTACATTAACCATATTTCTCATCCTCAATCGTGACAGAGTGCAGGAACTGGAAGCGTTGGGATACCCGGGGATATTTCTGATTTCCCTGTTTTCCAATGCCACGCTCATCCTTCCGGTGCCTGGCGTGCTGTTCACCTCGGCGATGGGCGCGGTTTTTAACCCGTACTGGGTGGCGCTGGCAGCCGGGTGCGGAGCGGCGCTCGGCGAACTGACGGGTTATGTGGCTGGGTTTAGTGGACAAGGCATTATAGAGAACAAGCAATGGTACGCCAGGGTTACGGAATGGATGAAAAAATTCGGGGGACTGACTGTGTTGTTGCTGGCTTTTATACCCAACCCGATTTTTGATATTGCCGGGATGGTGGCGGGCGCGCTGCGGATGCCGCTGTGGAAGTTTCTCCTCTTTAGCTGGGTTGGAAAGACCGGCAAAATGTTGGTTTTTGCGTTGGGTGGAGCGGGGTTGCTCGAACTGTTGACTTGAAAACTTCCCGTTGAAAATTCTTACTATCTCCTATTTGATTGTGAATATTAAAAAATCCATATAGAATTATTTCAATCGCGAATAAAAAAACCACATGCTATCGCCAGGAGGAATTCATGATCAAGAAGAGTATTATGGTAAATGGCATCCCGCGCATCATCATTGCTGACCCTGAAGCCACACTTGCTGAGGTTCTGCGTGTTCAGCTGGGGTTAATCGGTACCAAGGTTGGGTGTAATGAAGGGCATTGCGGCTCTTGTTCGGTGATTATGGATGGCAAGCTGACACGTTCCTGTATCGTCAGGATGAACAAGGTTCCTGATTGGGCCTGCATTACCACGGTTGAAGGAATCGGCACTCCTAAAGATATGCATCCAATCCAGAAAGCCTTGGTCTTTCATGGGGCGGCGCAGTGTGGGTTTTGCATGCCCGGTTTTGTGGTTTCGTCCAAGGCGCTGCTTGATGTTAACCCTTCGCCTACCCGTGATGATGTGCGCGCCTGGTTCCAAAAGAACCTGAACGCGTGCCGTTGTACAGGCTACAAGCCCATTGTGGACGCGGTGATGGACGCCGCGGCTGTGATGCGCGGCGAACAACCGATGGCAAGCCTGGAGTTTAAAATGCCGGAAGATGGAAGGATCTGGGGGAAGTCCTATCCGCGGCCTTCAGCTGTTGCCAAGGTGACCGGAACGGCCGATTACGGCGCCGACCTTGGCTTAAAATTACCGACATCCACCTTACACCTGGCGCTGGTTCAGGCGAAAGTGAGCCACGCGAATATTCTGGAGATAGATACTACTGAAGCGGAGAAAATGCCCGGTGTGTTCAAGGTAGTCACTTATAAAGATATCAAGGGGAAAAATCGTATCAACGGGTTGGTAACCTGGGAAACCAATCGGTGTGACGGCTGGGACCGCCCCATCCTGTGCGACCAGAAAGTATTTCAATATGGAGACGCGATCGCTATCGTCTGCGCGGATACCAAAGCGCAGGCGCTCGCCGCGGCAGAAAAGGTCAGGGTTGAACTGGAAGAGCTGCCCGCGTATATGAACGCGCCTGAAGCCATGGCGGATGATGCGATCGAGATTCACCCCGGAACACCGAATGTTTATTTTACGCAAGGCGTGGTGAAAGGAGAAGACACCAAACCGCTTATGGCATCCGCGGCTTACACAGCCGAAGGGTCTTTTTACACGCAGCGGCAACCTCATCTCACCATCGAACCGGATATGGGTTTTGCCTATTATGATGATGAAGGCAGGCTTACCATCCACTCTAAGAGCATTGCTTTGTACCTGCACGCTTTAATGATCGCGGATGGTTTGGGTGTAGATGCCTCGAATATTCGGATGGTTCAAAACACTGCCGGCGGCACTTTTGGTTACAAGTTTTGCCCCACCATCGAAGCGTTGGTTGGCGCGGCCTGCATCGCGACACAACGACCGGTTTACCTGGAATATGATTATGAACAGTTCATTACCTATACTGGAAAGAGGTCGCCTTTCTTTACCTGGTTGAAACTGGGAGCGGATAAAGATGGAAGGCTTATTGCCATGGAAACTGATTGGATTGTGGACCATGGCGCTTATTCTGAATTTGGAGACCTGTTAACCCACAAGGGCGCTCAGTTTATCGGGGCGGGATACGACATTAAGAACATCAGGGGAAGAGGGCGAACTGTGTGCACCAACCATGCCTGGGGCGCCCCGTTCAGGGGTTACGGCGCGCCTGAAAGTGAGTTCCCTTCTGAGTCTTTGATGGATGAACTCGCGGAAAAAATCGGCATGGATCCATTGGAATTTCGATATCTCAACGTGTATCGTCCTGGTGCAACAACTCCAACCGGGCAGGTGCCTGAAGTATTCACGTTACCGGAACTGATCGATCTCATCCGCCCTAAATACCAGGAAGCCAAAAAACGGGCGGCGGCCGAATCTACTGCGGAAAAGAAAAAAGGCGTCGGCGTCGCCATCGGTATTTATGGCGCAGGAGGAGACGGTCCGGATACAGCAGAAGCCTGGATCGAAAGAACGCCATACGGGGTGTTGGTTTCCACCACATGGAGCGACCATGGACAGGGCGCTGACGCTGGCGCGCTGGGGACTGCCTACGAAGCGCTGCGGCCATTGGGGCTGCGACCCGAGCAGATCAGGCTGGAGCTGAATGATACCGGTAAAGCCCCGGATGGTGGGGCGGCTGGAGGAAGCCGCAGCCAGGTGGTAACCGGCAATGCCATTAAGGTGTGCTGCGAGAACTTCCTCGCTGCCATCCGTAAATCTGATGGATCTTACCTCTCTTATGACGAGATGAAAGAAGACGACATGCCCATGCGCTATTCTGGCGTTTGGACTTCACCGACCGAGATTGGTGACCCGGATACAGGGCAGGGCAACCCAATTGCGAACTACATGTATGGCGTGTTCCTGGCTGAGGTTGTTGTTGACATCAAGACAGGCAAAGTGACGGTAGAGAAGATGACTCTGGCTGCTGACATTGGGAAGATCAATAACAAAGCGGTGGTGGATGGGCAGCTGTATGGCGGCATCGCGCAAGGGATTGGGTTTGCTCTTAGCGAAGATTTTGAAGATATCCATAAGCACACGAACATGGTGAAATGTGGTATTCCTTTCGCCAAGGATGTCCCGGATGAGATCGAGCTGATTTATTTGGAGACGCCGCGCCCTTCCGGTCCGTTCGGCGCATCAGGGGTTGGGGAATTGCCCAACACAGCGCCGCATGCAGCCATCCTTAATGCGGTTTACGCGGCCTGCGGGGCGCGCATCCGCGAGCTGCCCGCGTACCCTGCCAAGGTACTGGCAGCCTTGCAGCAAACCAGTCAATAACCGCCGGGAAAAACCTGTAGGTATGGCGTGGAGGTCAATCATCGTACCCATACTTGCTCAAAGCATCTGGTTGGGTTGAAAAATGGATCAACGCCGTTTACATGAACTTGAAGAGCAGTGCATCCAGGATTGTGACCCGCCTTGCACTTCCCGCTGCCCGGTTCACGTTGATGTACGGCAAATGTGCAAGGAAATTTCCGCTGGGGATTTCAAGCATGCGCTGATCACTTTCCAGAAATCAGTCCCCTTTCCTGAAATCATCGCCCGCACGTGCGACCAACCCTGCCAGGCGTTATGCAACCGTGAACCTTTGGGCGGGGCGATACGGATGGCAGACCTGGAATTGGCTTGCTGCCAATTGGGAATGGAGGAGAGCCTGCTTTCGCCTGTGACTGGGCGGAAAAATGCCCTGGTCTCGGTGATTGGAGGCGGGTTGTGCGGCATGACAGCGGCTTGGGAGTTAGCCCGCAAAGGATACAGGGTTGTGCTTTTTGACCAGGCAGAGCAACTGGGGGGGCAGCTTTGGGGCTTGACGGATGCACAATTACCTAAGGAAGTCATCCTGCGCGAATCTGCGAAACTAAAAAATAAAGGCATTGACCTGCGTTTAAAAACACGGGTTGATCTAAATGCTTTCGATTGGGCTCAATATGACGCGGTGTTGATCGCTACCGGCGTTGATCAAGAATCGGTCAATTGGCTGGAGAAAAACCGTCAGGGCAATACTGTGATTGACCCGGTGACATTTGAGTCGGGTATGAGCGGAGTGTTTTGCGGCGGCAGCCTCTTGCATCCGCCTTCTACGATAACCTCCGTTGCGGATGGTAAACGGACAGCCACCAGTATTGACCGCTATTTACAGAAGGTGTCGCTGACGGCTTCCCGGTCATCCGAAGGAACGCAAGACACCCGCCTGTACACTAACCTGGCAGGTGTGCTTCCGGTCTTTGCTGTGCCTCCTGCGGATGCGTTACAAGGCTACACAATGGAGGAAGCGATTGCTGAAGCCAGTCGATGTCTTGTATGCGAATGCATGGAATGTGTGAAAGTTTGCACTTATTTATCTGAATTAGGCGCTTACCCACGGAAATACGTCAGGGATATTTACAACAACCTTTCCATAATTATGCGCCAGAGGCGGGGGAATAAATTTATCAACTCCTGTACGTTGTGCGGGCTTTGCGGCGAGGTGTGCCCCACTGATTTGAATTTCGCTGAAGTCATCGTGCAAGCGCGAAAAACCATGGTGGAAACCAAAAAAATGCCCATCTCAGCGCATGATTTTGCGTTACGTGATATGAACTTCAGCAATGGCCCGCGGTTCGCCCTGACCTACCCCGCGCCCGGGGAAGGAAAATGCGATTATTTGCTGTTTCCAGGCTGTCAGCTGGCCGCGTCGAACCCAGAGTACATCTCCTTGATCTATGATGACCTGGTCAGGCTGGTGGGTAACCTGGGAATCATGCTGCGTTGTTGCGGCGCGCCAGCCCAATGGTCAGGGGAAGAGACTCTGTTTGCCGAAAGCGGCGCTGTCATCCGCAGCGTATGGGAATCCCTGGGTAAACCAAAAATGATCCTGGCCTGTTCCAGCTGCCATCAATCGCTTAAACAACTGATACCGGGGTTGGAAACCGTCTCTTTATGGGAAATGTTATTAAAAAATGAAGCGCTCGGAACTACGCGGGGCGGGTGCACGCAGGAATACAAGGTCCACGATCCATGCACCAGCCGATACGAGCCAGATTGGCAGCATTATGCCAGGGCGGTCATCGAGCGATTAGGTGTCCGTTATTCAGAGCTGCCCATGTCCCGCACTCTAACTGAATGCTGCGGCTATGGAGGGGTTGCTTGGTTGGCCAACCCTGACCTGGTGCATAAAATGATCCAGCGTAGGATCAATGAAGACAACGCGAACTATATTACCTATTGTGTGATGTGCCGGGATCTTTTTGTATCTGAAGGGAAGCCTACGCTTCATCTATTGGATTTCATCTATGGGCGGGATATTTCGGCGCTGGCAATAAGAAAACCACCGGATTATTCTCAAAGGCACGAAAATCGCATACGTGTAAAACAGCGGATGGAGAAGCGTTTGCTCGTGAAAGGAGACTGGAAGATGGAAACTTATGAAAAGATCAACCTGCAATTGAGCAGCGAGATGCGGGATCTTCTGGAAGCGCGATTGATCTTGGTGGAAGATCTTCAGAAGGTAATCGAACACGCTGAAGCCAGCGGGGAATTTTTTTTCAATAAAAACAATGGTCATTCCATTGCCTCTTTCAGGCCCAACCTCATCACTTATTGGGTGGAATATGAGAAACAGGAGAATTCTTATACCGTGTTTGACGCGTACAGCCACCGGATGGTGGTGGGAGGAGATACAAGTATATGACAGCGTCTGAGATGAACAAAAACTCGACTGAATGGATCTGTGGCAAGTGCGGAGAACCATTACGCTTGAACAAGGTTAATGTGAGTTACCTCGGGTCAGGATATCCCGTGGATTTATTGACGTGCCCCAAATGCAACCGCGCGTTGGTCCCTCCTGAAATGGCTCTGGGTAAGATGCTCGAAGTCGAGAGGTTGCTGGAAGACAAATGATTGCAGATTGCGCCACCTGCGGTTTGTTCTCCTTTCAGCCGAACCCTGGAATTTGCGTGCATACCCACCGCCCTGGAGGATTGGTCATCACCGAACGGGCTCTCGCATTATGCGATTTACCAGAGCGGGCGCGATTACTGGATGTTGCTTGCGGCGCAGGCGCGACGGTGAATTTTCTGTCAAGTAAGGCTGGGTTGAAAGTGACAGGACTGGACAGGTCTGGCAAAGCGCTCTCCGGTATTCAAGGTAAGCCAATCCTGTTGAACCTGGTGAGGAGCGATTTACTGAACATCCCGATGGCGCCAGAGTATTTTGATGGCGTTTTCATGGAATGCGCGCTTTCCTTGACGGGTGAACCCCTCAATAGCCTGTTGGAGATCAGGCGAGTGTTGAAGCCCGGCGGAAAGATCGTCCTTACAGATATCTATCTTAGAGAAGTCATGACCGAAACCATTCAGCGTGTTCTTGCGGGCAGCGCTTGCCTGGCTGGCGCCATGACCCAGGACGGAGTTGAAGAGGTGATCGCGGCCGCGGGGTTAACAAGGTTGGTTTGGGAAGACCATTCACCATTGCTGAAACAATGGTTGGTTGAACATATCTTTCGCCTGGGATCGGTGTCCGGGCTTTTTCAGCAGCTCACCAGGGGGAATGAGCAAAACGAGGGGGCAGCGCAAGCCTTAAGCCGCGTGCGCCTGGGATATTACCTGGCGATACTTGAAAAACCTTTGTCTTTTAAGAGCCAGGAGGCTTATGATGGATGATCTGTCTAAAATCCGCAGGTTTGGCGAACAGGGATTTTACTGCAGCCAGGTCATCCTATTAATGGGGCTTGAATGGCAGGGAAAGGAAGACCCCGCTCTTGTGCGCAGTATGCACTCGCTGGCAGGTGGAATTGGATTTAGCGGGCATAACTGCGGCGCGTTGACCGGTGGCGCCTGCCTGCTGGGATACTTCGCAGGCAGAGGTTCTACCAGTGAAGAAGAGGACGACCGTCTTTTTCTGATGCTGAATGAACTGGTGGACTGGTTTACCAGGAAATATGGAGTCGAATATGGCGGGATAGACTGCGAGAACATTCTATCAGGTGGTAAGGATCAGTATGTGGCTCGCTGCCCGGGAATTGTGCAATCTACACTGCAGAAGTGCAAGGAGTTATTGGTGGAATATGGCTATGAGCTCAATGGTGAGTGAAATCCCTGTCGAGGGATGTGTGATTTGTCGAACACAGAGTATCTGCCCTGTCTGTTTAAACCGGCTTGAAGCGAAACGGGTTGAATACGAGGATGGCGTATACCTGGAGAAGCACTGCCGCGAACATGGTTTTTTTCGCACCATCCTGTGGCGCGGAAGGCCAGATTATGGCAGTTGGAGGCGCGAAAAGCTCCCCAATCACCCCAGGCACCCTTTTACACAGGTGGAGAGAGGTTGCCCTTATGATTGCGGGTTATGCGCAGAACACCGCCAGGAACCCTGCTGTGTGCTGCTGGAGGTGACCAGCCGATGCGACCTGGGCTGCCCGGTGTGCTTCGCTTCTTCTGGAGAGAAAGACGCTACTGATGTGCCGTTATCCACAATCTCCTTGTGGTATGAACGTATGCTCAAGGCGGGAGGACCTTTCAATATTCAGCTTTCAGGAGGTGAACCCTGTGTTCGTGATGACCTGGCGCAGATCATTGCCATGGGAAAGAAAGCGGGATTTTCCTATTTTCAGCTTAACACCAATGGGCTGCGCATAGCCAGGGAGAGAGATTATCTCGCCAGCTTGAAAGAGGCTGGTCTCGGCGTGGTTTATCTGCAATTTGATGGCACAACAGACGACATTTACCGAACCATTCGAGGAAGAGAAATTCTGGACGCGAAAAAGAAGGTTATCCTCAATTGCCGCGCGCTCGAATTGGGCGTTGTACTGGTGCCGACTGTTGTGCCGGGAGTCAACGACAAAGACTTGGGAAATATTGTGAGATTCGCCCTGGAGAACTACCCGGTCGTCCGCGGTATTCATTTTCAACCGATCAGTTATTTTGGGCGCTTTCCTGACCAGCCGCGGAATGAAGATCGTATCACCATCCCTGAAATCCTGCGCAATTTGCAAGAACAGACTGAAGGATTAGTCAAAACTGAAGATTTTCACCCCAAGGGCAGCGAGAACTCATACTGTTCTTTTCACTGCACCTACATTCTTATGCCTGGGGGCAAGCTACTGGCGGTGAAAAACCAGGCGGGTAAAACCTGCGGCTGTCGAGAGCCTGAGGATTCCAGTAAGGCTTTATTACGAACCAGGTCATTTGTCGCCAGGAACTGGATATATCCCACACCTAGCGCTCCTTGTTCTTGTGGCGAGTCGGCTTCCATGGGAGAGTGGGATGTCATTCTGGAGCGCTCGAAAACGCATCTTTTTTCTGTTTCAGGAATGGCTTTTCAGGACGCCTGGAACCTTGACCTGGATTTGCTACAAGACTGCTGTATCAATGTGGCTGCTGATGATGGAAAATTGATTCCTTTCTGCGCGTACAACCTCACGAACACGCTTGGAGAGGGTTTATACCGCCTGTAAGGCCACATGGAATTGAAGATTACTCCCCTACATAACTGGATTTCAGCGCGTATTGGCACCCCTCGGGCCGCGTTTGACCGCCAGGCGCTGGAGCGATGGCAGTTTAGCAGCCTGCTGCGAATGGTCGCATATACCCGGCAAAAAAGCCCTTTTTACCGCGAGCATTTTGCAGGGCTGGGACCAATCAATTCATTTCCGGATTTTTTCAGGCTACCGTTCACAACTGCCGAGAATTTGATGGAAAACCCCCATTCGTTCGTATGTGTCTCTCAAGAGCAAGTCCATCGTATTGTGTCATTGCCCACCTCCGGCACCACAGCGAAATCAAAAAGGGTTTTTTTCTCTCAGGAAGACCAGGCGCTGACCATTGACTTTTTTCGAACGGGCATGTCCACGCTGGCAGGTGCAGGGGACAGAGTGCTGATCTTGCTGCCTGGCGAGAGGCCGGGCAGCGTAGGAGACCTGCTTTTCACTGCCTTGCGTGAACTGGGCTGCTTGCCCACCAAATATGGCCCGGTTGATGATGAAAGGAGTGTATTGCAGGTCATTCGGCAAGAAAAAGTGAACATACTGGTTGGTGCCCCAGTTCATCTGTACCGGGTGGCCTGTTTTGACCATGTGACTAATTTTCTTTCGCAAGGGCAAATAAAAGCGGTATTGACCTCCACAGATGTGCTGCCTGTGGTTGTGGCGGAGAGGTTGAAGGCTCTCTGGGGATGTGAAATATTTGACCACTACGGCATGACCGAAACCGGGTTGGGCGGAGGAGTCGAGTGCAGCGCGCATTGTGGTTATCACATGCGTGAAGCAGACCTTTACATTGAGGTCATTGACCCCCTCACCGGGGAGGTACTACCAGACGGAGAAGAAGGAGAGGTGGTGATTACCACGCTTACACGCAACGCCATGCCCTTGATACGCTACCGTACCGGCGACCTCAGCCACGTGATACCCGGGGATTGTGCCTGTGGTTCTTTTATAAAAAGAATAGCACCCATCAAGCGCCGCTGGCGTGCGGGTATTCAGATAGGCGAGTGTACTCTTTTCCAAAACGACCTGGATGAGGTTATGTTTCAACTGAATGGCGTTGGTGATTTTGAAGCATCTGTCTTTGTGGATGAACAAGGCCGAGACATGATGAGGTTGTCTCTACGCATAATGGGTGGAAAAAGGGAGCGTGTTCAAGAAGAAGCCCGGGAAGTGGTATCGCGTATCCCGGGCATGGAGGAATTATCATGCAATGGCAGGTTGTTAATTGAAGTGGTTGATGCGCTGAACCCGGTATTTGCCAAAAGAAGAATTATTGACCTGCGCCCAAACGTACAACATCCCACACAGGCCAGCCGATAAGCCGCATTCTGTTCCCTGAAAAGGTATGCGCGTTGCACGGTTTCCAGGTGGATGGTCATCTCTCTAGGCCGGGTGTTGCCACCGGGCTCGTGCAGCCTACCCGGGACTCATAAGGAAACGGGCCGTTTCCTGCCGTCGAAGCGGACATGGTCCCTGCTTGGCCTTGCTCCGGTTGGGGGTTACCTGGCCGCTGCATTTCGGCAGCGCCGGTGGTCTCTTACACCACCTTTTCACCCTTGCCCTTGCGGGCGGTATGTTTCTGTGGCCCTGTCCGGCGGGTTCTCCCGGAGGATCCCCGCCCCGGGTGTTACCCGGCAACCTGCCCTGTGGAGTGCGGACTTTCCTCGACGCTGATCGCTCAACGCCGCGACCATCTGGCTGGCCTGATACTTCCATCATACCTTCTCTTAACCTCCCCGTCAATCTTAAAAATATGTCCGGGAGGTTTAATAAGAGTAAAATAACAGGGAAGGGTGTACCAGACCCTTGCTGGAAGGTAGAGGATAAAGAGGAGATTATGCGAAAACCATTGGTCGCCGGTAACTGGAAAATGAATAAAACGGTTGAACAGGCAAGTTTGGTGGCTCGAGAGCTGTTAACGGGTTTACAGCAGGTGTCTGAAGTTGAGCGGGTGCTTTGCCCGCCATTTACCTCGCTGATGATCCTTTCCGCCCAATTGAGTGGTACCGGGGTAGGGATTGGCGCACAAAATATGCATTGGGCGGAATCAGGCGCGTACACCGGAGAGATATCACCACAAATGGTGCGTGAGTTTTGCGAATATGTCATTATCGGGCATTCTGAACGAAGAACCTATTTTGGCGAGACGGATGAGAGCGTGAACCGTAAGCTGAAATCTGCTCTGGCTTTGGGGCTGGTTCCCATTGTGTGTATTGGCGAAACGCTGGAAGAATACGAGGCGGGCGTAACCGGAGAGGTAATCACTCGCCAGACACTGGAAGGGCTAAAGGATATAGGAACGGCATCGGCTTCAATGATCGTGGTGGCTTATGAACCGGTATGGGCCATTGGCACCGACAGAGCAGCCACCGCTGAAGGAGCAAACGCGGTACTGCGGGATCATATACGACCGGCGCTGGCACAGTTATTTGGCTCAGGGCTGGCACAGAATCTGCGCATCCTGTACGGTGGTTCGGTTACGGTGGCCAATGCTACCGA
>JAAZNW010000021.1 GCA_012798065.1 Chloroflexota bacterium
CCAGCTCCAGCTCTTCCACCGGCACCGTCACCGTGAACCTCACCCCCGTGCTCTCTTCTCCCAGCAGCCGGCTCGCTTCCGCTGTCCTCACCCCTTCTCCGCTTGCCTTCGCCGGCAGCATTAGGCCAATCACGAAAAGCAAGGTGACCAAAGTGAGAATCCATTTTGTGTTCTTTATCATTAGAGAAATCCTCCGTCAAACAATTAACACCGATAAATTCCTGAAGCAATCAATGCTTACTGTTCTTTTTGATTACCGATTAGAGCGATCATTCCCTCCATCATTCAAGGATGACGCCCTGGCAATTCCTCCGGCCACACCCCTGCGGTTCGAATCAAAATCCAGTGGCTGCCAGCGGAAATCCCTCAAGGCTCCTTGACCATCTGTCGTTCTGGTCAAGAGCTTCAAAGGATTCAACGCCAGCGAATACCCTGGTTTACCAGCCTTGACCTGCAAACCGCGAGCATTCCACCATTAATGATTATACAACAGTTTACCGTTCAACCTGCCACGCACCAGCCTGTTTTACCCAGCGCAACGCAGGTTCAGGCAGGGGCTCCTTCGTCGCAACTGGCGTCGTTGTAAAAGCCTGATTCGGCTTACTCCCTGCCTGAGAGGGCATCTCCGCTGTTGCACAATAACCGCGCCAAGTTCAACTACGGTAAAACCTCCACGGCAAGCGGGCCGTGCAGTTCACTGCCGCCAGTGATGTTCAGGTCCTCCAGCCAATAGTAGTAGGTTTGTTTGGGCTTTAGTCCGCCTTTAAGATCAGCCCCCTTATCCGTAAATGAATAACTGGACCCCACCATACTGCCAGGGTGGGTGCCTGTGGGGATCATCAGCGAATTGATTTTCACCCGCGCGCCTTTGAGATCGCTGGCGCGG
Organism: Chloroflexota bacterium; assembly: GCA_012798065.1. Classification (GTDB taxonomy): domain Bacteria; phylum Chloroflexota; class Anaerolineae; order Anaerolineales; family Anaerolineaceae; genus UBA6107. The sequence goes on from JAAZNW010000021.1 coordinate 887, forward strand.
TAAACATTAAAGCCCAGGTTATCCACCTCATTTTCAGTCTGCCAGGCGACGGTGACGGTTTTTCCGGCTGAAGTCACATTGAAAGCGGAAAGGTCAACAGCAGTTGGGGCGCTCGGGAATTGCAGCGCGGGGTCGCCAAAGAGCAAAAAAGTATCCAGCGACTCAAGGTTTCCACCACTGGCCCACAGGAAGGCTTTGCCAGTAAGCGTTGCCTGCCCCACTGTTGGTGTATTTAAGGTGGAATAGGCGTATAAGAATCCTCTATTCAAATACTCTTGCGCATTGGACATCCCCATTCCAGTGGATGACCAGCTGGCCACAGCGCCTTTGCCCTGCGCGCGGGTGACCACCTCGGCAGTGGCGAAGTATTTGTTTGGATACGGCATGTGATAATAGCCATCATTGCAGGCCATCGCCAGGATGATGGGCTGCTTGCTGCCGTTTGCCAGGTTTTTGATATCCGCCACGCCGAATAAGTCTTCATCAGCCCATTTATCCTTATAAGCGTGTCCGATGTAGTTGACCAGCAGTTTGCCCGAGTTGATGCCGGCGAGGATCGCCGCCTTGGCGGCGGTTTGCGTCGTGTGTGTCACGCCATAATAGACCAGGTCAGCACTCAACTGGCGCGCCATGCAGCAGTTCATCAAGTTGTTGGATAATGCGGGGAAATTACCTCCGGCATCCGGGTCATCCGCAACCAACAGCACCTGCTGCTGCCAGGACCCCACAGGGTTGGCTTCGTAGGCGATGGTGTTGTTCACCATCGCCGCCGCTTCCGCCGCGCTGTTCACCGCCATCCTGCCCAGCATCATATCCGGCATGGCGTCGCGATTGCCCATCTCATTCTTGAAGGTCACATATCGGTTATCCGCCGCTGTCTCTCCCAGCCACGGATCCACAAACGCCAGGTAGGGCGGAATGTAGTTCACCTTCCCAAGGTTTTGATAATTCTTCGCGTCAAAATGCCCATCCCCCATCAACACCACGTACGACGGCGACGGCTTCACCCACGAGTTGTAGGTGTATTCCAAAAAGTCGCGAATCGCCTCCGCCGAAGCAATCCCATAATTGAATTCATCGTACACGTCCTGCAGGTCCACCTTCACCGCCCGCAGCCCCTGCCCAGCGCGGTGCGCCCGCAGC
>JAAZNW010000022.1 GCA_012798065.1 Chloroflexota bacterium
AGATAATAAAATTCTTTTGGGATACAATGTATGCGCATCGAGGCTTCTCTCCTTTTGTTTGGTTTGTCACCCTTAAGGATGACCTCGATGCTCTTTTTTGTCTAGCCTTTTTGTCTCATATGTATCTGAACTTATTCAGAATCATCTGATGTTGGTAGACCCTTTTTTATTTCTTCCGATGAGCGTTCTTAGCGGAAAAAAAGCAATAAAACCTGAAAAACGGATAAGCGAAGCGATGATTAAACCTGTGGGAATCGAGAATACATCCGCGACAAGCGTCCCAATCATAGGGGAAAAAATCGCTGCCAGGAACTGCATCATTTGAGCGAAGGAAACGAAGATGGCGCTGTATTCAATGGGAACTGTTTTCATGAGTTCATCAAAAAAAATCAGGTCCAACCCAGCCTGAAAAACACCGGCGATACCGGCAAACAAGGCGATCTGCCAGGGCACAACAGTGGTGGAGATGAGAAGTGGATAGAACGAGATGCCAAAGGTTGTCCATAAAAGAACCGCGCGCGAACCATGTTTCCTGGACAACTTGGTCCAAAAAAAATAACCCAGGACCAAAATTGCGGTTTGGGTCATAGTGATGATAGAGATCCATCCATCCGATACATGAGCCACACGCACCAGGTACAGAGGAATTAAAGGCGCGGAAAACTGGATGCCGCTCATTACCAGTAGTCTCTTGACCATGAACAAAACAAAGGGCTTTTCACGTAAAACCAGGTCCCGATATTCGCGGTATAGGGCGCGAAGGTCGCGGCTGTTCTCCATTGGGGGAGGAGCGGCTGAAGGTAAGACGATGTGAGAGGAGTAATAATAACTGATCAACCCTCCGAAGGACAAGCCGATGAACATTAACTGGTAATTTAATGGGAAGGCGATCCTGTCGAGAAGCTGACCGATGGCGAGCACAACGAGGGTTGTGGTCAAACCCATGGTTGACCAGCGGCGGGACATCAATTCAAAACGTCTGTCTGGTCCGGCCACAGCGTTCATAACAACAGAAAACGCAATAGATACCAGTGATTGGGGGATTGTGGCAACCGCCCAGATGAGCAAGATCGAGTTCACCAGCACTTTTTCGGGCAGAAAGAACGAAATGATGCCGGTAAGCGCGTAACTGGCGATGACCAAAAGTCTGGCAATGCTAAACCATTTAACGATATTCGTTTGCTTTTGAAGAAACCTGCCCAGGGGAATGGCTAATAACAACCCGGTGAATGCCGGCATGGAGGACAGCAACCCGACCTGGAAAGATGAAGCGTTTAAATAAGTGAGGAAGACAGGCAAGAAAGGACTGGCTGCGTTGGCCAGGCCGACACCAATGGCATCAATCTGAACATTGCGAAAATTCCGTTTATCGCGTTCGGCGAGTGCAAGAGCAGGAGCGGGATCTATTAGTGGTTTTTTCACAGGTGCCATGATTTCTGGTAAACAGAATGAGTCGATTATACCAACGAGCAAGAGACCTCAAAGAAGATAAGGATTTCGATTAAGGTATAATGCACGTGAAAGGAAACGGAACCAATCACGGAAGAATAGCGCATGGACCTGTCAATCTGACAGGTTGACGAGGAGAGGGTTCTTTACCGCGAGGTAAAGCTAACCGGGAAGCCCGGAAAAATCGAAAGATCAGCGGATGCCCTTCAGATCGATGAGATCTGGTCTACCGAAAATTCCATTCTATCCTTTCCTTCCGGATCGCAAGACCCGGGTACCATTTTAATTGGAGGATACCATGTGTGGAATTGTGGGCTATATCGGAGAAAGGGACGCCACTCCGCTCATTTTGGGTGGGCTGAAGAAGCTGGAATACCGGGGGTATGACTCAGCGGGACTGGCAGTATTAAAAAACGGACAGATTGAAGTGCGGCGGAATGCCGGAAAACTGGTAAACCTGGAAATGAACGTCTGTGAGCAACCCATTTCTGGTACGTTGGGAATTGGGCACACCCGCTGGGCAACACATGGCGAACCAAGCGCGCGTAACGCCCATCCTCACCTCAGCGGCAGCGGAGAGGTGGTGGTGGTGCACAACGGCATTGTAGAGAATTTCATCGAACTTAAGGAAGAGCTGGTAACAGAAGGGGTGGTTTTTCAATCCGATACTGATACGGAGACCATTGTTCACCTGATTGAAAAGTTTCTGAGCGTGACCGGTGATTTGGAAAGCGCTGCGCGTAAAGCGCTTGGGCAACTGAAAGGCGCGCATGGCATTGTCGTTTTTACCTCAAGAGAACCTGACAAGATTATCGCGGCTCGCATTGGCAACGCGGGCGGAGTGGTCATCGGGTTGGGAGAAGGTGAAAACTTTATCGCCTCTGATATACCCGCGATTCTCGAACACACTCGGAAGTTGATCTTCCTTGAATCACGACAAATGGCGGTAGTCACCCGCGAAGATGTACATATTTCTACCATTGAAGGCACGGTAATCCATCCCCAGGTATCTTCAGTGGCGTGGGATCCTGTATCTGCGGAAAAAGGTGAATATCGCCACTTTATGCAAAAGGAGATCCACGAGCAGGTGCGGTCGCTGACAGATACGCTGGCTGGCCGGGTAAACTTCAAAGAAGGCACAATTCGTCTACCGCAATTGAACCTGACGGTTGAAAAAGCGAAAGAGGTTGAGAAAATTGTTCTCACCGCCTGTGGGACAGCCTCGCATGCCGGGATGGTTGGGCGAATCTTGATTGAAAGAATCGCTGGTATTCCCGCGGCAATGGAGATAGCATCAGAATTCCGCTACTCTGACCCAATCGTGAATGACAAAACGATTCTGATTGCCATCAGCCAATCTGGAGAAACAGCCGATACATTGGCTGCAATGGAAGAAGGGCGCAGGAAAGGAGCCACGATTTGGTCGATCGTTAACGCAATCGGTTCCCAGGCGATGCGCGTAGCAGATGGATCGATTTCAATGCAAACCGGTCCGGAAATTGGGGTGGCCTCGACCAAAGCGTTTACTGCGCCTCTGGTGGACCTTTACATGCTGGCAATCTTACTCGCTGATCTAAGGGGGGATCTCTCCGTTCAAGAGCGAAAAAAATTGGTGGAGGACCTGAGATTAATTCCTGAGCTAGCAGGACGCTGCCTTGACCGAGAAGGTGAAGTTGAAGAAACCGCTTACCTTTTACGGGAAAGCAAGGATATGCTGTACCTGGGACGGGGGATCAATATGCCTATCGCTTATGAAGGCGCGTTGAAATTGAAAGAGATCTCTTATATTCACGCCGAGGCTTATCCGGCTGGTGAGATGAAACATGGCCCAATCGCGTTGATCGATGAGAATATGCCAGTGGTGGCCATTGCCATCAAAGACCCGTGGTATGAAAAGATGATTTCACAAATCGAACAGGCGAAAGCGCGAGGTGGCATTGTTGTGGCGGTTGCCACGGAAGGAGATGAACGTGTGGCCGCGCTGGTTGACCGGGTTTTATGGGTGCCTGAAGCCCCCTGGATGCTGAGCCCTGTGCTCACATCCATCCCATTACAAATGCTGGCATACCACATTGCGACCATGCGTGGATTGGATGTAGACCAACCGAGAAACCTGGCAAAATCGGTCACCGTGGAGTGAACCAGGAAAAGATCGGCTGTGTTTACTTGATGAACATTTTTTGAATTCTGAGCAATAGATCGCGCACGATCGCTTCAACCAACACTGGATCATCGATCAGCGTGGAGAGCTCTTCCTTTTCCAGGGATACCATCGGGCCGTCTTTCCCTGCCAACCAACGAAGGTGAATGCCAAAAGTTGAAAGGTTCTTGACTATCTTCGCCAGTCTGACGGCTGGGGATGCGTGTTGAACCTCGAAGTGTTGATATTGTTCCAGCAGGCATTTTGAAAGATATTCAGCCAGCGCCTCTCGACTTGACTGTTGATCTTTGTTTTGGAGATGAAGATTGATCAAATGGTCGATCAAAAAGCGGGCAAGTGCGTCGGGGGCAGACCTCAATCGAACAAATTGACGCGCTGGTCGCCCTGCGCCAGCCTGGTAAGAGTCTGGAAGTACAGCAATTTCACCATTTTTAAGCAATATTCGAATGTGGTAATGAATGTCCGCTTTGGTGAGGTTGAGGTCACGGCTCAACTGTGAAACGGTCGCGGATGCATGGGCCTCCAAGTAGTTTTTTATTTTCGTGAAAGTGTTCATTTTGAAATAGTATAAAAATAATTATACTAATTATACACTTGACAATCCCGTACGGCCGCTTACAATGGAGATAATTTCATCCGGGAGGAACAAATGGATGTAAAGCCTGAGCTTAATCACACCGAAATAGACATACCTGCTGAATTGCGCCAGCAGGTAACCATCACAACCCTCGAACGCATCTATAACTGGGGGCGCAGCAACTCATTATGGCCGATGATGTTTGGATTGGCCTGTTGCGCGATCGAAATGATTTGTACCGCAGCAAGCCGCTATGACTTCTCCAGGTTTGGTATGGAGGTCATGCGCCCCAGCCCGCGGCAGGCAGACGTGATGATCGTGGCGGGAACGGTCACCAAAAAAATGCTGCCTAATATCATCAGGTTGTATAACCAGATGTCTTTACCCAAGTATGTGATTGCCATGGGAACCTGCGCTTCTGGCGGTGGACCTTTTAAAGAAGGCTACAACGTGGTGCCAGGTATTGATACTTATATTCCGGTGGACGTGTATATTACGGGCTGCCCTCCCACCCCTCAGGCATTGCTCAACGGGCTGATCGCCTTACAGGAGAAAGTAAAAAAAGAGCAATTGAAAGAATCAGGCTGGTACACGAAAGAACCGGGGAAAGACATCCCTGTTCCTGTGTTGGGTCCTGATATTATCGATCCACGGAAAAAAGACCTCATTTATACAGAGACGCATCGACCTGAACCAACAGTTGTTGAAGAAAATGAAGCGGCGGGAGAGGACAAATGAGCGAATTGACTGTTCTTCACCCTGAGTATGAAGCGCTGCTCCAGCGATTCGCGCCGAATGTGGAACCAGATACAAGACCTGGCTTTTCAGGTATTGTGGTTTTGCCTGCTTCTTTGATTGAAGTGGTCACTTACCTGAAAGAACAAATGGGTTTTGATTACCTGTCTTCTGTTACCGCGGTTGACCAGTATCCTGATGATCAGTTTGACGTGATTTACCACCTCTATAAAACGATCGGGGGGGAAGGACTGGAACTCAAGGTATTTACCACAAGAGAAAACCCTGTTGTACCAAGTGTGACCCAGCTGTACCCTGGCGCTGATTTCCAGGAGCGCGAGATTTGGGATATGTTTGGTATTCGTTTTTCAGGCCATTATGACCTGCGGCGTTTATTATTATGGGAAGGTTTCTCCGGCTTTCCGTTGCGCAAGGACTGGCACGAACCCCTTTTTGAGGAGGAAGTGAAACCCTATAAGAGCCGTTGGCCAGAAGGGAGAGCGTTTCACAAAGAGCAGACGAATCCCTTTCATGACAACGTGCAATATCCAAAGGAGTTCGACCCGGAGAGTGTTTCGACCGACGCTGACGAGAGCCTCTATAAAGCTTTGACCGCCAACCTGGCAAATGATGAGGATGGACTTCACACAGACCGCATGGTGGTGAACATCGGACCCCAGCATCCATCTACGCATGGGGTTTTTCGGATGAGCGCTGTCCTCGAGGGCGAAACAGTCGTCGCTTTAAAACCCGTGTTGGGTTATATGCATCGAAATCACGAGAAAATTGGCGAGCGCAACACTTTTCTACAAAATATGCCTTTCACTGACCGACTGGATTACCTTTCATCGATGAGCAATAACTTCGGATACGCGATAACCGTTGAAAAGTTGCTGGGTCTTCCGCCCCCTGAAAGAGGGGAATTTTTGCGGGTTATGATGGCAGAACTTACCAGGATAGCCAGTCATACCATGTCCATTGGTTTTTTGCTTAACGACCTGGGAGCATTCTTTACACCATCTTTGTACGCGCTGGAAGAGCGCGAATTAATCCTGGACATTTTTGAATCGGTGGCGGGTTCGCGCATGATGTGCAACTATTTCCGCTTTGGTGGTGTGGTACGTGATATCAGCGCGGCCGACTTTGCAAAAGTCAAGTACCTGGTTGAGGAGCGCCTGCCGAGAAAGATCGATGACCTTGACCGTTACCTGACCGACAATGAAATTGTCCGTTCGCGCTGTGAAGGTGTGGGTGTGCTGACAGCTGAAGAGGCTATTGCCTGTTCCGCGGCTGGCCCCATCTTACGCGCTTCTGGGGTGCCGTATGATATTCGCCGGGCCGACCCATACAGTATTTACGATCGATTCGAGTTCGATGTTTGCTACCGTAATCACGGTGATGTGTACGACCGCTATTTGGTGAGATTGGATGAAATCCGCCAGAGCATACGCATCCTCAAGCAGGTCATTGAGCAGATACCTCCAGAAGGACCCGTGATGAATGGAAAGGTGCAATACCTGGTGAAGGTCCCGCCGGGTGAATCTTATGGTCGAGTGGAAGGACCGAGAGGAGAGCTGGGATTTTATGTCGTCTCTGATGGGAAGGTCAACCCGAAGAGATATCATGTTCGCGCGCCTTCACTGATCAACCTGACCGGGCTGGAAAAAATGTGTGTTGGTGGCAAGATCGCAGACGCGGTGACGATACTGGGGTCTGTCGATATTGTGTTAGGTGAAGTGGACAGGTAAAAAGGAGCACAGATGAACGGCACAGGGATAATCAAAGGTCTGGCGGTTACCATTCGGCACTTCTTCTCTACTTATTTCGCTGACCAATTCGGGTTGGGAAGAGCAAAAGCCAAACGCGGTACGATGATGGCTGAAGGCTTATTCACTGTACAGTATCCAGAAGAGTCTGTAACGGTTCCTGAGGAATTTAGGGTAATTCCCTTTCTGGTTTACACAATTGAGGAAGATGGACAAAAGAAATACCGTTGCACCGCGTGTGGAATCTGCGCGAAAGTATGCCCAACCCAGTGCATCTGGATCACACGGATGAAGAATGAAGAAACAGGGAAGCCGGTACCAGAATCAGCGGAATTCTACATCGATATTGACAAGTGCATGAACTGCGGCTCATGCGCTGAGTTTTGTCCATTTGACGCGATAAAAATGGATCATGATTTTCGTATCGCCAGTTATACCAGCGGAGACTCGCATATCTACAATAAAGAACGCTTAGGAAAACCGCTAGAATATTATGCTAAAATTCGACCGACCAATTACGCTCAAGAAGAAGCGCAGCGGGCAGCCAAGGCGCAAGCCGGGTAGCAAAAGTGACCATGCTTAACTCAGATACGGAAATTCTCTTCCCAATCCGGGTGATACCCTCTCTGCGGAATCTCCGTGGTGAAGAATGGCAGGCGTTGATCGATCGTTTGACCACAGCGGAGGTTGAAGAGATCGGGCAGGCTGCCTTCAGCCTGATGATGGTGAGGTTAGGTGGCTGCGCCGGCTGCAATGCGGATTCGTTTCGCGCGATGCGCGGCTGCACCCATTGTGCCCAGTTGACCGTAAAACGTTTTAAAGGTTCCGATGATGACCTGTTGCAGCTTTATAGGGATACACTTGAGGAAGTGATTGGACACCTGGCAAAATATGAATTAATTGAGGAACAATGAAACTTACAGTTGAGATGGTAACAGATGCTCTCCGAAACGTGATTGAACCGGAACTGCATAAAGACCTGGTAAGCCTTAAAATGGTAGAAAACATCCAGGTGGCGGGGGAAAGTGTGGAACTTACTGTCGTGCTTACCACGCCCGCCTGCCCATTAAGTAAAAAAATCGAAAAAGAGGTAAAAGAAGCTGTCCTTGCAATCCCAGGCGTGAGTTCAGTAAAGGTCAACATGACCGCCCGTGTGCCATCTGATGGGAAAAACCGTGAGGTGTTAAGCTTGCCGGTGAAAAATGTTGTGGCAGTGGCATCAGGCAAAGGCGGAGTGGGTAAATCTACGGTAGCGGTGAATATCGCTGTCATATTGGCACAAAAAGGCGCCAGCGTGGGTTTACTGGATGCAGATATTTACGGTCCCAACATACCTACCATGATGGGTGTAGACTCACTACCCCCGCCTGAAGATGGTAGGTTAGTTCCAGCAAAGGCTTATGGCGTAAAGTTGATGTCGATCGGCTTTATGGTACGCAAAGGTCAACCGTTGATCTGGAGAGGCCCGATGCTGCACAGCGCTATCCGGCAATTCCTGGCGGACGTGAACTGGGGCGAGCTGGATTATCTGATCATTGACCTCCCCCCCGGCACAGGCGATGCCCAGTTAAGCCTGATGCAGCACGTTCCGCTGAGTGGCGGCGTGATCGTGACCTTGCCCCAACAGGTTTCACTTGAAGATGCGGAACGGGGTTTACAAATGTTCACAGAGATGAATGTGCCTGTGCTTGGGATTGTGGAGAACATGAGCTATCTCCCGATGCCAGATGGATCAAAAATGGACCTGTTCGGTAATGGCGGCGGAAGAAGAATGGCTGAACGCCTGGGAATTCCATTTTTAGGGGAGATCCCGGTTGAACCGGCGGTGAGGATCGGAGGGGATTCGGGGAAACCAATTGCGTTAAGCGACACTACTTCTGCAGCGGCACAATCTTTGACCCGAATCGCGGAAGCGATGGCAGCCCAGATCAGCATCGCAGCACTCACGGGAGCTCCCGCTGGAGAACCTAAACAAGGAAATGAATGATGGAAACACCGTCTTCTCAGTTAATTGTTGGCGTACGGTTTTCAAAGGTGGGTAAGATCTATAATTTTGATGCGACGAAAATTCAAAATATTCAAAGAGGGGATGTGGTAGTCGTTGAAACCAGCCGTGGGTGGCAATTAGGCGAGATTATCACCCTCTCAACACCAGAAAGTCAAAACGCCGATAGCACCTGGAAACCAATCGACAGGCTGGCGACACCAAAGGACTTGATTCAACGTCAATTTTGGCAGAATAAAGAGGGCGAAGTAATTGAACAATGCGCAAGCCGGGCAAAAGAGTTGAAACTTCGCGGTATAAAGATAATCGCGAGTGAATATAGCTTTGATGGAACTCGCTTGAACATCCTCTTTAGCAGTGAAAACGAGGAAAAAGTTGAATTGAAATCGCTGCGCGCGGATATGCAGCGTCAGTTCGCACCCGCACAGGTGGAATTAAGGCAGATTGGCCCACGCGACGTGGCGAAGATCATGGGAGGCATGGGCGCGTGCGGTCTTGAATCTCGCTGCTGCACCCGTTTTATTACTGAGTTTTCATCCATTTCGATCAAAATGGCAAAAGAACAGGGAATATCGCTCACGCCGACAGAAATTACGGGTATGTGTGGTCGATTGCGCTGCTGCCTGATCTACGAGTATGAGAACTACCTGGAAGCGCGCAAAACACTGCCAAAGAAAAACAAAAGGGTGATCACGCCCAACGGAGAGGGCAAAGTGGTTGATGTCTACCCCATACGAGGCGCTGTTCTGGTTGATATTCCTGAAATTGGAAGAAAAGAGTTTAATCAAACCGAAATTCAGGCTGCCGATGAGCAGGAGGTGCTCAACCAGGCAGCGGCTTCTTTCGTCGCCAAGCATAGCGGCAGCGGCTGCGAGCAATGCAAGCGTAAATGAGACGCTGGCAAAATGGAGAACCCTGAGGGCTGGAAAACCAAGAAAAAGATCCTGGCCATTTTTGCCCATCCAGACGATGCGGAATTTTTCTGCGGGGGAATGATTGCTCGATGGGTTGACCAGGGTCATTGTGTATCCTATTGCTTGCTGACCAAAGGTCAACGAGGTTTTCACGAAAAAGGCATGGATTTGACGACCATGGCAGAAATTAGGGTTCGGGAGCAAATGGCTGCCGGTTCTGTATTAGGCGTGACGGATATCCGTTTTCTTGAACATCTGGATGGTGAATTGGTCGCAGATATCGCGCTGAGAGAAGAAATCATCCAAGAAACCCGAAAACAAAAGCCAGATATCGTCGTCAGTTGTGACCCAACCAACTTGTTTCCTGCGGTAAACCGCATTAACCATCCAGATCACCGGGCTGCAGGCCAGGCGGTAATAGACGCGGTTTTTCCAGCTGCTGGCAGCCCCGCGTACCAATTCAACGATAAGTTAACAGCCACTGAAGCCCACCAGGTTGAAGAAATGTGGCTGGCATTGACCCAACAGCCGAATTTCGAGATTGTATTAACGAATTACCTTGAAAAAAGGATTCGGGCTATCCTGTGCCACCACTCTCAGGTACAGGCAACCGCTGAAGAATTGCTCGATAAGTACTTGAAACCTTCTTTGGCTAGAGAAGGGACGGACGCGCCAGCGTATTGCGAAAAATTCCTGCGAATCATCTTCAATTGACCCCTCAATCATCAGATTAATACCCTTAATAACGACAAAATTCGTAATTTAGAAGGTTGTTGCAAAGGAATTACGCCTGTGATATAATCAAAATATCGGAATAATCATATGAATAAAAGAGTTCCTGATGACTACTGACAAGTCTCTCACCGCTTTGATGAGTTATCTGGCAGCGCTTCCGGAAACTGCTGACAACCGGCTTCCGGCTTTGAGCGAATTAAGCAAGGAACTGAATATGAGCGTGGCGACCTTACGTGAGCAGCTTGAGGTAGCCAGAACACTGGGAGTGGTCGAAGTGAAACCCAAAACGGGTATCCGCAAGCTCCCTTATGATTTTTATCGCACCATAAAACCAGGCCTGACCTACGCTCTGGCATGTGGGTCTATTTCATTTCACGAGTTTGCCGATTTGCGAAAACACCTGGAAGCCGCGTATTTTTTAGAAGCTGCGCAATTGCTTACACCGGCTGAAATCGAACATCTCGAAGGGCTTATTTCTTCAGCAAAAATGAAGCTAACTTCGTTTCCAGGACAGATTCCTGTGGAAGAACACAGGGAATTTCACACTTTCATTTATCGCAAACTTGAAAACCCTTATTTGGATGGCATGCTTGCAGCATTTTGGGATGTCTACCATTCGAGCGGCTTTGAGGTGTACCCTGATCTTGCCTATTTGGAACGTGTATGGCAGTATCACTCCCGCATCATAGAGGAAATAAAAGCACGGAGGTTTTCTCAAGGGTTGGCGCTTCTGTTAGAACATATGGAACTGGTTGCGCAACGCGAAAGAACCATCCCCAGGTTGTCTTTTGAATGATTAAAAACCGGAGCGAATATTTTGATGACTAAACCCACGATGATTGAAAATGAATTCTGCATTACCTTCAGCACAGTCAATGGTTCAGGCAGCGCTACCGCGAACATCACCCTGATGCGAGCATTGTTTCGCATGGGCATACCCGTTTCTGGAAAGAATATTTTTCCCTCCAACATTCAAGGACAACCGACCTGGTTCACATTGCGCTTGAGCCGGAAAGGCTATATCGCCCGCAAACAAGAGGATGACATTATTGTAGCAATGAACCCTTCTACTGTTGGGAAGGATATCTCCTGCCTTGTGCCGGGCGGGGTAATGTTGATTCCGGATGATTTCGAATATGTAAACCCTCGTGATGACATCGTGGTGTACGAGATGCCAGTGCACGAATTAGTTCTGCAGGCGGAAATTCACACCGCGTTTCGCGAATACATCGCCAACATGGTATATGTCGGGGTGCTGGCTTCCTTGCTCAAAATTGAAATGGAAGCGATTTACAACGCACTAGATTACCATTTCAAGGGAAATGCCAAATCGATTGAAATCAATTATAAAGTTGTTGAACTGGCTTATAAATGGGCGGAGAACAACCTTACGAAGAAGGATCGTTACCTCACCTCTCGCATGAATGGAACAAAGGGGTGCATCATGACCGATGGTAACACCGCAGCCGCGTTAGGGTCGATCTATGGAGGAGTCCAGTTCGTCTCCTGGTACCCCATTACGCCTGCTACCAGCCTGGTAGAAACGCTGCACGAGTATTTACCGCAGTTACGCCAGGATCCTGAAACGGGGAAGGACACCTTTGCGGTTGTTCAGGCTGAAGATGAATTAGCTGCAATCGGTATGGCGATTGGCGCGGGTTGGGGTGGATTGCGGGCGATGACCTCCACTTCGGGCCCAGGGTTATCTCTCATGACTGAATACATTGGTCTGGCGTATTACGCTGAAGTGCCCGTCGTTATTTGGGATGTTCAACGAGTGGGACCCAGCACCGGTATGCCTACAAGGACTGCTCAGGGGGACCTGACGATGGTCAACTTTATCAGTCATGGGGATACACAAATTCTCATCCTGATCCCTGGAACGATCAATGAGTGTTTCGATTTTGGCTGGATGGCTTTTGATATTGCCGAGCGTTACCAAACACCGGTAGTGGTGCTGTCTGACCTTGATTTTGGTATGAATCAATGGATGACAAAAAAATTTAAATATCCAGACCGCCCGATTGATCGTGGAAAAGTGTTGTGGGAAATGGACCTGGAAAAACTACTGGAAAAGAATCATGGTGAATGGGGTCGCTACCTGGATATTGATGGTGATGGGATACCGTATCGCACTTTACCGGGTAATAAACATCCCAAAAGCGGGCATTTTGTGCGCGGGACAAGTCACGATGAGTTTGCTCGATACACGGAAGATGGCATTACTTGGGTAAACAATTTCAACCGGATAAAGAGCAAGATCGACTTTGCCCGCGAGTCGCTGCCGGAGCCGTTTGTGACTTTGCAGCCAGGGGCGGAAATTGGCATCATCGCTTCCGGTTCGGTTGACCCGGCTGTTGTTGAAGCGAGAGATTTATTGAACGGAGACGGCATCAAGGTGGATTACCTGCGCGTCAGAGGGATTCCCTTCTCACAAAAAGTGAGGAATTTCATCGAAACACATCGCATCACCTATGTGGTGGAAATGAACCGTGATGGTCAACTACTGCAACTATTGACGATGAATTTTCCAGATGTGGCTTATAAATTACGCAAGGTCGCCCATATGGATGGGCTGCCGCTGACAGCAAAATGGGTGAAGAAACAGATCAAATCGGGAGAGGGAAGATAAAATGACCGAAACTGTCCATCCAACCAGTCAAAATACCAATATCGCGGGACTTACTCGCGCAGATTATCGCGGAGCCCCGACAACACTTTGCCAGGGTTGTGGTCACAACAGCATCGCAGCGCAGATAACCGCGGCCTGCTTTGAAATGAATATCATACCGGAAAACCTGGTGAAATTTAGCGGTATTGGCTGCTCCAGTAAAAGCCCGGCTTACTTTCTGGGGCGTTCTTTCTGCTTCAATGGACTTCATGGCCGCATGCCATCGCTCGCTTTAGGGGCGCTTTTCGCGGATAAAACGCTTGAAGCCATTGGCATCAGCGGGGATGGAGACACTGCCAGTATCGGTTTTGGTCAGTTTAAGCACTTGATCAGGCGTAACCTGCCATTGGTCTATATCATAGAAAACAACGGCGTTTATGGGCTCACGAAAGGGCAATTTTCAGCAACCGCTGAAAAGGGACTGTCTCTGAAACGCCAGGGCACCAACCCTTTCACGCCAGTGGACCTGGCGATGGAAGCCTTGATCTCTGAAGCCACTTTTGTCGCCCGCTCTTTCGCCGGCGACCCGAAACAGGTTAAACAATTGATCAAAGCGGCTATCGCTCACCAGGGGATCGCGGTCATTGACATCATCAGCCCCTGTGTTACTTTTCATAATCATGAGAATTCATTCCACTCTTATTCATTCGGCAAGACTCATGAAGAGCCGTTGCACGAGATTTCACTTGTGTTGGCTCGAGAGGAAATCACGGTGGATGATTTTGAGCGCGGTACGACGAAAGAAGTTACCATGTACGACGGCAGCGTTGTTTTACTGAAAAAACTCGAGAACGAATACGACCCCACAGATAAATGGCAAGCTTTGCGCACACTGGAAGACGCCGCCAACAATAACTGGTTATTGACCGGATTGATTTACGTTAACCCAACCGCGCCAACATTGTTTGACAAATATAACCTGCCTGATACTCCATTAAATAGATTACCTGCAGATAAACTACGACCTTCGCCGCAATCACTGGAGCAAATTAATCAATCCATGTTTTAGGAAGATGAAAGGTCTTTGATATAGGTCCTGTGAGTTTTCGAAAAAATCACACCCAGGTTGCCCATATCCGCTTTGCTGCGGAGATTGCGCTCGTCCACCTGCACAATCTCAGCTTTTTTGATGCGAGTTGACCTGGTCACTTTGTCCAGTTCGGAATATAACAGGGCATTTCCTCCAAGCCCCTGGTACTCGGGGAGCAATCCCACGCCATTCACATCCAGTATCCTTGAGGTCTTTTTCTCAATGAGATAAAACAACCAGCCAAACGGGAAAAGCCTGCCTTTGCTGAGTTGTAGCGCGCGGTTGATATTAAGGTACGCCACGATGAAACCCGCCACCTCATCATTATGTTGAATAATCTTGATGAATCGCGGGTCAGCGATGGCCAGGATATTTCTGGAGAGTGCTTCAAATTCAGCGGCAGTTGAAGGGAAAAAACTGGGGTTGTTTACGAAAGCCCGGTGTTCCACTTCATCAACGCGTGGGATCCATTCAAGGAGCTGATTGATTGAAGTGAAATTAACCACTTGAAACTGACCTTTTTGCAATACCTTTTCAGCAATTTTATGAATAAACGGTTCAGGATGGCGGTCGAGGTAGCCTGAATAGTGGTCGTGACTTTTAGTATAACCGGCGCCTTCCACCAGGTTTTGGTAGTACGGCAGGTTATACGGTACACCCATGGCTGGCAACTGGTCGAATCCTTCAATCAGCATACCGATCCCGTCTGAACGTAAAAAACCGCGCGGACCGCTGATCTGTTCTATCTTCCGCTGGGTGCACCAGTCTTCGATCGCCGAGAAAAGAAGATTGGCTACTTGCTGGTCGTTTTCGCATTCGAAATAATAAAAAAACGCGATTTGTTTGTGGTGATGCTGGCTGTAATTACGGTTGTGCAGAACCGCGATCCTCCCCAACACTTCTGAGCCTTCTTCTACAAGAAAGAAATCGGCTTCAGAGTGAGCGTAAAAAGGATGCCTGGAAGGGGACATCGCTTTTTCAACCAAACCCGGAAAGGGTGGAACCCAATACGGATTACCCCTGTAAAGCCTGAAAGGCAATTTTTTAAAGGCTCGAATGTCTTTTTTGTTGTCTTTTTCTAACAAACGTATTTTCATTGGCATCAGACTTTCTCTCCAATTGAATGAAGCAGCGCAAGATTGGGCAGCCGCATCGCACCAACGGGAAAACCAGAAACAAGGACGACCTGCTCACCAACCCGTAACTTCTTTCTTTTTATCAAGTAATTATCCACGCTTTGGACCATTTCTTCCAGGCTGTTGGCGAATGGCACCAATATGGGGTTAACCCCCCAATACAGGCTCATTTGAGACAAGGTAGATGGTTCTGGCGTAAAGGCGATGATGGGGACTCTTGGGCGTGTTTTTGACATCAATAAAGCTGTTTTACCGCTTTGAGTAAACACCGCGATGTTGGCGACATCCTGATCATGCGCCAGGGTCTTGGCCGCGTTTGAGATTGCCAGCGCATCATCTTTCAGCGCTGCTTTAGGGAAACCTTCCGCGTGGCTCCATTTAGCCATATGTTTTTCAGCCTCGCGAATAATGGAATCCATCATTTTCACGCTTTCTACAGGATAGCGTCCTGAAGCGGTCTCCGCGGAAAGCATCACCGCATCCGTACCGTCATACACCGCATTGGCTACGTCGGAGGCTTCTGCCCTGGTTGGACGGGGATTGCTGATCATCGATTCGAGCATTTGCGTGGCAGTGATCACCAGTTTGGCGTGGTTATTGGCCATGCGGATAATCTCTTTTTGAACATTAGGCACCAACGCAGGCGAGGTTTCAACCCCCAGATCACCGCGAGCCACCATCACTCCTTCAGCCGCGTGCACGATCTCGTGTAAATTCTTGATGGCCGCCGGGCGCTCCAGCTTGGCAATGATAGGCAGGCGTTTTTTATTCCCGGTCGCCTGGTCAATAATGCGCCTGACAATCTGCACATCCTCAGCGCTCTCCACAAAAGAAATCGCGACCAGGTCCACACCGTTCTCCAGCCCAAACTGTAAATCTGCCTGGTCTTTCGCGGTAAAGCGCGCGATTCCCAGGTCAGTACCAGGGAGGTTTACCCCTTTGTGAGATTGGAGAGTGCCGCCGAGCACAACCCTGGCGCGCACTACCTCCGCGTCTACTGCCACAACCTGCAGCTCAAGTTTCCCATCATCCAGAAGTAACCTGTTACCGGGTTTAACCGATCGGGTGAGGTTAGGGACATCCAGCGGCAAGGCTATTTCGCCGCCATGGAAGATTGGCTGAGCCACACCTACTGTAAACAGGCTCACTTTATCGCCTGCTTTTAAAAGAAGACCATCAGGTGGTAAATTTCCGACGCGTAGTTTGGGTCCTTGTAGATCCTGTAAAATGGCGATTGGTTTGCCAGTTTCGACTGCGCATTCACGAATCAGGCGGATCAATTCAAGATGCGAGTCATGGGTTCCATGAGAGAAATTTAACCTGGCGACATTCATACCAGCACTGATAAGACGTTTAATCAGGGTTTTTGAGGACGTACTGGGTCCAAGTGTGCAGACGATCTTCGCGAATCTATTCATGAGGCTCCTGATGGTAGAAAGGACTCTTTTGATTTTATTATAGTATCACCTGGGTTTAAACAAAAAACCGGTGATTGAGATGCATCACCGGGTCTTTTGTTAAGCAATCAGAGACTAAGCCGCAAGCAGTTTGACCAGTACTGCTTTTTGCGCGTGCAGGCGGTTGTGCGCCTGCGGGAAAATGACCGAATGCGGTCCATCTGCCACCTCGTCTGTCAATTCCTGTCCGCGATGGGCTGGCAGGCAGTGCATAACGATCACATCTTTATCAGCTTCGCTCACCAGTTTCTGGTTGACCTGGTAAGGAGGGAAGACCTTGATGCGTTTTTCGGTCTCTGCCTCCTGCCCCATGCTGGTCCAGGTATCTGTGTAGATGACATGGGCGTGTTTGACCGCCTCGTGCGGGTCGCGGATGAAATTAAGCTTACTGCCAGACGCTGCCGCAAACTTACGACCATCTTCGATTGCTGCTGGCAACATGTCGTATCCTTCAGGGCTGGCGAGGGTGAAATTTGCCCCAAGTTTAGCGCAAATATGCAGTAATGAAACGGCTACATTGTTCCCATCGCCGATGAAAGAGATGTTCAGCCCTTTCAGTGTTTTAAACTTCTCGATAATGGTCAGGGCGTCTGCCATTGCCTGGCAGGGATGGTTGTAATCGCTCAATCCGTTAATCACCGGTATGCTGGACCAGCGGGCGAGCTCAATTACATGCGCGTGATCAAACACGCGTGCCATGATGGCGTCCACATAGCCCGAGATTACCCTGGCGACATCGGCAATTGATTCTCTCTGACCAAGCCCGATTTCCGCGGGGGAGAGGTATAAAGCATCTCCACCCAGGTGTCGCATCGCCATGTCAAAGCTCATACGGGTGCGCAGGCTTGGTTTTTGAAAGATCATCGCCAGCACTTTTCCTTTGAAAATCGGTTTGTTTCCACCAGCGAAATGCTCTTTTTTTAATGATACAGCCAGATCGATCATTTCCTGCAGTTCAGAAGGGGTATAGTCGGATACCGCGAGAAAATCTTTTTTCATTTCATCCTCATTGGTTGAATTTTATGAACTTAGTATAACATGACCAGTTTTTAAGGGGGGTTCTATCTACCCGAGCTTAAGTTTGCGAATGGAATTATTTACCATCAGGTCTAAAACAGGATGGAGGTTTTTTCCCAGAAGGTTCTTGACCAGGAAGAGCAACTTGCCTTCAAACCCAGGTAAGATGATGTATTTTTTTTGGGCGAGTTTTTTTAGAACTTCATCAGCAACCTGTTCCGCTCCCATCAGGTTGGCAGAGCCCGCCAGTTCCTGAGTGATAAAAGGCTTAAATTCCTTTTCATACTCCAGTTGAGGAGTTTTTGTGTCGGGCGGGAAAACAATTGAAACATGAATATTGTATGGCTTTAATTCTGAACGGAGCGCATCTGTGAATCCGTTCACCGCGAATTTTGATGCGCTATACGCGGTATATCCATAGATCCCCAAAAAACCAGCTATCGATGAAATATTGACAATAGAGCCTGAACGCCTGGCTTTGAATGCGGGTACCAGGTGTTTTAATACATTCACGGTACCGAAATAATTAACGTTCATCATCCACTCAAATAATTCAGGCTTTAACATGGTAAAAGTGCCGGGATGCGCAACACCCGCGGAGTTAATCACAATATCAGGGATTCCGTTCGCGGCGATATGCTTATCTAATGCCTGGTTCAGCTCGTCCCTCAGGGTTACATCTGCTTGGATGATGGATATCTTCGTGGTTTCATTGTCTTTTACCCGCTGTAAAGTTTTTTCGGCCTCTTGCAACAGCTGCTTTTGCCTGGATAGAATTGCAACATGACAACCCTGTTCTACCATCTTCTTGGCGAGAGCCAATCCAATTCCGCTTGAACCACCGGTGATCAGGGCCGATTTTCCTTCAAACAAGGACTTTTGAGAATTATTCATCGTAATTAATGTCCACAACTGGCGCAAGAACCGCCGGAGCAACCGGCGCATCCGCCTGAACTGGTTTTTGAAGCCGATCCTGGCACGTGAGTCTGACAGACAGAAAGCATACGCATTGTTTCATTGGATCCGCATTTTTTACACTCAATTACGGCGTCAGCATCTTTCATTGTACGGAGGGCTTCAAATTTTGAGTCGCAATTACTGCATAGATATTCGTAGATGGGCATGTCAATCTCTTTTTTTCTTTGATTTTAATCCATTTCGACAGGCTCGAAGGTCTCACTTATTTTGAAAAACGAGGTGGTAGAGCGCGATACCCGCGGCCACGGCAGCGTTCAGCGATGTTTTCTTCCCTGCCATTGGAAGATGGACGACATGGTCAGCCAGTGAAAGCAACTGCGGATCAATACCTGAAATTTCATTGCCAATCACCAGGATCGTTTCTTGCTGAGAGTTGGATGAAAACGCGAAATCGAACAATGAGGTTGATTCGGGAGTTGATTCAAGGGCAATAATTAACGCGTGGGCAGCGCGTAATTCAGCCGCCAGTACGAGAGAATTGTGATGATAACTCGTGCTCACGGTGAGCTCTGCCCCAAGGCTGGCTTTTTTTACTTTGGGGTGCTTAGCAGTGGGGGTGGTTCCACAGCAATAGATGTGAGAAACGCCGGCGCCGTCAGCGCTGCGGAAAATGGAACCAACATTTTCAGTGCTGCGTAAATTATCCAGCAACAGGGAAAAATTATTATGGTTACCTGCGTTTCTTGCTGGATGATAATTTCCAAATGGCGATCCCACAGGCTGCATTTCAGAGGAACAGAACGGGCAATTGAATAACTTTTTAACGGATAGGTCGCTTGGCATCCGCAGGCGACAATTTTCGTTACTGCACTCAAATATCTGAAAAAGCGGTTCGACCATACCAACCTATTCGGACAAAACAAGATCAGTTCTGACAATTGAAGTGTCGGTGTAATCTATTCCCAACTCGTCTAAAACCTCTTCGGGCCTGCCAGTGGCCCCAGCGGTGGCTGAAAGTATCATTTCGAGGTAAGGATGAGGTCCATTGATGAACGAAATTGATTTGATCAATGGAAGAAGGTCATACTCTTTGCCGCGCCGGGTTCTGATACAGGCTTCGCTGCTTCTTAACCTGTTTAGGCGGTTTTCAACTTGTTGTTTATTGACTTTGAAATCAAAAAAAACCACGTATTTAGCCGCTACGACCTGAGTTTGCAGTGAATTTTCACTTAAAGGAACTTCGCGCATATGGAGGATGGTGATTCCCGGCTGCAGTGCGGGTTGTAGTTTTGCTTCAATCTCTTGAAGTGTGCCGTTCGTGTTTAACCAGAAATCTAACAGTTCAAATTGACTGGTAAACCCCACTGGCAGTGGGCAAGCCTGGTGGATACGCGGTTGCGGATGGAATCCCTGAGAATACGCCAGTTCCAACCCAGCCCGTCTGAATGTCCGTTCCCAGACTTTCTGCATATCCAGGTTGCCTGTGAACATCAGTTCTCTGCCTTTCGCATAAACAATACGAATACGCTGCATCAAGTACGCTCCGGGCAAAGCCATCTATCCGCAGGCGCCTTTTGCCGCAGGTCGCTGAATTCAGTCAGGATTCCACAACCATGGCAACCCTCGCGACAGTCGCTTGTGAGCTGCCCCTCCTTTGATTTCAAGAACTCATTCTTAAGATAACGTTTTGAGACTCCAGTGTGGATGTGATCCCAAGGAAAAACCTCTTCTAAATCACGCGGGCGTGAAGTATAGAATTCAGGGTCGATCAGCTGCGCGTCGAAGGCATCCATCCAAACATTGTAATTGAATTGGTCCTGCCAGGCATCAAATTTTGCCCCTCCTCTCCAGGCTGCTTCAATTACTTTGGCAAGGTTGCGGTCTCCTCTTGACAGTGCGGCTTCCAAAATTGTTTCGCGTGGATTAGACCAGGTCATCTTCATGCCAGGTCCACGCAACTGGTCTTTGAGCAGGTTCTGTTTTTCGAGCACCACCGGAAGGGAGTCAAGCGACGCCCATTGGAAAGGTGTGTGCGGCTTGGGCACAAAAGTGCTGACGCCTGCGTGTAAGTTGGCACGTTTACCGATTGCTTTTCGCCCCTCAGCGATAACCTGTTTACAGATGTCTGCGATGGCCTGAACATCCTCAATGGTTTCACCGGGTTGACCGATCATGAAGTATAGTTTAATGGACTGCCAGCCCCGAGAATAAATTTCACGGGCGGTTGACAGGAGCTTTTCCATCTGGATGAGTTTGTTTATAATATTGCGCATTTTATCTGACGCGGCTTCTGGGGCAAGTGTAAAGCCACCCTGGCGCACACCTTTTAATTTTTCCATCAGGTCAACTGAAAACGATTCAATACGCAAGGAAGGAAGGGAGATAGTGAGATTTCGTCCGGAAAAGCGATCGACAATGGCTTCTACCAGTTGTTGAATATGTGTATAGTCACTAGAAGACAGGGATAAGAGCGCAATTTCTTCGTAACCTGTATGTTTAAGAGCGGTATCCAGGGCATTTAATATGTCAGGAACGGAACGTTCTCGTACCGGACGGGTGACGATGCCTGCGTGGCAAAAACGGCAACCACGAGTACAACCACGCATAATCTCAAGCGCCACACGGTTGTGAACGACATCTATTGAAGGCACCAAAAAGCGGGTTGGGGGTAGGGGGAGACTGCTGCAAATACGTTTACGGATACTCAATGGCGCATTTTCAAAGACAGGCTTGAGTTCTTTGAATGTGCCATCCGCGTGATATTGTGGCTCATACAGGGCAGGGACATAAATTCCTGCAATTCTGGACAACGATTGGATCGTTTCAGCGCGGGTGGCTCCGCTTGCTTTTGATTTCTGAACACAGTCAATGACTTCGTGTATCACTTCCTCGCCCTCGCCGATGACGAAAACATCGAAAAACGGTGCCATTGGTTCCGGGTTAAAGGTTGCGTGCCCGCCGGCCAGAATGATTGGGTGGGCATCAGCGCGTTGGGCTGAATGGAGTGGTATATTCGCCAGGTCAAGCGCGTTTAGTACATTCGTATAAAGCGTTTCATAAGGGAGGGTAAACCCGACGATATCAAATTCAGCCAACGGCTTGAAAGATTCCAGCGAATATAAAGGGATTCCCGCCCGGCGCATCGCCGTTTCCATGTCCAACCAGGGAACATACGTACGTTCACACAGGGCATCTTGACGCTGGTTGATCTGTTCATAGAGGATCATGATGCCCAGGTTGGGCAAGCCGATATCGTAAATATCTGGAAACACCAGCGCGATATGAGTAGCAACGCTTTCCCAATCCTTCTTCACCTGGTTAAGCTCTCCGCCAACATATCTGCCTGGTTTTTGCACGGCTGGGAGAATCTTTTTTAATTTCCTGGCTATTTCTGTGTTTTCATTCACACGAATTTCTCCAGCGATGGATTAGCGTTGTTCTAATTGATGACTTTCGATGACCTCGTCGGGATAATGGTCTTCTATGTATTTCAAGATTTGTTCTGCAGATTGTGCGTTCACCAGGTTCGAATTCGAAACCAGCACGCACGAAACCCATGCTGATTGCCATACATCCTGCAGTCCGGTCTCTGCAATTGCGGCGTTGAATTCTTTTCTGAGCCTGTTGAGGATGGGGAGCAGCCGACCTCGCTTTTCCTTCAGAGACGAACACCCCAGAAAATTCATCTTAATCTTTAGGAGAGAGATAGCCACGTGATTTTGCTGACTGGATGCAGTCCCTCTTGTCATAAGCTTCTCACAAGATTACAATGCCTGCGTAAATATAATATAGATTGGAAAAAAAGCAATGCCTGATGTTGAAGAAAGATATCAACAAGCGCTGGATTACCTGTACAGCTTTGTGGACTACAGCCTTACCAGGCAGCTGCGCTATTCACCGGATAAGTTCAACCTGGATCGCATGTATCAATTGATGCGTTTGGAGGGAAACCCTCATACGCAATACCCGGTCATTCATGTTGCAGGAACGAAGGGAAAGGGATCGACAGCCTCTATGATCGCCAGTATATTGCGACAGGCTGGTTATAGAGTGGGCTTATACACTTCTCCGCACCTGCAGGAATTTACAGAGCGCATCCAAATCAACGGACAACCCATTTCGAAAGAAGATCTAATTGAGTATCTTGAAGAAATGAAGCCGTTCATTGAAAGGACTGCGGAGTTGACCACTTTTGAAATCACCACCGCGCTTGGGTTTAAAGCCTTCTCACGCAAGCAGGTCGACCTGGCGGTTGTTGAGGTGGGTTTAGGCGGCCGGCTGGACGCGACGAATATTGTGGACCCCCTGGTTTCCGTGATTACTTCACTCTCTTTTGATCATATGAACATCTTGGGCGACTCGATCACGCAGATTGCCGCCGAAAAAGGCGGCATCATTATACCAACAAAACCCGTTATTCTCGCTCCGCAATGGAAAGAAGCCCGCGAAGTCATAGAAAGGATTTCAGAAGAGAAAAAGGCTCCTTTAACCATCATTGGGAGAGATTACTTTTTCAGCGAACGTTCGCACTCTTTAAGCGGGCAAACATTTATTGTTTGGCCAAAAGAAGACCAGGAACTCATTAATGACTTCATTGCTTCGGGCGGCAGAAGTGACTGGGAACCAGAACATTTCACCATTCCTTTGCTGGGCTTTCACCAGGTGGAAAACGCCGCAACGGCCTACGCAGCCATCGAGGTATTGAGAGCAACAGGTGTAAAAATTTCAAAAAACCATATCAGCGAAGGGTTTGCCAGGGTTCAATGGCCGGGCAGATTTGAAGTGGTTCATACGAACCCGTTCGTGATCGTCGATTCAGCCCACAACAAAGACTCAGCGCTGAGATTGCGCCTGGCGATGGATGATTATCTCAACGGCAAACCCATTTTCTTGATATATGGTTCTTCAGAAGACAAGGACGTGCAGGGAATGTTTTCCCATTTGCTTCCCAGGGTAAAGATGGTTATTGCTACAAAAAGCGAACATCCGCGGGCAATGGAACCCGATATACTGGTAGAATTAGCCAATCAATTTGGGAAAAAGGCAATCGCGACTCAGTCCATTGAAGAAGCGCTTGAACTGGCTAAACATCACGCAGGCAATGAAACTGTCATCCTTGTAGCGGGGAGTATATTTGTGGCTGCGGCCGCCAGAGCGGCACTGATCAACCAATCAACAGATATGAAGTAAGGATTCTATGAGAGACGACTGGAAAAAGAGACAAGACAACCCGGAAGAGTTTAACGCGGCTTTATATCAACGAACAGACGAGCTGTACCAGGTAAATGATGCCATACCGGATGAGAACGGGCAAATCTACTGCCCGGTTCTGGTAATGCGCGATATCGTTGTGTTTCCACGCATGGTGTCGCCTATTTTTATCGCCCCGGGCCCGAACATGGAGGCCATCCACCATGCACAGCAAAACGCGGGAACGATGATTTCGCTAGTATTAAAGAACAGCGAAATAGAAAAACCCACCCCTAAGGATTTTTTGGATGTAGGGGTTGAAATTGCCGTAGGTAGATTATTAAGTCTGCAAGATGGAAACGCCTCAGCGTTGGTTCAGGGGCGACGGAGAATTCGAATTGACAAAATCATTAAAACAGGCAGTTTTTATTGGGCGAAGGGGACTGTCATCACCGAAAAACTGAGCGTTGACCGGAGAACAGAAGCGTTAATGCGCACCACGCGTGACCTTTTTGAGCGCTGCATTCAGCTTGACCGCAGTTTACCGGATGAGGCGCATTTATTTTCAGTGAACATTTCAGAGCCTGGTTGGCTGGCGGATATGGTGGCTACCGCGATCTCTCTCCCGTTCGAAGAGAGACAAAAATTAATCACCCTGGTGGAGCCAAAAGAAAGGTTGAAAAAAGTGAACTGGCTGCTGGCGCAGGAATTGGACGTGCTGCAGCTGGAAGATGAGATTCAGAACAGAGTGCAAAGCGAGGTAGACCGCTCTCAGCGCGAATTTTACCTGAGAGAGCAACTGCGCGCCATCCAGACTGAGTTGGGTGAAGGCGACGTATGGTCTCGAGAATTGAATGAAATAAGGGAAAAGGTCGAGAAGAAACACATGCCAGAAGAAGCAAAAAAGCAGGCTATTAAGGAAATCGAACGCCTCGCTCAAATGCCTTCGATGGCTCCAGAAGTCGGGATTATTCGCACTTATTTAGACTGGATATTGGATTTGCCCTGGGAAGAAAGAACTGAAGATAACCTGGATGTGAAACACGCAGCCAAGGTTCTTGAAGAAAATCATTATGGGTTGGGAAAAGCCAAAGACCGCATTTTGGAATATATTGCGGTAAAAAGCCTGAAACCTAAAAAAGAAAGGCAGCCAATACTTTGTTTTATCGGCCCGCCTGGAACAGGAAAAACTTCGCTGGGGCGTTCGATCGCTGAAGCGCTGGGACGAAAGTTCGTCCGTTTATCTCTCGGCGGTGTACGCGATGAGGCAGAAATTCGCGGTCATCGGCGCACCTATATCGGCGCCTTACCCGGCAGGATCATCCAAACGATGAAAAGGGCGGGCACCATCAATCCGCTTTTTATGCTGGATGAGATCGATAAACTTGGCGCTGATTTCAGGGGCGACCCATCATCCGCATTACTGGAAGTGCTGGACCCTGAACAGAATTATTCGTTTTCTGACCATTACCTGGAATTGGCTTATGACCTGTCAAAGGTGATGTTTATTACTACGGCTAACAGTCTGTCCAGCATCCCACCGGCTTTACTTGACCGCATGGAGACCATTGAATTCCCTGGCTATATTGAAGAAGAGAAAGTAGAGATTTCAAAAAGGTTCCTAATACCCCGTCAGATGGAAGAAAGTGGCTTTGACCTGGGAGAGATTGTCATTGAGGATGACGCGTTAAAAAAGGTCATCAGAGAATACACTTATGAAGCTGGCGTCAGGAACCTGGAAAGAGAAATCGGGCGGTTGTGCCGCAAGGTAGCAAGGTTGAAGTCGGAAAAGAAAAAAGTACCGGCGACAATAACGCTTAGAATGATTGAAAAATACCTCGGTCCTCCGCAATTTTTTATGACCGAAGCCGAACGCCAGGACGAAATAGGTGTGGCAACTGCCATCGCCTGGACGGAAAATGGGGGGGAAATTATGCCAGTAGAGGTATTAATTCTGGAAGGCAAAGGCAATTTGCAGATAACTGGACAGGTTGGCGATGTGATGCAGGAATCAGCCCAGGCGGCGCTTTCATACCTGAAATCCAAGTCAACATTGCTTAAACTGGAACCGCAACTTTTTGAAGAAGTGGACGTGCATGTGCATATCCCTGAAGGCGCCATACCCAAGGATGGGCCAAGTGCGGGCATCACCATTGCTACAGCTTTGTTTTCAGCTTTTTCTGAGAGAAGAGTTTTCAAAGAAATTGGAATGACAGGAGAAATCACACTCAGGGGGAACATTTTGCCTGTCGGCGGCGTGCGCGAGAAGATACTGGCAGCACACAGGAGCGGTTTAAAAACCATTCTACTGCCCGAAAAGAATATCAAGGACCTCGTTGAAGTGCCCAAAAAAGTGCTTGACGAATTGCATATTAAATTTGTGAAACATATGGACGAAGTAATCAAACTTGCGCTTCACACCGAACAGGAACGGTCGAACCCCGCGTTACGCAGGGACAAGAAAAAACAAGAAAAGTCGCAAAAAAAGCGCAAATGAGAGAAGAGCGGCGATTATCGCCGCTCTTCTTTAATCCTATTCACTATCTCCAGGAAGGTCTTTTTTTAATGCAGAGATGCCGTTTTTCACCTGCGCTGAGATCTTTTGCAGTTCTTGTTCCATGGCTGCGAGAGAATCGAGAATATAGGCGTCCGTTTCTTTTTTTGTCAGTTCTGATTCCATGCGCGCCTGGGCGATTATCTGTTCCGCTTTTATTTGCGCGGCCTGTGTAACCGGGTCGTTTTCCACCAGTTTTTCCGCTTTTTCTCGCGCGAGCGCGATGGTTCGATTGGCCTCTTCTTGCGCCTGAGCAAGGATGCGATCTCGCTGTGAAAGCAGCTGTTGCGACTTTTTGATCTCTTCAGGGATGGTGACCCGCATCTGGTCAATCAAATCAAGCATACGATCCTCGTCAACCACAACACTATGAGTAAACCAGATGGGTTTGCTCTCATTGAACAGTTCTTCCAGGCGATCGACCAGATGTAATATATCCATACCCACGCTCCTTGCTTAAATTATAGCGAGAATTCAGCATAATGTACATAAAAAGACATGGTTAATCCCGGATAGAGTGACTGGGAATGACCCTCTGGTCATTACCGGGTGTATTAAATTTGGCATCTAACGCGATTTTTACGTGTTCCGGGACCATGGTGGAGACGTTTCCGCCCAAAGAAGAGATTTCTCTTACTGTTGAGGAGGAGAGAAAGGTATGCTCTTCACTGGTGATTAAAGCCATTACCTCAACTTCAGGCTCGATGCGGTGGTTTGCCAGGGCCATTCTGAATTCATATTCAAAATCAGAGAATACTCTTAAACCACGAATCATTACCTGAGCCCCAATCTGCTGGCAAAAGTGGACGGTAATACCGCTGTAGCCTGTAACGGTTATTTTGTTGTCGTTCAAGAAAACCTTTTTGACCATATCAATGCGTTCCTCGGGGCTAAAGAGGAAGTTTTTTAACGGCTTGTCATAAACCGCGATGACCAGCTCGTCTACCAGCCTGGAAGCACGTTTGGCGATGTCGATGTGGCCATTGTGTATCGGGTCAAAAGAACCAGGAAATACTGCTTTAATCATCGTAATCTCCTAACTGATATCGCTGGAAGCGACGTTCCATAAACTCTCAAGTTTGCGTTTAATCGTTTGGTGTTCAGGCTTTTCAAGCGTTGGGTCGCTTTTCAGAATATCCTGCGCGAAATGCCGCGCCTTCTCGATCAGGCGTATATCCGATAGGCTGGCCATTCGCAGATCGGCGTAGCCAGATTGGCGATAGCCAATAAAATCACCAGGTCCTCTCTGCTCCAGGTCTTTTTCGGCAAGGATAAAACCGTCAGTGGTGTCCGCCATCACGGTAAGCCGTTCGTTTTCGAGAGCGTCTTCATTTTCCGGGATTAGCAAACAATAAGCCGAATCACCGCCCCGTCCTACCCGTCCTCTCAATTGATGGAGTTGGGCCAGACCGAAGCGGTTCGCGCTTTCAATGAGCATCACGGTCGCATTGGGGACATCCACGCCCACCTCGATAACGGTCGTTGAGACAAGAATATCGTACTGGCGGTTGCGAAAATCCTGCATGACCCTGTCTTTCTGTTCGGCAGGCATTTTCCCGTGTAGCAAGCCCAATTTGTATTTCGGGAAAACTTCCTTTTGCAAGTGGGCATGTTCTTCGACAGCGGCTTTTTGGTCTTCGTCCTCTCCTTTTTCAATCAACGGGTAAATGATGAACGCCTGGTGCCCAGATTGGATTTCTTTGTGGATCAATGAATAAGCGCTTTCACGGGCAAAGGGATGTATGATTTGTGTGTCGACTGGCTTTCTGCCGGTCGGCATTTCATCAATTATGGAAATGTCCAGATCACCGAACAGGGTTAAAGCCAGCGACCTTGGAATAGGCGTGGCGCTCATTACCAGTAAATGAGGGTTCTCGCCTTTATTTCTTAACGCTGAGCGTTGCGTAATTCCGAAACGATGTTGTTCGTCGATAATGGCCAACTGGAGGTTCTTGAATCGTACCGGGTCTTCAATCAGCGCATGTGTGCCGATAAGTATTTTAATGCTGCCATCCATGCAACCAGAGTTGATTTCATCGCGTTCCTGAGTTGATGTGTCGCCGGTGAGCAACCGAATTTCACCTTCTGCCAGTAAAGCGGGTTTCACTTCTGGGTTACATAGCAAACTGAGCAAGGAACGGTAGTGCTGTTCTGCCAGAATGCTGGTAGGCGCCATAAAGGCGGTTTGACCATGGTTGATGTTGACGGCAACGGAAGCAATGGCGGCAACGATTGTTTTACCAGAGCCAACGTCTCCCTGAATCAGCCGGTTCATCGGGTGACCAGAAGAAAGGTCAGCGCGGATTTCGCTTATTACTTTTTGTTGGGCGTTGGTCAGCGAGAACGGCAGCGGTTCAAGCAGGCGGGCAATTTGATCATCTGTAATGGCATAAACCTCTGCTGTGTTCTGCTGCCAGTTCTGTTTTTGCTGTTGAACTCCAAGCTGGAGAAAAAAGATCTCATCAAACGCCAATCGGTCTCGAGCTGCGCGCAGCAAATCGAAATTATCAGGATAATGAACCTGATGCAGAGCCACAGGCAGGTCTACCAGACCCGCGGACTGCTTGATTGCCGGCGTCAGGTAATCTTCAATTTTTGTGATATGGAAACGAATCACGCTATTGACCGCGGAACGCACATCTTTTTGAGTCAGCCCAGCTGTGAGCGGATAAACGGGGATGATACGGTTGGTATTCAAATGGGATTGATCAAGGCTTTCAAAAGCTGGGTCATTCATCTGCTTTCTGCCCAGGTACATGGTGACTTTTCCTGAAATCACCAGTTGGGTACCTCGTCTGAAATGGTTTTCAAAGCTTTGGATATATTTGAGAGAGCGGAAAAATACCAGCCGTAAAAACCCTGTGCCATCGCTGACGACAACCTCGACCCGTGCCTGATTTCGGCGGCGAATCGGTGTGGTCAAAGAGCTTTGCACTGTGGCAATGATGGTCAATTCATCACCGAATTCCAGCCGATTGATCGGTTTAAGCGTTGAATAATCGACATAACGCCTCGGAAAGTAATACATCAAGTCTTCAACTTTGTTGACGCCGATGGACTGATAAATTTCTTTTTTTACTTCTCCAATTCCCTGAAGCACATTCAGCGGCGCGTTTAATCCTGTTGGAAGAGGTTTGGCGGGTTCTTTTGAAGCAGAAGCAGATTCAGTGGGTGATGAAGAATACTTAGAGCTTGTTTTTTGAGACTTACTAGAAGATGGTGATACACCAGGAGATGTTTGGATCGTTGACCCGCTATTAGATTGGTGTTGCTTGAGCAGGTCGATCATCCCCGAAGTCTCAAGGGTGCGTTCTTCAATCGTCATCGTTGAATAACGCGGTAAAAAGTTTCCCATTGTTCTAAGTAAATCATCTGGGACGCCTTCTTTCTGCGCTTCTGCCAGCCAGTTTGGATAAAACTTATCCATGCCACCGATGATGGCTTTATTCTGATAACGGTTTTGACCTTCCAATACCAATATCTTAATGAGTGTATCCAGTGATTTATACATGGTTATATTTTACAGCATCCAGTTAGGATTTGGCCTGAATACCAAAGCAAAATAGCAGGGTGAATAGAGGTTATTTACTTTTCGGTGATGGCAATGCCCATACCTTGAGGGCCAATCAATGAGGCGAGATAAGGATTGATTGTATGTTCAGTATAGAGGACATCCGGGTGGAATTCATCCACATGCTGACGTATCAAACGGGTTTCGTTGAGATTGCCCCCACACGGCTGAAGCACCGCGATATTATCCAGTTTTTCAAATTCATCGATAAATTCGATAAAATAGTCCACCACACTGCGGTAATTCTTCACCTTTTCGAGGGGATTTAATTTTCCTTCTTCAAGAGAAAAAATTGGCAAAAAGCCCAGAATTTCACCGCTAATGGATTGTCCTCGATCAATAAAACCCGATTTCTGAAGGTATGAAAAATTCGGGGTGCAGAGAAGAGTATAAGTATGAGGGATTACGGAGCGTAGGTTTTCTTCAATTGTTACACTGTTTTTGTTCTGATTGATCAATTCGGCTGCCAATTGAACCAGGCGACCTTCACCTATGGCTAAGGAAAGAGAATCTATCAGATGAATAGTAGCAGGACCGCGTAATTTTTTTACCACGCTGGAAGTAACAGTGAAAAGCGGGTGTAAGGCTGACGAAATGAGAATAATGAAAATTTCGTCATAAACCTGAGAAAGAGCGAGTATTTTTTTCGTTATCGTGTCAGCATCAAGAAGGATTAATTGGGCCTGGCAATCTTGCGATACCCTCTTGGGGAATTCTGAAACCCTGATTTCTCGGATATCTTTTTTTACGCCGTCTTGCAGTTGAATCTCTTCATGAAAAACATGAACGTGTTTGCAACCAGGGAAGTTGGGTCTGTTGAATTGAGCGGCGTTATCGGTCAGGACACAACTTAAGCCCATATCTTACTCTAATGACATGATAAGGGGGTAATGAGGTTGTCCGCCGGAATGTAACTCAATTTCATGGTTGGGGTATTTTTGCTGCACGATGTCTGCGATACGATTGGCTTCTTGCTCAGTAAGGTCTGTCCCATAAAAGAAGGTCACGCGTTCTCTTTCTTCCAGGTTATACTTTTCCAGTAGATTCAAGCAAGTTTCACTAACAGAATCACCAGCAACCACGAGTTTCCCGTTAAGGAGGCCAATTGTTTTGCCCTTTTGCACTTCCACGCCGTTCAAGTTCACATTACGCGTGGCGATGGTGATTTCTCCACAATCAGCCTCGTCAAGAGCATCATTCATGTCATCCACAACTTGTTGAAAGTCACCGTCGGGGTTCCAGCGAAGAATGGCAGAGATCCCCTGCGGGATATTGCGCGTGGGAATTACCTCAACTTGCTTGACGCTGAGAGGTTTTGCGGAATTGGCCGCGAGGATAATGTTTTTGTTGTTTGGTAGGATGATCACCTTGTCTGTTGGCAAATCCTCAAACGATTTCAGGATTTCCTGAATACTGGGATTCATTGTTTGCCCACCTTCAATGATGGCACACGCCCCCTGGCTGGCAAATATCTGGGATAAGCCAATTCCCGGTGAAACAGCGACTACGGCGATCGACCCGGAAACGAAGTCGTTGAACGTAATTTCGTTCTTTTTAGCCTCGATACGCCTCATTTGCTCAGCCAAATCTTCTTTATAAATCTTGGAGATCTCTCCAAGCTTCTTGATCAAAGCCTCCGGTTCGTCCTGTTTTTGGGCTTCGGTGTGGATGTGCATGCGATACAGACCATCCCCTTCGCCCACCTGGATGGAGGTGCCAATCAAAGAAAGATCGTCGTAGAAAGCTTTCAGATCAAGAGCCTGGTATGGGGTAAAGTCGATCACCACTTCAACGTCTTGTCCATCTTCAATGTCTTCGATGGTTTCAGCAAACTTGATGGCAGAGAAGTCTTTAATGACGACAGCGCTTTCATCGAGCGGCAGCCCATTGAGATACCGCTGGATACCCTCAAGCAGGATGAAGAGACCTTTACCCCCAGAATCAACGACCCCAGCTGTCTTCAGAATGGGCAGTAGTTCAGGAGTAAACTTAACGGACTCATCTGCCGCTTTAACAGCCTCTTCCAGGATGGCCAGCAAATTAGAGGTCTTTTTGGATGCGTTTTCAACCGCGATCGAAATGTCTTTTATGACCGTCGAAATGGTGCCTTCCACCGGGCGTACAACGCCTTTATAGGCAGTATTCCGGCTTTCAGCAAGGGCGTTTGAGAATAATTGAGCATCCATCTCGGGCAGGTTGTCCAGCACACGCGCGAATCCACGTAGGATCTGTGAGAGGATCACGCCAGAATTACCTCTGGCGCCCATAAGCGCGCCCTGAGCGGCGTTCTTTGCCATTTTCCCGATATTTTCTTCTTCAAGGGTACTGATCTCGTTGTACGCAGCCTGCATGGTCAACAACATGTTCGTACCCGTATCTCCATCCGGGACGGGGAAAACATTTAAGGAATTAACGTATTGCTGGTTGGCTTTTAACCACCGTAAGGATGCTTCAAATAATTTTTTAAACTGGTTGCCATTAATCGTTTTTTGAGTTTCGAGAATACCGGTCATCGTATGCGAGTCCAAATCTGTATTTTGTTTGAGCATGGATTGAATACCCCATTAATCAGTGTTGCTGATTCGCAAACCTCGTACATGAATGTTAACCTTCGCAACATTTAAGCCCGTCATGGATTCAATCTGGTATTTAATCAATTCTGCGGCGTTGTCCGCAACAGATTTAATTCGAGTACCATATTCAACAATGATATACAGGTCAATAAAAACAAGGTTGTCTTGATAGGTAACATTGACCCCCAAGACCGGGTCTTTCACCAGGAATTGGGTTATCCCGGCTGCCAGATTTTTGGTAGCCAATCCAACCACGCCGTAAGATTCCAAAGCAGACTGGCTGGCAATGGTTGCCAGGGCGCGGTGTGAAATGAAAATGCTGCCGTTGGGTTTATTCTTAAGAGCCATGTTCATATCCTTTGATTTATAACATTGTTTCTTGTAAAAAGATACGCTTTATGTTAGAATTTAGCGCTGTGTTCGGCAAGTAGTAGAACCAATTTTACCTAAAAGCAGGGTTGTTTTGAAAGGAACTTCTGATGGCAAAGTGTGATAATTGTGGAAAAACCACCACCTTCGGGCATAACCGTAGCTTTTCTCTCCGCGCTACTAACCGTACTTTTAAACCGAATCTACAAAACATTACGATTGTTGAAAACGGTAAAAAGGTCAAGAAAACACTGTGCGCCAAATGCATACGTACATTAGTTAAGTCAGCGTAAATGAGTGTTCCCGCACAAAATACGGCTGAAAGCCGTATTTTTGTTTTAACCCAAGCCTTTTTTAAGCGCGAATACAGCAGCGTTTATGCCATCAGGGTGATCAAAGATAGCTGAACCACTGACAAACGCGTCTGCGCCAGCCTGGCGTGCGCGGATGATTGTGCTGGCGTTTATCCCCCCATCAACTTGCAGCCGAATCTCTTTGTTCTGACCCTTGATCATCCTGGCTGTTTCGTTGACCTTTGTAATCATCTCCGGCATAAAGCTTTGGCCAGAGAAACCTGGATTAACCGTCATTACCAATACCAGGTCAACGAAAGGCAATAAAGGCTGCAGCACCAGGTGGCTTGTGCCTGGATTAATTGCGACGCCAGCTTTACAGCCGAGTTCGTTAATGAATCCAAGCGTACGAAGGATATTCGGATTATTTTCAGGGTGGATGGTCAGGCTGTCGGCGCCGGCATCTATGAACGAGCGCACCAGGTTTTCTGGTTTTTCTATTATTAAATGGCAGTCTAAAGGCAGGTTGGTGATCCTTTTACAGGTTTCTACAATGAAAGGCCCCATGGTCAGGTTGGGTACGAAATGACCATCCATTACATCGATATGGATCCAATCTACCCCTGCCTGTTCACAATTACGAATCGAGGCTTCCAGGTTTGAAAAATCTGCGGAGAGTATTGAAGCGGATAAAATGTACTTCATGAGTTCACCGGATGATGCTGTTTATTTTAAACCAAATGAACAGCCAGAACGGAATGAGACCGCCAACCAGAAGGATGGTCAACAACTCCAGCCAGATCAATTTCCAATCCACCTGTTTTTTGGGCTGGGGGAGGATGACTGTTTGTTGTGTACTATCGGGCGAGGTGGTTGAGGGTTCTAGCGGAAACGCGGGCATCCGCAGGGTAGGAGGGTCTTCATGTAACTTGGGGATTCGACCGCTCAGCATCGTCAGCACATGCCCCAATTGGTCGGCGGTGCGATAGCGTGCGGTGGGTTCCTTGGAGAGGACCTTGAGCAGCACTTGCTCCAAATCAGCAGGGATGCCAGGGACAAATTGGCGAGGAGGGACCGGCATTTGTAATTGATGCAGGTTGATCAGTTCTTCTATCGAATTTGCATCAAAAGGGAGATGCCCGGTAAAGACCTCATACATAACCACACCAAGCGAGTACACATCTGAAGCCGGGGTTGGCGGTTGTCCTAAAGCCTGTTCTGGGGCTAAGTATTGAGGAGACCCCCAAATCACTTCCTGACTCTCATGCGCTTCAATAGAGGATAACGCGCGTGCGATACCAAAATCAGTGATCTTCAGCCTTTCATCGGCTGTGACCAGCATATTGTGAGGTTTTACATCACAGTGAATAATTCCAGCGCGGTGCGCGTAGCCTAAACCAGCACATGCCTGAATCATTAGCGCCAAGCCTTCATCCGTAGTGTAGTTGCCTTTTTTCTTGATGCTGGTCTTAAGGTCGGTTCCGGAGATGTATTCCATGACGATATAGACCCCGTACGGGTCAACGCCAAAGTCGTGTACGGTGACGATATTCGGGTGGGAGAGGTTGGCGGCTGCCCTGGCTTCTTGCTTGAATCGTTCACGAAATTCTTCATCATTTGAAAAATCCCGCTTTAAAACTTTTACAGCGACAGGTCGCTCCAACATTTGGTCATAACCCTTATAAACATACGCCATCCCCCCTTTGCCAACCTGGCGGATAAGCAGGTAACGACCCCCAAGAACGATTTGCTGTGCTGTAGCATCAAACATAAAAAGATTATAACACGCCAGTTTTCTGTTCCTTCGTTATAATAAATGCTTATGATAAGGCTCTCTAAGTATCTTCAGCAAAAACCTTTTTCCCTGCTGCTGTTGGTGTTTCCAATTGCCATTGCATCCGCATATTTCCAATGGAATCCGGTCCTGGTTTTTAGCCTATCCGCTGCAGGCGTGATCCCTCTCGCGGGTTTGATAGGAGATGGCACTGAAGGGCTGGCTGCGCACACAGGACCGAAGGTGGGGGGGCTGATTAACGCTACCTTGGGCAACGCAGCAGAATTAATTATCACGCTCTTTGCCATTCATAAAGGCTTGCTGGAGCTGGTGAAAGCTTCTATTACCGGTTCCATTATTGGTAATTTGCTGTTCGTATTAGGCATTTCGATTTTGGCTGGAGGGATAAAAAATGGCGTGCAAAAAATAGACCGCCAGCATACTGTCAATAACACGATTTTATTATCCATTGCGGTTCTTGGTTTGGTCATTCCTTCGTTATTCAGCCACTCGACGGCTTCTGGAATCAATGAGAAAGTTGAAATACTCAGTCTTTGTGTTGCTGGCGTGATGATCAGCCTTTATGTACTTGGAATTTTATTTTCATTGAATCAAAAAAAGACAAAGGGCATGGCAGCCCCACTAGAAGAAGACCAAGATCACCCTGCCTGGAGCGTAAAAAAATCACTCATCGTGCTGGCTATGGCAACCGGCGGAATTGTGTGGTTAAGCGAGATTTTGGTAGGAAGCGTGGAAGCAGTGGTGGCGGGCTCGGGTATCTCTGAGTTTTTCTTAGGCATTATCCTGGTACCCATTATCGGTAATGTTGCTGAACATCTGGTGGCCATAAACGTTGCCCTCAAGAATAAGATGGAATTAAGTATGGAAATTGCCATCTCATCCAGTTTACAAATTGCCTTGTTTGTTGCGCCATTCCTGGTTTTTATCAGCCTGCTGATGAAGAACCCAATAAACCTCGTTTTTAATACATTTGAACTCGCCGCGTTGATGGCTGGAGTGCTTATCAGTTACTTTGTGGCTGCTGATGGCGAAACCAATTACCTTGAAGGAGCAGCGTTGCTGGCTGTGTATGTAATCTTTGGCTTTGCCTTTTTCATCTTTCCGTCTTAAAGGTTGGCGAGGTAATGCGCATGATCAACAAGAAAGTCATCCTGGGGGCCATCCTCGTTGTTTTTGTCTGTTTTTTGTACCTGTTTTTATGGCTGAATGGGCTTTCTTACAGACAGCAATCTGCGTTACTTCCCAAGGCGAAACTGACCGTGATTGCCGCAGAGGTGATCCCGACGGTAGATAGCCGTTTTTTACAGTTAACGCCCAGCCCAACTGCCCAGCCTTTTATTGAAGTGAATGGTATTGCTGCAGGTTATTATGTGAAAATCAGTGGTACGGAAGGGGTTGGTTTACGCATCAGACGTGAGCCCGGCATATCCTCAGAAGTTGTCTTCCTGGGGAATGAATCAGAAGTATTTACCGTGATAGGCGGGCCGATTGAGAAGGATGGTTTTCTTTGGTGGCAATTAACCGCGCCTTACGATAACAGCCGAAGTGGATGGGCTTCAGCGGATTTCTTGGCGGCGCTTACAGAAGAAAACCAGCCATAAAAACCATGCGAGGTCTTTTGATCAACCGCCTGAGGAAAAGAGAATGGCAACGAGGTGCTGAAAATTGACTCATCGATTGAACAAGATATTTGGTAAAAAAGAAGGGTCAGGGAGGCAGGCGAAAAAGCCTTCACCGGAGGCTCCGCGTGATGATCAACTGACCCGAGGAACCACAAAAAAATTAAGCGTCTATCCGAAGCAGTTGGTTGCGGGTACCGGTCAATCGGTTGGCTTGCATCGCGAACATAATGAAGACGCATTGTTTGCATTCACCTACGGTAGCGCGGATGGAAAAAACCAGAAAGAGATTGGTTTCTTTATCATTGCAGATGGCATGGGCGGGCATCGAAACGGGGAAGTGGCTTCCAGTGTCGCCTGCCAGGTGATCAGCCGCAACATACTTCATAAGCTGGTTGAAATTGTTTCTTTTGATGAATTCGATTTGACTGAAATGGATTGGAGT
This sequence comes from Chloroflexota bacterium, assembly GCA_012798065.1. Lineage (GTDB taxonomy): Bacteria > Chloroflexota > Anaerolineae > Anaerolineales > Anaerolineaceae > UBA6107. Next base: position 36,981 of record JAAZNW010000022.1, read on the forward strand.
GGGCATTTACAACAGGCATTTGAGGAAGCACAACGTGCGGTGACCCAGCAAGTTCCTGGCGGGGGTACAACTGCTACCGCCGTGTTATGGTCTGACCACAAACTTACAGTTGCCCATGTAGGTGATAGCCGCGCTTATCTTGTCTTCTCTGATGGCAGGCTGAAAAAATTGACCGTTGACCATTCTCTGGTGCAGAGGTTGGTTGAGATGAACGAAATCACACCGGGTGAGGCTGATGTGCACCCCCAGAAGAACGTGCTGTTGCGCGCCATTGGTCAACCAGAACCATTGCAAACGGATGTGAGTACGCTTACGACACCGCCAGGAGTGAAATTAATGTTGTGCAGCGATGGGTTATGGGGGGTCGTAGACGAAGCAACGATAGTGAGCATTGTCTTGCAGAATGATGATCCGGTTGATGCCTGTGCACATCTCGTGGCGGCAGCAAACGCGCAAGGAGGTCCTGATAACATTAGTACGATCATTGCTGAACTAAAAGAGTAGTTACAGCAGAACCTTCAGGGAGGATATAATAAACTCATAGAAGGGAGGGATCGTGATAACTGTAATCTTACACATGTTAAACGAAGATCCTGTGGTTGGGGAACTGGAGAAGCTGCCCGCTGCAACCGACACGCTGGTATACATCCATCATCCGAGGCGGCGAGATGGAAAAATACTGCCTTATATCGAATCAAATGTGACCGTTGCAGCGTGGCCAATCACCCGGCTTTCATTTTTTGAAATACTGCCGGATGAGCAAGAAGATGATTTGGATAATGATGTTAGAGAGTAGACCAATGGCTGATGATATTTACAAAAACAAGCTGATTCTGGTGGTTGACGATGAAGAACGCATGGCGCGGTTCATCCGGTTAAACCTGGAACATGATGGTTTTCAGGTTGTTGAAGCGAACCGTGGCATGCAGGCGATCCAGGTTTTACGAGACCGTATGCCCGATGTGGTCATTCTTGATGTAATGATGCCTGATATAGATGGGTTTGAGGTCTTGCAGTTGATCAGAGAGACCAGCCAGGTACCGGTGATCATGCTGACAGCGAAAGGCGAAGAAGATGACCGGGTGCGAGGACTGGAATTAGGCGCAGATGATTACATCACCAAACCGTTCAGTCCAAGGGAAATGGTCAGCCGGGTTAAAGCAGTGTTACGCAGAACAGACCAGGGCGCTGCGGCTGGAGATGGGTTGATCGAGGTCGACGAACACCTGAAAATCGATTTTGGGCGGCGGGAAGTTTGGCTGGATGGTGAACTGGTTAAACTGCGACCTACTGAATACCGCCTGCTTTATCACTTGGTGCAGAACGCTGGTTGGGTCATGACGTATGATCAAATATTAGCCAAGGTATGGGGATATGAATATCGTGATGAACCCCATTATGTGCGCCTTTATGTGAATTATTTAAGACAAAAACTTGAAAAAGATCCCGCAAACCCTGTATATATTCTTACCGAGCGCGGGGTGGGTTACAGGTTTGTAGATTATAAAAGAAAATAAGAACACGTCACGATTTTTGGAGAAGAAGACGATGATTAAAGAACCTGTTCATGTAACGGATCAGACGTTTGAGAAGGCAGTTTTACAGTCTCCGTTGCCAATCTTAGTGGATTTTTGGGCGCCGTGGTGCGGTCCATGCAGAATGATAGCGCCTGTCCTGGAAAAAATTGCCGCTGACTTCGCCGGCAAAATCCTGGTGGCGAAGGTCAATACCGACGAAAACCCTGAGTATGCCTTAAAATATGGCGTGCAGAGCATTCCCACCGTGTTTTTTATTCACGGTGGAAAAATCATTCATCGCCAGATTGGCGCTCTACCTGAACCCAATATGCGTGAAGCTGTTGAACAGTTTTTAACAGCACTCGAGCAAAAATAATTATTGGTGTCTGTCAGCTAAACGACTTATTCTTCAGTTGTTCTAATGATATCAGCTCCGAGATTGCGGAGCTTTTCTTCAACTTTTTCATAACCTCGGTCGATCTGGTTGACATTGCGAATGATCGATTGACCATGGGCAGAAAGAGACGCCAACACAAGCGCCATACCCGCGCGAATATCTGGGCTTTCCATCTTCTCGCCTGCCAATGGGGTAGGGCCCTGAACAATGCAACGGTGAGGGTCGCACAGGACGATTTGCGCGCCCATAGCAACCAGTTTATCAGTGAAGAACATACGTGAAGGATACATCCAGTCATGGAATAGAACGGTGCCCTGTGATTGAGTGGCGGTGACGATGGCGATACTCATCAAGTCAGTTGGGAACGCTGGCCAGGGCATCACATTGATTGTTGGAATTGCGCCACCCAGATCGGGTTCGATCATCAGTTTTTGATTGGAAGGCACATACAGGTCATTTCCGCGTTCTTCCCAAACAACACCCAGCCGCTTGAAAACGAGCCTGATCATATCCAGGTATTGAACACCCGCATTCTTAATGGTAATTTCACCCCGCGTTACCGCCGCAGCGCCAACAAAACTGATGACCTCCAAATAATCCGGACCGATTTCAAAATCTGCGCCATGGAGCGCGGGTACACCTTCAATGTTCAAAGTATTGGAACCGATATTGCTGATTTTCGCACCCATCGCGTTTAACAGATGGCATAAATCCTGGACGTGAGGTTCACTGGCAGCGTTTCGGATGATGGACATTCCCCTGGCGAGCACACTGGCCATGATGGCGTTCTCAGTGGCTGTGACGCTTGTTTCATCCAATAGAATATCAGCCCCTTTTAACCCCTTTGCTTTGAATTTAAAAGCGCGGTCATAATGGACTTCAGCACCAAGTTTTTCGAGGGCGAGTAAATGGGTATCCACACGGCGTCTACCGATGACATCTCCGCCGGGGGGGGGCAACTGCAAATTTCCAGTTTTTGCTACCACAGGGCCTGCCAGGAGGATAGAGGCTCGGATTTTCCTGCACAGGTCAGGGTCAAGGTCAGTTGGATGAATCTCTTTTGCGTGGATTTGCCAGGTTGTTGCTTCTAACTTTTTGATCTCCACGCCCAGGCTCTGAATCAGTTCACCCATAATCTGAACATCCTTAATGTCAGGGACATTCCGCAAGGTTACCGGTTCTTCTGAAAGCAGGCATGCGGATAGAAGCGGAAGCGCGGCATTTTTATTTCCCCCAGGGGTAACTTCTCCATGAAGCGGGATACCGCCGTTGATGATGAACTTATCCATTGATACCCTCCAGGTAATATTCTTATGACTAATGATAAATGATAGTGGTTTATTTTACCAATCTGTTTTTTAAAACCTGTAATGAAGATTTGCTGATCACAGCGGAATAATCAAGTATACTTTTGATATTCCCAAATTCCAGAAACTCGAGGATGAAATGATAACGATAGAAAAAGTGAACCTGGACTCAGCGAGCGAAGTTAACCGTTTCATCCAATTTCAATACGATTTGTACCAAAGCTGCCCTCAGTTTTGCCCGCCATTCAGGGCAGATATACGCGTGATGATGAACAAAAAAAAGCATCCATTTTTTGAGCACTCAGATGGTGATTTTTTTGTGGCGTTAAGCGATGGGAAGGTAGTCGGAAGAATTGCGGTTTTCATTAATTATTTATTTAACCAGTACCATAAGGTCAAGAAGGGACAATTTTACTTTTTCGATAGTATTGATAACCAAGAAGTCGCCGGGAAACTTTTCGAACGGGCCTTTGAATATTGCCAGGAACGAGGAATGGAAGATATTGTTGGACCAAAAGGCCTATCTGCCTTTGACGGGTATGGCATTCTTATTAAAGGCTTCGAACATCATCAGATGATGACAATGATGAATTACAATTTTCCGTATTACCCCAAACTACTGGAGAACATTGGTTTTGAAAAAGAGGTCGATTTTGCTTCTTGTTACCTTCACCGCGATAAATTTCAATTCCCCGAAAAAATGGCAGAGGTTGCGCGCCGGGTACTCGAAAGAGGAAAATTTCAAATCATCCATTTTAAGCATAAAAAACAAATAAAAGAAATCGCTGATGAGCTTGGCGCGGCTTACAACAATACCTTTATACATAACTGGGAATACTATCCCATGACCAAGGGCGAGATCGACTTACTGTTACGTAACTTACTGGATGTAGTCAACCCGAAACTTGTGAAGATCATTACTTATGAAGAAAGGATTGTAGGCTTCTTCGTTGCGTTTCCTGATATTTCGAAAGCGTTACAACGCCATCACGGTCGGATCACGCCATTCAGTATTGTGGATATGTTAATATCGTTAAGAAATACGGATTGGGTCTCAATGAATGGCGCGGGTGTATTGCCTGAATATCATGGGAGAGGTGGCAACGCCCTTCTTTACCATGAGATGCAGAAAACCATCAAGGAATTCGGGTTTACCCACTGGGAGTTAACGCAGGTGGCAGAAACCGCTGTGCAAATGCGTAAAGATATGACCATGGCCGGTGGTGAATTTTATAAGACGCACCGCGTTTATCATAAACGCCTGTAACAGCATAAAATCAAAACCAAAAGCCGCCTGGGTCTCCCTCGAAGAGTATAATATTTCTCTGCTGATTTGAATAAGGTTGGATGATGATCAAGCTTATCACGACTAAGCGTTTGTATCTGTTGCTCGCTTTCATTCTTTTATTGATGGTGGCTCTATTCTTTGGCAATTTTGCTTTTGTCAAAGCCAATAGTGGCGGTTATGACTTTTTCGCCCACTGGTACGCAACCCGTATTTATATCAAGGATGGTGTGAACCCGTACTCAGAGATCTCGATCGCAAGAACCGCTGAGGCGATAAACCAGGCGCTTGAACCAGCTGATAATGAAGAGTTTCGCTTTACCGCCCCGCTCTTTGCGATCATTCCCCTCACCCCTTTCAGTTTAGTCGGAGAATTCAAAGTCGCGCGTGCTCTGTGGATGACTTTCCAGGAAGTTGCCTGGATAGCGATGGTATGGTTATTATCAGGCCAGCTCAAAATAAAGAAAAAAACCAGCGTCATATTGGTTCTGATCATTTTATGCGGATTTTCGCTACCATCCATTAGTGCAATTCTCAATGGCAGCCAGACTCTTACAGCGTTGTTCTTTTTTGTTCTGGCTGTTTCGTTGATTACCCGACAGTCCGATGAAGCTGCTGGATTATTGCTCAATTTTTCGCTCATTAAAGCTGAATTGTTTTACCCGGGTGTGTTGCTATTGCTTATTTGGGCGGCAATACGGGGAAGAAAGCGGATTGTTGGATGGTTTTTTGGCACTTTTATTTTATTAATGGGTTTTAGTATTCTTTTAATCCCTGATTGGTCCATCTCCTATCTACGGGTGATCATTTCTCATTTCGGGATTAATCCTTTGGAACCGCTGCCATCGTTGGATAACCCTATGACTTTGCGCTTAACCTTGCTGAAAAACCTGGTGATAACCATATTACTGATATTGGAGTGGATTGTGGTGCGATTTCAAGGAAAAAAGAAAATCATCTGGAACATAGGTTTATTATTTACCTTGCTTCCCTGGTTCGGGGTTGGTATGCACATTGAACACACAACTCTGTACCTGCCAGCGATGATTATCATTACTTTATTATTCTTAAGTACGTGGAACGAAAGAATATCCTTTAGCATTCTCCTTCTCCCAATATTTCTTTTTATCCTGAGCTGGATTTTCTCTGGGTTATTCTTTTCGGGAATTTCGATTGTGCTATCAAGAATTATTCTCTATGTGGTACAACCTTTGACCATACTGGTTTTTTATTATTGGGTAAGATGGTGGGTTCTACGCAGCGAGAAGTTTTCGATTCCCAGTGGGATTGAAAATCCGTCTTGACCGGATTATGGGCTTTTATGGTTTCAGAAAACTGGAGCGTTATCAAACGTGTAAAGGAAAATAAAGCGATTATTCAATATGCTATACTTAAGCAGTTAAAAACGGACACCGGTAGGAAATTCGGGAGACGACATGGATAATCCGAATCTTGAGAATGGCGAGGGAGCAATAGATTTCTTAGAAGAAATCGAAAAGCAACTTGACTCAACCAATCAATTGATCAAAGAAGTAACGCAAACCTTGGAACAAAGTCAGACCGAGATCAACCGACTGACCCAACGTGCATCAATGGTAACCTCCCAGCTGCAAAAGGTTACAGACACATTAGAACGATCTACCAAAGAAGAATTACGAGACGCGTATATTGAGGCGATGGATTCACAACAACGCTTCTTGCTGATGCGAGGGCAGGTAGAAAAATTTCAGGAACAACTGAACCACCTCGAATCGAAAAGGGACCTGCTGGAGAAGTTAAAGGTAAGCTCTTTGCAGAACAGCATCGCCGGCTTTGACAGTAAATTCAAGCATAAAAGTATTGAAACACTCGAAATGATGATCACGGCACAGGAGGCAGAGCGGCAGAGATTGTCCCGGCAAATGCATGATGGTCCTGCTCAGGCGTTATCTAACTTTATTGTTCAGGCAGAAATTGCAACAAAATTGTTCGATATCGATCCAGCCAAAGCCAGAGATGAATTGGACAAACTGAAAAGCTCAGCGATGGGCGCTTTTCAAAAAATTCGCAACTTTGTGAGCGAAGTGCGACCGATGATGTTGGATGACCTGGGCCTGACACCAACCTTGCGTAAGTATGTCGCCAACTTACAGGAAACCACTGGAACACAGATCCTTTTAACCTTAAATGGCAGTGAGAAAAAACTGGAACCCTATCTTGAAGTGTTTGTTTTTCGAACGATTCAAGAATTGGTAGCGAATTCGATTAAACGAAACCAGGCTGCAATAGGAGACCTGAAAATCGAGGTAATTCTCACGCTTGATCATTCAAAAATTCTCTTAACCGTGATGGACAATGGGAAAGAGTTCTCTTCGGAAGAATTAAAGGAAGAAGATGGGCTGGGATTGAACTTGATCGAAGAGAGGGTAGGGCTGCTTGGAGGGACTTTCAACATCCAGACAACACCTGAGTTGGGCGTGGAGTGCCTGATCACAATTCCGGTGCTGGAAGCGCCGGCGGCGTAATTATTTCTCTTGCAGGAGTGACTGACCGATGACCAAAACGATTGGCATACTTACTGGTGGAGGTGACGTTCCAGGCCTGAACCCGGCAATTAAATCTTTTGTCATGAGCGCTTTTGACTTAGGCTATAAAGTTGTAGGGATCAGGCGAGGGTGGGGCGGATTGTTAAATTATGACCTGGATGATGATGCCAAGAATAGCCTGTA